>JADGDY010000126.1:3762-14403 GCA_016744655.1 Bacteroidales bacterium | reverse complement strand
TTTTAAATTTATCTGTCTGTAGTTTAGTTCCCATTTCCAGTCGATATGGAAGAATCATATCATATGGTCTTAAAATACCATATAAACCGGAGAGCATCCTCATATGGCTTTGGGCATAATCTGCATTTTCCTGAGATAGTGAATAAGCATCTAAACCATTATAAACTTCCCCCTTAAATGCATAAAGAGCCTGACGAGATTCGCCTTCAGTAAATGGCGCTTTCCATTGTGCAAATCTATCATAATTCAAGTAGGCTATTTTTGCACTTACACCCATCAGCTGCGCAATATCATCAGCTTTGTATTTCTTTAAAACTCTTACCAATTGTTTACTTTCTTTAAGGAAAGGAATATCTGATTGGCCTTCAGTCGATATTGGACTATTATAATCTAAAGTTTTAGCAGGAGAAATGATGAATAACATATTAATAATCTTTTTTAAGTCGTTTAGTGAAAACAAAAATTGCAGCTAAGCTACTGAAAATAGAAAATAGAAGCAGAACTAATGTGTTTTGTAGGATTCCACTGATTCCAACATCTCTACCTAAAACATCATAAAATCCATCTATAGCCCAATAATTTATTGTGAAATGTGCTACGGTTTTTATAATCTCAGGGAATAGAAATAAAGGCATCATACTACCTCCTAAGGCTGACATAACCAATATGATAATTAAACTCAAACTTTCCACTTGTTTTTGGCTTTTTGCTAGAGAGGCAATTAAAATTCCAAAACCACTAACTGCCATTGCTGTAGCGAAAACCAGTAATAGAAGGCCAGAGAAATTTCTAAAGATATCAAGACCAAAAGCCAGCCAAGCAAAAGCTACTAGAATGCTCATTTGTATCATAGCAAACACGAATCCGCTACTGAACTTCCCTAAGATAATTTCCCAAGGTTTAATTGGAGAGTAGAGGATTCTTTTTAAAGTACCTGAATCTCGTTCTTTGATGATGGAGCTACCCATTCCGGTTATGCTAAAGAGAAGCATCATAACGGATGTTCCAGCAAAGGCTTGAATTAAACCCCATGGCATGTCTTCTTTTACCGATACGGCTCGTGATTCTATCGTACTGGTTCCAATACTTGACTCTTCTTGATCAGGTTCAAATTGTTGTTCTATATCATCATGAATTTCAGCGATCATTTCCTCTGGCATCTCATCACCATATTTATCATCGATAAAAGAATGTACTTGACTTTTACTTCCTTGTTGTCCTAGAAATGGCATTAATGTTGACATTAAAGCTTTCTGGGTTAAACCCATTTCTAATTCTCGTGATTCATCATAAATAAATTCCACCGGAGCTGATTTGCTTTGATTGATAGAATCCTCAAATCCTTTATAAACTAATAGGGCAGAAGGAAATTCTCCATTGATTACCAAATTTTCGGCTTCAACTAAAGGTTTAATGCTTAGGATAAGTCCTTTTTCGGCTTCTAATTCTGCTTGTAAATTCTTACTCATTTCAGACTGATCATCATCGCAGAATAATAAACGCTGTGCCCTATCTTTAGATGAGCTTTGAAATCCACCATAAACCAGCGAGAACAGAGCTATCAGAACAATAGGTAACAGAAAGGAGAGCAGTAGTCCTTTTTTGTCTTTAAACGATTGTAATAAATCTTTTTTAGCTATTTCGAACATATCAGTCTCTCAATTTACTTCCAGTTAGTTTTAAAAATATCATCTCTAAATTTACTTTCTGAATTTCAATTTGACTCACTTGTAAATCGTTTTTAGCAAAAGATTGTAATAGATGAACTAAATCCTCATTCGCACTTTTTGAGGAGACATATAATTGTTGATTTTTAAAGTAGTAGGAGTTGGACAAGATAATTGAGTTGGAGAGTAGGGCTTCGTCTACATTCTTCTCGAAACTAATCATAATGGTTTCTTCCATTTTTAATTGTTCCTTTAGATCTTTCTGACTTCCTTCAGCTATGAGCTGTCCATGATCAATAATACCTATTCTATCGGAAAGCCTTTCCACTTCTTCCATGTTATGGCTGGTGTAGAATATAGTTTTTCCTTGCTGATGCAGCTTCTCGAATATCTCGTAGGTAAATAATCTACTTTGAGGATCTATACCCACAGTAGGTTCGTCCATAAATAGAATGTCGGGATCGTGGAGCAAGGCAGCAGCAATATTTATTCTCCTCTTCATTCCTCCACTATAGGAGTTTATCTTTTGATTTCTATTATCGTATAAATCTAAGAATTTTAGAATTTCCATGATTTTTTCATTAAGGATATTCGATTTTACTTGATTTATTTTTCCCCAAAATTTGAGGTTTTCAAAAGCGGAAAGATCTTCATATAAAGCTATTTCTTGAGGAATAACTCCAATGACTTTTTTGATTTCTTGATTTTGATTTTGACTGTTGAAACCAGCAATTTCCACATGGCCGCTACTGGCTTTAGTGATATTGGATATAATATTGATGCAAGTTGTTTTTCCGGCTCCATTTGGGCCTAACAGACTATAGAACTCGCCTTTTTTTATATGAAGACTGAGTTTGTTTAGAGCTGTAAAGTCTCCAAATTGCTTACTGATTTCTTCGATCTTAATCATTATAATGCCATTTTTACTCCTGGAACTGTTTTTAAATCATTATACAATTGTGTCAAAATTTCTTGACTTAAGATGCGAACACTTACTGAATAACTGGTATAGGTTCCTTTTCCACTTGGTTTATGTGTCCATTTTCCAAAGGTAATATTTAAATTATTTAGAACAGGTTCTAAGAGATCAATATTCAGTTGATCCTTTTCCTGTGTAGTCATGATCACTTTTAGATCAAACTTCACTGGGAATTTTAACTTTTGTTCTTTCTTTAAGCCGTTACTTTGTAGCTTCATACTGATCTATTTGTTTATTATTTAATTTATAAAAGTAGCCTTTTTCTGAAATATCGAGATCGATGACTTCTAAAAGTAGAAAGTCGAGAACCAACTGATTAAGTTTTTTGGGACTCAGTTTTAAATGTTTCTTTAACTGACTCCAGCTGATAGCTTGCATCTTCTCTATATGAGATAAGAATTCCTTTTCTATATCAGTATACGAAATCTTTACTGGTCTAGCTTCTTTTCTTTGGTTCCAAGCCTGAATAAAGATGCCATTGGCGAGTATGTTCTGATCGGCTAATCGCACAAATACTTTGAAAACACCATTTTTATCTGGAGCAGTCACTAAATCATTTTCAGTTTTATGAATAGTTACTTCAAGTATTTGTTTGCCTCCAATATTCCACTCTTTAAACTCTAGAGGAACCTCAGGTTTGCAATACATTTGTGCTGCAGCTTGAAGCATGTGGAACTCTTCCTCTGAACGAATTCCAGCTAAAGCTCCATTGTCTTTCACACCTATTAAAAGTCTTCCACCATCGGTATTTGAAAATGCAGATAAAGTTCGGGCAATCTTTTTCGAATCAGAGACTTCAAATTTAAAGTCTTGTGTTTGATGCTCGCCTTGTTCTACGAGTTTTTCGATATAAGATTTTCTGGAATTCATGGATAGCAAATTTAATAAAATTCACCTCAGGTGTTTCAACTAAAATGTTAGAAAAGTGAAAAGGAATTAAAACTTAGCGAGTACTGTTCTTCCGCCTACTACTTTCTGATCAACAGAAACTAAAGGTTTTGCAGAAATAGGGAGGTAAACATCTACACGACTACCAAATTTAATAAAGCCAACTTCATCATTCTGATTTACTTCTTGTCCAGCTTCTGCATAACAAACTATTCTACGAGCAACTGCTCCAGCAATCTGTCTAAGCATAACTAGCTGCTTGTTTTCATTCTCTATACAAACAGAAGTACGTTCGTTTAAAAGAGATGATTTAGGGTGCCAAGCAACAAGATATTTACCAGGATGATATTTGTAGTATCTTACTTTTCCTTTGAAAGGAAACCAATTGATGTGAACATTATAAGGAGACATGAAAACACTAATTTGCAAACATTTCTCTTTGATATATTCATCCTCAAAAACTTCTTGAACGATTACAATTTTGCCATCGGCGGGAGAAATAACATGGCCATCTTTAAAAATAAATTCTCTATTGGGAACTCGAAAAAATCGAACAATTAAAATATAAAATACAATAGCTGCTATACTAATAGGTACTTGATACCACCAGATATGTGGTCCAATAAATAACAATGCAAAAGCAAGCAATGCTACAATAAAAAATGAATTTCGTATTATTTTTTTTCCTTCTCTATGGAGTTTCATTCGTTTCGGCTAAGCGAGCAAATATAGTAAAAATACGTAAAAAGGAATAGAAAATATAGCAGCATCAAAGCGATCTAATATCCCACCATGCCCTGGCATAATATTTCCACTATCTTTTACTTTTGTCTGGCGTTTGAGCATGCTTTCCACTAAATCGCCCAAAGTTGCTGTTATTACGGTAAATAGCGCGATGATAACCCAAATCCAAGGAGTGAAAATTCCAGAATAGTAACCAATGAACCATGCAATAATCATTGTTGCAATAGCTCCTCCTATGCTTCCTTCCCAAGATTTTTTTGGTGAAATTCTTTCGAAAAGTTTGTGTTTTCCGAAGGTAATTCCGCTCAAATAAGCAAAAGTATCGCTCGACCAAACCAAAACAAAGAAACTAATGAGCAATAATGGTTCGGTTTGACTATCTCCAACCATACCCATATTGGCTACAATATTGAATAGTCCGAAAGGGATGGCAATATAAATTATTGACAGAACTTTTATTCCCAAATCGTCGAATGGTTTTTCGGCTCTTTGGAATAAAGAGCTAATGAAAAAGATAAATACTAGAGGAATGATTCCATATAAAACATGTGCTTCAATCCAGCCATTGGCGTAGGAACCAATAAGAAGGTAAATTAAGCTACCCATAAACAATACTGAACTGGTTTGAATATGTGTCCCTTGATTTTTGAACATTCGAGTAAATTCGAAAAGTGCAATAATGTTAAAAGCAAAGAATACAATAAAAACAGCTATGGGGTGATAGAGAATGCTTCCTATAACAAGGGAAACAAAAACGGCTCCTGCTAATGCTCTAGTGATTAAATTTTTCAAATTATTCCATTAAATCGTCAATAAAAAACACGAATAGTTCTTTTGGTCCATGAGCACCCATGACCAAAGTTTTTTCAATATCTGCAGTTCTGCTGGCTCCGGTGATCATGGTCATCATAGAAGGAAGAATGCCATTGTAACGCTCACGCATTCCAATAATAGCATCACTAATTTCAGGGACTAATTGTGAAGCGTAAGCCACAATCAGATGAACTTCTGGCCAACTATATAACTTTCTCCCGGAGCTTAGAGATGATGACATTAAAGCAGAACCAAACCTTGCAATTAAAAACTCACATTCTGTTAATCCTGATTTGCAGTTTTTTAAATCTTCATCTTTAGAAAGATAATCAATTTTAGCCTCCTCTAGATTTTTCTGTAAATCTGGATGTTTACAAAATAAAGGACCGATATTCTCTTCCTTAATTAATAAGGAGAGAATATCGGTCAATTCTTTTTCATTTTCACAAAAGATAAACTTACCACCTAGGGCAGAAAGCTCTTGGGCAAATTGTAAATCGATAGAATCCTCAAGAGGTTGCATTATTGGTTTCTCCAAATTCACCGATACATAAGGGTTGTCTAATTTGGTCATTAAACCATTTCTAACTTCCTTTAGAATCTTTTCCCTTGAAGTAATTTCATCCATCTTTTAATCTTTATGCTTTTTCTTCTACTGCTTTTTCAGCCTTTATGTCTACTGTTTTTTCTTTAGAAGATTCTTCAGTAGTTTCTGTTTCATCGTCATTTCCTCTATTGATTTGAAGATGGTCTTTTCCTTCGTCCCAAGAACGAGTACCGAATATTTTTTCTAAGTCTTCTCTGAAAATAACTTCTTTGTCCATTAAAACTTTGGCCAATTCAGATAATTTATCTTTGTTTTTTTCTAAAAGATCTAAAGCTCTTTTATAAGCATCTTCAATTAGTTTGCTGACTTCAAAATCAATTACCTGAGCAGTTTTTTCACTATAAGGCTTTTGGAATTGATATTCTTGTTGTCCTGAGGAGTCATAATATGAAATGTTTCCTAGCTTGTCGTTCAAGCCAAAGAAAGCTACCATATTAAATGCTTGTTTGCTTACTTTTTCTAAATCGTTTAAAGCACCAGTAGATACTTTATTGAAAATGATTTGCTCAGCAGCTCTACCTCCTAATGTAGCACACATCTCGTCTGCCATCTGTTCTGCAGTAGTAATCTGCCTTTCTTCTGGAACATACCATGCTGCACCGAGTGCTTTTCCACGAGGAACTATAGTAACTTTCACCAATGGATGAGCATGCTCTAACAACCAGCTTACTGTAGCGTGACCTGATTCGTGATAAGCAATGACTTCTTTCTCGTGCTTATTGATGATTTTACTTCTCTTCTCTAATCCACCAATTATCCTATCAATAGCATCAAAGAAATCTTGCTTTTCAATTTTAACTTTATCTTGACGAGCAGCAATTAATGCGGCTTCATTACAAACATTAGCAATATCAGCTCCAGAAAAACCAGGCGTTTGTTTAGCTAACATGTCGATGTCAACTTTGGTACCTATTTTTAAAGGTTTGGTGTGTACTTCAAAAATGGCTCTTCTTTCTTCCAGTTCAGGAAGTTCAACATGTATTTGTCTATCGAATCGGCCAGCTCTTAATAAAGCTTTGTCTAAAATGTCGGCTCTATTGGTTGCTGCAAGAATAATAACACCTGCATTGCTGCCAAAACCATCCATTTCAGTCAAAAGCTGATTTAGAGTGTTTTCTCTTTCATCGTTAGCGCCAGTCATGGCATTTTTTCCTCTTGCTCTACCAATGGCATCAATTTCATCAATAAAGATAATACATGGTGCTTTTTCTTTGGCTTGCTTGAAGAGGTCACGAACTCGAGAAGCTCCAACACCTACAAACATCTCCACAAAATCAGATCCTGAAAGTGAGAAAAATGGTACTTTAGCTTCACCGGCAACGGCTTTTGCTAGAAGAGTTTTACCAGTACCTGGAGGGCCTACGAGTAGGGCGCCTTTTGGTATTTTTCCACCAAGTTCTGTATATTTCTTAGGTTTCTTAAGGAAATCTACAATTTCCATCACCTCAACTTTTGCTTCTTTTAAACCGGCTACATCTTTAAAGTTAACCGATACTGAGCTTTCTTTATCGAAGAGTTGTGCTTTTGATTTGCCAATATTAAATATTTGGCCTCCTCCGGCACCGCCACGACTCATCATTCTCATAATAAAGAACCAAACTCCAACTAAAAGCAGAATAGGAAATACCCAACCGAATATATCCTTACCCCAATCTTGACGAGTTTCGTTTCTAACAAATATGGGCTCTTGAACATTCTTTTGGGCCTCTTGAACTCTTTTTTCGAAAGTTTCAATACTCCCTATTTGATAGGAAAAATCAGCTTTCTTAGTTAAACCACTGCCTTCAGACTTTATATCGTAGGTCGATTTTTTATCTTCTTTGATATAAATCTCAGCTACTTCTTTATTGACCAATATGATTTTATCCACATCACCATTGTTCAACATTATTTTCACTTCTCCCCAGTCAGTATCTTTAGAGATGGTGTCGTTGCCAAAGAATGTCAAGGCAATAAAGATGACGGCCATTATACCATAAATCCAATAAAAATTGAATTTTGGTTTGCCAGGTTTACCCCCTGTATTTAATGGATTCTTTGGTTTTGTATTATTGTTGTTATCTGCCATTCTGTCTAGGTTATTTTGTCATACTTTCTTGTACAGTACTTATTTCAGCATCAGCCCATAGGCCCTCTAAATTGTAAAATCTACGGCTAGTCTCTTGAAAAACATGAACAACTACGTCAACATAATCCATTAAAATCCACTCTGCAGCTTGAGCCCCTTCAACGTGTAATGGTCTGTCGTCTAGCTGGTTTTTAGCTTCCTTCCCCACTGATTCTGCGATTGATTCCACCTGCGTATTTGAACCACCGTGGCATATTACATAAAAATCACATATAGCTGTAGGGATATTTCTTAAGTCAATGGTTGTTATTTCCTGTGCTTTTAGCTCTTTCATTCCGTCAACAACAGCCTTAACTAGTTGTTCTGATGTATGATTCTGATAAATTTTTGTCATTAAAAAATGTCTTTGTAGTGCAAAAATAACCAAATTGATGGTTATTTATATATTTTAAATACCTCTAACACAAATTCGACGCCAAAGATTCAACGACCCCTAAATTTTAACAGTTTTTTATTAGATGCTGACAGCTTTTTTTTTGCTGTCAGATGCTATGTGTCATAGAATCATGATGAAATCTGAACTTCTTGAAAAAATCTGTTTACAGGAATTGATTTAAATTCTAGTTAAATCTTCTTAAATAGAGCAATTTGACTCATTTAAGCTTATTTAAACCAAATCTAAATTAAAACTTATTTGTAAATTTGCATCAACAATTTATCGCTAGATAACAACAAGTTTAAATTTTACAACGATTTGAATTAAACAGATTAAAATGACAAATAAAAAATACAGTATTAAGAATACCCCTAAGGAAACATTAGAAAATTGGTATTATCTAATGTATTTAGGGCGAAAATTAGATGAAAAAGCTCCTAATTATTTAAAACAAGCTCTTGGATGGTCTTATCACGCTCCTTATGCGGGACATGATGGAATTCAATTGGCCATCGGTCAGATATTCGAAAAGAAAAAGGATTACCTTTTCCCATATTATAGAGATATGTTAACCGCTATTTCGGCTGGAATGACGGAAACAGAAATTATCTTAAATGGTATTTCTAAAGCTGATGATCCTAGCTCTGGTGGGCGTCACATGTCTAATCACTTTGCAAAGCCCGAATGGAATATTGAAAATGTTTCATCTTGTACAGGTAATCATACTTTGCATGCAGTTGGTGTTGCACGTGCCATTAAAACATACGGAGAAAAGGCTGTAGCAATTAGTTCTCAAGGAGAAAGTTCTGTTTCAGAAGGTTATGTTTATGAGGCTATAACTGGTGCCGATAGAGAACAGCTTCCAGTAATTTTTGTGATTCAAGATAATGGATACGGAATTTCTGTTCCTAAAAAAGACCAAACAGCCAATAGAAAAGTAATTGATAATTTCAGCGGATATAAAAATTTGCATTTGATCCATTGTAATGGTAAAGATGTATTTGATTCAATGAATGCCATGGATGAGGCAAAGCAACATGCTTTGGAAACAGGAAATCCAGTGATTCTGCATGCCAACTGTGTGAGAATGGGCTCTCACTCCAATTCCGATGATCATTTATTATATAGAGATGAGCATGAAAGAAACTATGTAAAGGAATATGATCCTTTAGCAAAGTATAAGAGAATGCTCACCCGCTACAAAAGATTGTCGGAAGATGAGTTAAAAGCCATTGAAGAAAAAGCTGACAAAGCTGTAAAAAAAGCACATAGAGCAGCTATCACTGCAAAAGATCCTAGTCCAGATTCTATTCACGATTTTGTAACACCAGAACCAATGGTGAGCGAAAAATATCCTGAAGGATTACATGAAAAAAATTCTGGCGATAAGATTAAGCTGATTACTGCTTTGAATGAAACTTTAAAATCAGAATTCCGAAACAATCCAGATACTTTTATTTGGGGACAGGATATGGCCAATAAAGATAAAGGTGGAATCTTTAATGTTTCTAAAGGTTTACAACAGGAGTTTGGAATAAAGAGAGTATTTAATGCTCCTATTGCCGAGGATTTTATTGTAGGTACCGCTAATGGTATGAGTCGTTTTAATGATGATATCAGAATCGTAGTTGAAGGAGCTGAATTTGCTGATTATTTCTGGCCTGCCATGGAGCAATTAGTGGATTCTTCTCATGATTACTATCGTTCAAACGGTAAGTTTGTCCCAAATATGACCATAAGATTGGCTTCTGGAGGATATATTGGAGGAGGTTTATACCATTCTCAAAATATTGAAGGAAGTTTAACCACATTTCCAGGTATTAGAGTAGTTTATCCTGCTTTTGCTGATGATGCTGCAGGTTTGTTAAGGACATCAATACGTTCAAAAGGAATTACAATATTCATGGAGCCTAAAGCATTATATAATGATCCTAAAGCTGAGGCATATTGCCCAGATGATTTTGAGGTTCCTTTTGGTAAATCCAGAATTAGAAGAGAAGGAAGCGATATGACCATTATCACCTATGGAAATACTTTGCCTATGAGTATAGAGGTAGCTGATCTCTTGCAAAAAGAAGATGGTGCCAATGTGGAGGTTTTAGATTTACGTTCATTACTTCCTCTCGATAAAGAAGGAATTTTGAAAAGTGTGAAGAAAACAAATAGAGTTTTAGTGGTTCATGAGGATAAGGTATTCGGTGGATTTGGTGGTGAAGTTGCTGCTCAGATTTCGGCTGATGCTTTTGAGTTTTTAGATGCACCGGTAAAACGAGTAGGGGCTGAGTTTACCCCAGTGGGTTTTAATAGAATTCTTGAAAATGCAATTCTTCCGAATGCAAAAAGAATTTTAGATGCATCAAGAGAATTATTAAATTACTAAATTTGGAGATAATATTATGAGCAAAATAGGATTATTTTATAGTTTTAATACTAAGAATA
>JADGDY010000126.1:0-3752 GCA_016744655.1 Bacteroidales bacterium | reverse complement strand
GAACACAAGTAGTGCAGCAGCAACAATTCTTAAAGCCTATGGTGAAGAAGCAGTAGAAGCTGTTAATGTTGAAGAAGCTACTGAAGATGATTTTGAGAAATTTAGTCAGTTTATCTTAGGCGTGCCAACTTGGTGGGATGGTGAATTACCAAACTATTGGGATGAGTTTTTACCAAGCGTAGAAGAGAATTCACTAGAAGGCAAAACCTTTGCTATTTATGGAGCAGGAGATCAGAAGGGCTATCCTGATAACTTTGTCGATGCTATTGGTGTTATGGCTGATTTTCTAGAAGCTAGAGGAGGGAAAGTTATTGGGTTTACTCCAAATGAAGGCTATATCTTTGATCAGTCGCAAGCGCTAAGAAATGGTGTTTTTGTTGGGCTTCCTTTAGATTTCGAAAATCAAGCTGGTAATGTTCAAGCTAGTGTTGAAACTTGGGTTGAACAACTAAAAAAGGAATTTTAATCACATTATAAACAATTAAAAACGATCGAATGAAAAAATTATTATTTGCATTAATGATGGCCATGTTTATTGCTCCAGCTTGGAGTCAATCTGTTGATGACATCATAGAAGTAGAAAGAGCAGTTCTTAAAACAGAGAAAAAAGCAGCAGTAGCAGCCAATATGGTATTTACTGATGCTGAAGCAGCTGTTTTCTGGCCTTTATATGAAGAGTTTTCATCAGAAGAATACAAGTTGCAAACTGAACGTATCAAAATTATTAAAGAATATGCAGAAAGCTATAGTAAATTGGATGATGTAAAAGCTGATGAGTTAATGACGCGAAACATTAAGCTAAAACAGGCCGTTGCTAAATTAGAAATGAAGTATTATAAGAAGTTTAAGAAGGTGATATCTCCTTCTAAAGCTACTCGCTTCTTCCAAATTGATAACAAAATAAATGCCTTAATCAATGCTGAATTGGCATTGGAGATTCCTTTAGTAGAGACTAAATAGTGTATGTCTATAAAGTCAACTACTTCGTTATGCTCGCCATAAAAACAGTCATTTACTAATGTAAACTCCTTGATTTTTATGGCTTCTCAAGCCTCGTATTTGAGCTTTATTTTTCAAACACTTGGTTTATGGATAGTAACTAAGTAGGGAATTTTAAAGTAGATTAAAAAGCAATATGACTCAGGTCGTATTGCTTTTTTTTGTTTACTGAAGATTATATATTTGCAGAAAAATTAGAAGATGGCTCGAAAGAAACTAATACAATTCGCAGAAAATGCTGAAAATCCATTGTTTTTTCAACCTTATTGGCATGAGGTGGTGGCAGGTTTTCCATTGAAAGGAAAGTGGAGAAAGGATTTTTTTAAGAATGACAATCCTATAGTTTTAGAATTGGGTTGTGGCAAAGGTGAATATGCAGTTGGTTTAGCCCAAAAATATCCCGATAAAAACTTTATTGGAGTAGATTTAAAAGGAGCTAGAATGTGGCGTGGTGCAACCGATGCTGTGGATGCTGGCTTGGGAAATGTTGCATTTATCAGGACTAAAATCGAGCAAATTCTTAATTTTTTTGGACCCAATGAAGTGGATGAGATTTGGCTTACTTTTTCCGATCCTCAACCAAAATATGAGAAAAGAAGACTCTCGTCACCTCGTTTTCTCAACCTCTATCGTCAGATACTAAGACCTGGAGGACTAATTCATATTAAAACAGACAGCAGAGAATTGTTTGACTATACAATGGAGGTGATTAATTATTTTAAGCTTCCTCTAGAATTTCATTCTTACGATTTGTATCAATCAGATTATGAAGGTGACGCACCAAAGATTCAAACTTATTACGAAAAGCAATATCTAGCAAAAGGTATTCCGATTAATTACGCATTATTCTCTTTAGATGAAGCGTATTATTCTAATGAATTAGAAAAACTTCCTTCGGATGACTAAAATAGAGGAGCCCAGTTTTTTTGATAAAGTCTATCAAGTAGCAAAACTCATTCCATATGGGCGTGTGACTAGTTATGGAGCCATTGCCAAGTATTTGGGTGCAGCGAGAAGCGCGAGAATGGTAGGTTGGGCTATGAATGGCAGTCATCAACAAGATGTGCCTGCACATAGGGTTGTAAATCGAGCAGGAGTACTTTCGGGCAAGCATCATTTTGGACAAGAAAACCTCATGAAAGATTTGTTAGTAAGTGAAGGTGTTAAAGTAGAAGGCGATCAAATTACTAATCTCAAAGAGGTTTATTGGGATCCTAATGAACAATTACTATAGATAGAATTTATTTAGTAACTTTATCATCGATTATTCGTCTTAAAATAAATCAAATCAATAAAACGATCATCATGAGAAAATTACTATTTACCCTATTAATAGGCTTAATGGCGCATGGTCTATTTGCCCAGAAGTTTTACACAACCACTAGCGGAGAGCTTATTTTATCTTTAGCAGAAATTAATACAGGAGACCTGCCTGCTCCTCAAAATATTGTTCGTTTTTCTCCTTGGTTTAATGTTCAAGGATTAGGGAATGTCGACTTTGGAGATCATGTTGGAATGTTTTTTGGATTGAATGTTCGAAACGTAGGTTTTATTGCCAAAGACAATTCCACACAGGTGAAGAAAAAATATCGTGTTTACGACCTAGGTATTCCAATTGGATTTAAATTAGGAAATATGAATTCTTTCTTTGTTTATGGCGGATATGAATTCGAATTGCCATTTAACTATAAAGAAAAGACATTCGAAAATGAAGTAAAAACCGGGAAATTCAACGTGTGGTTCAGTGATAGAGTTCCAACCTATTACCATTCTGTATTTGTAGGTTTTCAGTTTCCTTATGGAGCTAACTTAAAATTTAAGTACTATCTTACTCCATTCCATAATGCTGATTTTATAGAGAAAATTGATGGTGTGGATGTGAAACCTTATGAAAACTTCGAAACTCATGTTTTCTATTTGGCATTAAGTTTTACCATGTTTAGAAATAGCAAGGTTTATTATAAAAGCCATAACAAACATAGAGTTATTGTTGAGTACTAAGCTTTAATAAATCATATAAAAGCTTCAATTCTTATGGGATTGGAGCTTTTTTTATTCTCAAAGTATGATGCAAAAGAATATGAACTTAGTCTGTATTGTGAAATTAATATGCAATTCATCAAGGCTTGAACTAATCAAATATGTCTTTTTCATATGATTAACCTATAATGGCTTCTTACAAATTCTATTACTTAAAGTTATAATCATTTTTATATCAATAATATCATCTTTATATTTTTTGATAAACCTTATTAATCTTTCTCTACTAAGGTTTTTTAACTTCATTTCTAGCCTATAGGCTTCGCTTTTTGATGACTTTTTGGTGTACCATAATAAGTTCCAAGGAATTCCTTTTGATGTGAAACTTTCTAGTCCTTTATTATGTCTGAGGATTCTGTCTTCGATGTTATTTGTAGATCCTTTGTAAAAGATATCTAAGGATTGAGAGTATAGGATATAAGTGTAGAACATCTCTCAAATTTAAGCAAAAAAAGCTCCAGATAAATGAATATCTGAAGCTTTAAGTACTCAAGGCGGGATGCTGACGAATGCGAGCATTGTCATCATCTTGATAATTGCTATGCAATTCATCAAGGCTTGAACCTTTATTTGTATTTCGACAAATTTCTGTGCAGTGGCTTAAAACAAAAAAAGCTCCAGGTAAATGAATATCTAAAGCTTTAAGTACTCAAGGCGGGATGCTGACGAATGCGAGCATTGTCATCATCTTGATAATTGCTATGCAATTCATC
>JADGDY010000125.1 GCA_016744655.1 Bacteroidales bacterium | reverse complement strand
GATATATGACGAGGCATGTGAATATAATTTCTATTTGGATTGTCATGAGCATCTGATAAACCAGGTCTATCGTTTACTTTGCTGTTCACGAAGTTGAAATAAGTATTCAACTTTAATTTCTTGAGGATGGTAGCTGAAATATTAAGCCCCACATTGGTTCTGTTATAAGTCAAACCAGGAATGATATCCTTTGTTGCAATATTGGCAACCGAAAAACGATAGGTCATGTTTTTAAAACCTCCATCGATTCCTATTGAATTATTAGTGGTTACTCCAATATCGAAATAGTCTTTATAGTTATCTTCTTGTGGCGAAAATGTAGTTTCTTTCCCATCCCAATCTACAATTTTCTGACCTTCCATTTTTGGTCCCCAGCTACCTTTGCTAAAATCGTAAGTTGGATTAAATACAGGTGTGCCACTAGCGTTTATATCCCAAGCACCTTCGAATTTTCCATTTCTACCCGCACCATAAGTATTTTGTAAGTCATAAAGAATATAAGCTTGGTCGATGGAAGTATTGGTACTAAAACTAACTCCTATCTTTTTTCCAGCTTTTCCTTTTTTGGTGGTGATTAAAATGACTCCATCCATGGCTTGTGAACCATAAAGTGCTGAAGCACTAGCTCCTTTTAATACTGAAATACTTTCAATATCGTCTGCATTGATATCTGACACTCCATTTCCATAGTCGCGCCCTCCCCATTCTGCTCCTGAATTGCTATTAGTGCTATTATTAATAGGAACACCATCAACAACTATTAACGCCTGATTATCACCAGTAATAGAATTATTTCCTCGTAATATGATACGACTTGAGGTTCCAGCACCACCATTAGTTGAAGTAATCTTTAGTCCGGCTACCTTACCGCTTAATTTATTAATGACACTAACGTCGTTAGACTTCACCAAATCTTCTCCTTTTACTTCGGTCATGGCATAGCCCAAGGATTTCTTCTCTCTTTCAATCCCAAGCGCAGTTACTACTACCTCATCGAGGTTTAATGACATGGGATGTAATTCAACATTCAAAGGATTGTTTGTTATGGCAATAGTGTCCTGCTGAAATCCAATAGCAGAAAATATGAGGTGGGATTCGGATTCACCAACAATGATGGTGAATTTACCATCCATATCGGAGCTACCACCTAGCTTAGATTCCAGTCCAATTATATTCACAAATGGTACTGGTTTTTGATCAGCATCGGATGTAATAATTCCAGATATTTCCACTTGTGCATTGGCTAAAATGCTCCATAGTAATAAAGTGATTATGAATATTCTTTTAAACATCATATAATTAAGATTCACGTATGATTAATTTGGTTTGTAATATTTCTGTCTTTTGTATATCAGCAGAGCTTTTAATTTCATCCATCAAAATTGAAACAGCTTTTTGCCCAATATCTGCTAGAGGTTGAGCAATTGTAGATAATGCTGGTGATGTATATTGAAAGAGTTCAACATCGTCGAAAGTTATGATGGAAATATCTTCTGGGATTTTTAATTTTAATTCCTTAAGCGCCTCAAGACAAGCGACAGCTAAGTGGTTATTTGTAGTAAAAATGGCTGAAATCTCTTTATTGCTTTGAACAAACTCTTTTATTTGAGAATATTCCTTTTCCTTAATTAAATTGTAGTCTACTTCAATAATATAATCCTCATTAGGAGATATTCCATGCTCTTTCAAAGACTCCATATAACCTTTTCTTCTATCACGAAGGGTGCTAATATAGCTTGGCGTTAGAGTGAGAAATCCAATGTTTTTGTGACCATTTTCAATAAAATGATTGACGGCTTCTTTAGTAGCAGAAACATTATCCACTCCAACAAAATTTTTCTTGGATTGGTCCAAATATCTATCAAATAATACCAACGGGAATTGATTTGGAAATAATGCATCTAAATCTTCAGGTTGACTTAATGTAGATGTCATGATAACGCCATCCACTTGTCGATCTAATAGCATTCTAACTAATCTTTTTTCACGTTCTTGTTCCTCATCAGAGCTGCAAACTATTAAACTGAAACCCTCCTCTTCTGCATAGTGTTCGATAGTTCGTGTGATTCTTGCAAAAAACGGATTGGATATATCGGCTACTAACAATCCAATAGTTTTGGTGGTTCCCATACGAAGACCACGAGCTACCTGGTTTGGTTTATAGTTTAGTTCTCTTGCTTTATTGATTACCTTTTCCTGAGTGGCTTTATTTATTGCAGAAGCATCGCCCTTACCATTTAAAACCAAAGACACCAGTGTCTTAGACACCTTCAACTCCTCAGCAATCACTGATAATGTTATTTTTTTCTTTTTCACTCCGACAAAACTAAATCGTTTTAGTGAATTATGCAATCATTATTTTAAGTTTAACATATGGTCCCTTAGAATCCAGAAATATCAAGCTGTATTTGGCTAATTATCTATATTTGCAGTAATTATTCAAATATGAGATTGATACTGTTTTTTATCTTTACATTTTGCTTTTCCTCGATATTTGCACAAATCTCGAGATTAGAGAATTATCCTTTTAGTCAAGGTGAAATTGGCACCTATGCTGCCATCTATAAATGGGGAATTATTGAAATTCAAGCTGGGGAAGTAAATTTTGTTATTGAGCAAACTAAAGACGAAACTGATAAGTGTTTTCAATTTAAAAGTTATGGCAATAGCTTGGCAAAATATGATTGGATTTATAGAGTAAGAGATACTTTTCAAAGCATTGTAAATAAAGAAAACTTCCAATCTATTTATTACCAAAGAAACACATCGGAAGGCTCTTATGTTGTTAATAATGAAACTTGGTTTAAACCTGAGAAGGGTGAAATCATCATGAATTTGAGTAATTCAAACAATACCTCTCTTACCAAAATGCTTAAATGGCAGTCTGATATTTTCGATCTGCAAACCGCTTGCTATTATGCACGTCTACTAAATTTCGAAAACGCTACGATGGGTGAAGAGTATATATTTAAAATAATAGTGGATGGTCAATTATATAACATTCCCATTCGCTATGAAGGTAAGGAGATGATTGAGTTAAATGAAAAAATGAGTTTTAATTGCTATCGTATTAGTACCAAAGTAATTGAAGGAACCATATTCAAAAGCAATCAAACGATAAAAATATGGGTGAGCGATGATGGCAGAAATATCCCCGTAAAAGTTGAAGCTCCAATTAAAGTTGGACAAGTAAAAGCCGAATTAATCAATTATATTGAAGAGAAATAGTTTATTGGCAAAAAAAGCCAGATTCTTTCGAGTCTGGCTTTTGCTTTTATTAGGAACAGTTCTTTTAAGAACTACAATTTTCTATTTCTGTGTTTCCACCCATTTACGAGCATTTACAAAAGCTTCTAACCAAGGTGTGATTTTGTCTTTTCTCTCAGCTGGGTAATGTGCCCATTGCCAAGGATAAATGGCTCTCTCTAAGTGTGGCATCATGGCTAAATGACGACCATCTTTGCTACAAATAGCTGCGATATCAAAATCGGAACCATTAGGGTTTGCAGGGTAATTAGCAGCACTATATTTTACAGGAATGGCATATTCTCCTTCTGCTTTTGGCATCTGGAATTTACCTTCCCCATGTGCAACCCAAATTCCCATTTTATTGCCTGCCAATGATTTCAACATCACCGAATTGTTTTCTTGAATATCTACATTTAAGAAACCTGATTCAAATTTATGTGATGCATTGTGTAGCATTTTTGGTTGTTCTTTATGCTCAGGATAAACTAAGCCTAGTTCCACCATTAACTGACATCCATTACAGATACCCAAGCTCAATGTATCTTTACGGGCAAAGAAATTATCGAGAGCCGACTTAGCTTTATCGTTATACTTAAATGCTCCCGCCCAACCTTTGGCAGAACCTAATACATCGGAGTTTGAGAATCCACCAACGAAAACTATCATTTGAACATCCTCTAAATTTTCTCTTCCTGCAATGAGGTCGGTCATGTGAATGTCTTTCACATCGAAACCGGCCTGATGTAATGACCAAGCCATTTCTCTATCACCGTTTACTCCTTTTTCACGGATAATGGCTGCTTTGGCTATAGAGGCTTCTTTTCTACTTCTTTGTAAACCAAATTGCTCGAAACTACCTTCAAAGCTATCATTGAATTGATAAGATAACTTGTTCAACTTATAATTCTCGAAACGTTCTTTTGCTAATTCCTCACCACTTTGCTTACGATCCAGTAAATAAGATGTCTTGAACCATAAATCGCGCATGGCATCAATATCGAAGCTATATTCATCATTATTATGCTTTATGTTTAATTCTCTGGCTTCAGTAACTTGCCCAATCTCCACATAATTTACTTGATTGGCATCCAATCTAGATTTAAACTCTTCGTTATTATTGGCTTGAACTAAAATAGAAGGATTCTCTGAGAATAATAACTTAATGATATCTGTTTCTTCACATTTAGAAAGGTCAACATTTAATCCACCTTTAGTATTGGCAAAATTCATTTCCAATAATGCAGTGATTAATCCACCTGCTGAAATATCATGACCAGCAACAATAGCATCCTCCATGATTAAATCTTGAATGGTTTGGAATGCTTTCTTAAAATAAGCAGCATCCTTTACACCAGGAGCATCATCACCAACTTTATTGATAACCTGAGCAAATGACGAACCACCTAGCTTCTTATCATAAGATGATAAATCGATATAATACAAAGACTTAGAGGAGTCTAATGATAGTACAGGTTCAACTACCTTTTTCACATCTTTCACTTCACCAACAGAAGAAATAATGACTGTACCTGGGCTATAAACCACATCGTCGGAATACTTTTGAGTCATAGAAAGTGAATCTTTTCCAGTTGGAATATTCACTCCCAGTTCAATGGCAAAATCACTAACTGCTTTTACAGCAGAGAATAAACGAGCATTCTCACCAGCATTTTTTGCAGGCCACATCCAATTGGCACTTAAGGAAACTCCTTTTAAACCATCTTCAACTGGAGCCCAAATTAAATTGGTTAAAGCTTCGGCAATACTCAACTGAGAACCTCTTTCCGCATCTACCATTGCAGCAACTGGAGCATGCCCTATCGAAGTTGCTATTCCTCTTTCTCCTTGATAATCGATGGTAACTACACCCACATTATTTAATGGAAGCTGTAATTCACCAGCACATTGTTGCTTGGCAATTTTTCCAGTAACAGAACGGTCAACTTTGTTAGTTAACCAATCCTTACTCGCCACTGCTTCTAACTGCAATACTTGTTCTACATAAGTCTTTAAGACTGAAGTATTATAGTCTATACCTTCAAATTTAGAATCCTCAACTACATCTTCCAATACTGTTTTAGGTGGTTTTCCGAAGAAATCCTCCAAGTCCATATTAATCGGTTTTCTACCTTCTGTATCAAAAACAAATCGCTTATCTGTTGTAGCTTTTCCAACCACATACATCGGGCTTCTTTCTCTTTCAGCTATCTTACTCAGCTTTTCTATATCTTCAGGATGCATCACCATCCCCATTCTTTCTTGAGATTCGTTTCCGATAATTTCTTTAGCAGATAAAGTTGGGTCACCCACAGGAAGTTTACCTACTTCTATGATTCCACCACTTTCTTCAACCAATTCTGAAAGACAATTTAAATGTCCTCCAGCACCATGGTCATGAATAGAAACCACAGGATTTACATCCGTTTCCACCATCGCTCTAATGGCATTGAATGTTCTTTTCTGCATTTCTGGATTGGCACGCTGAACAGCATTTAACTCAATACTATTATTGAATTCACCAGTAGCTACTGAAGATACGGCACCACCGCCCATTCCAATTCTATAATTATCGCCACCTAAAATCACAATGGCATCCCCTTCTTGAGGAATATCTTTTTGAGCGTCGGGTAATTTACCATAGCCAATACCACCTGCCATCATAATTACCTTATCAAACCCATATTTCTTTTCTTCTTCAAAATGTTCAAAAGTAAGAACAGAACCACAAATTAATGGCTGTCCGAACTTATTACCAAAATCACTGGCTCCATTTGAAGCTTTAATAAGAATTTCTTCTGGAGTTTGGTATAACCAAGGTCTTGGCTTGGTTGCTTTTTCCCAGCTTCTGCCCTCCTCAGAGCGAGAGTAACTGGTCATATAAACTGCAGTTCCGGCTATAGGCACACTACCTTTTCCACCAGCCATTCTATCTCTAATTTCTCCACCAGTTCCAGTAGCAGCACCATTAAAAGGCTCTACTGTAGTTGGGAAATTATGAGTTTCAGCTTTTAAGGAGATAATAGCATCCATCTCTTTAATCTGGAAATAATCAGCAACATCCTGATTAGCAGGCGCAAATTGTTCAGCTTTAGGTCCTAAAACAAAAGCAACATTATCTTTATAGGCAGAAACCAAACGATTTGGGTTCATTTTAGAAGTCTTTTTAATCAGAGCAAAAAGACTATCTTTCATTTCTACACCATTGATAATAAATGTACCGTTAAAAATTTTGTGGCGGCAATGTTCAGAATTTACTTGAGCAAACCCATATACTTCGCTATCAGTCAATTTTCTACCTAATTTGATAGAAATATCATCTAAATAACTGACTTCTTCTTTACTTAATGCCAAACCTTCTACTTCATTATAGGCAGCCACATCCATTATAAACTCAACTGGTTCGGGCTTTTTCTCAATATTAAAGATTTCCTGATCTAGTTCGTTATATAATGCTTGAAGCATTGGATCGAAGTTTGTGTCTTTTTCTTGTTCTGCAACAAAGAATTCCTCAATTCTCTCTACACCTTCTAAACCCATATTCTGAGTAATCTCTACAGCATTGGTACTCCAAGGTGTTATCATTTCTTTTCTTGGACCTACAAAGTAACCTGAAACTCCTTCATGGTCTAAAAATTTAGCCTCGCCAAATAACCAGCTAAGTTTTTGCATATTCTCTTCAGAGAAAGCTTGTTGGGCTCCAACTGCCACTATTTTTTTTTCGTCTGATTTATAGAAAAATAGAATCATTTTTGTTGCTTTAAGATGAACATTTTTTACGCGGCAAAGATAATATAATAGTCAACCTAGTATTATTAATTTTTCAAAGAATAAAAGGAATGTTTTCAACGTTTATTCAAAGCTTGTGAATAAGTTAAAATATATGCATTTGATGTTCTTTTTTTTATTCGTCAATTCACAGAATATATTAATTTTGGGCTCCCAATAAAATCAAATGAAGTTATCTGTTATTATTGTCAATTATAATGTCAAGCATTTTCTAGAGCAATGTTTGAATTCTGTGCGTAAAGCCATTCAACATGTTGATGCTGAAGTATGGATGGTAGACAATAACTCAGTGGACCAATCTGTTGAAATGGTTAGGGAGAAATTCCCTGAGGTATTAGTTATTGCTAATAAAGATAATCCTGGATTCTCCGTGGCTAATAATCAAGCTATTAAGCAAAGTAAGGGAGAATATGTTTTATTACTTAATCCAGATACGATAGTTGAAGAAATGACCTTTAAGAAGGTGGTTGATTTTATGGATGAACACACTGATGCTGGTGGATTAGGAGTAAAAATGGTGGATGGTAATGGGAATTTCCTTCCCGAATCGAAACGAGGACTCCCCACTCCTGCTGTAGCATTTTATAAGATTTTTGGTCTGGCCTCACTTTTTCCTAAATCAAAGACTTTTGGAAAATATCATTTGGGATATTTAGATAAAGAGGATACCAATGAAATAGAAGTGCTCTCTGGGGCTTTTATGTTGATGCGTAAAAAGACACTCGATAAAGTTGGCTTGCTTGACGAGACTTTCTTTATGTATGGTGAGGATATTGATTTGTCGTATAGAATTACTTTGGGAGGATATAAAAACTATTATTTCCCAGAAACTAGAATCATCCATTATAAAGGTGAAAGCACAAAAAAAGCCAGTGTGAGCTATGTTTTCACTTTCTATCAGGCCATGGTCATCTTTGCCAAGAAACATTTTAGCCTTCGCTATGCCAGCTTGTTTTCATTACTGATAAACTTTGCCATTTACATGAGAGCTGGAGCTTCTATAGCCAAACGTCTTATAACAAAGATAATGATGCCAGTATTAGATGCTGGAATACTATATTTAGGATTTTATTTCATCAAACAGTATTGGGAACAGACTTGGCTTATTCCTACTGGTGGTTATTACCCTCCCCTTTATTTGCTTTATATCGTCCCTATTTATATAGTTATTCTATTAGGAGGAGTCTTACTGACTGGAGGATATGATAAACCCTATCAAGTTCCTAAATTAGTAAAAGGATTATTCTTTGGTATTATTACCATTTTGGTGATGTATGCCTTAATTCCTGATAATTATCGATATAGTAGAGCAATTATTATTGCTGGAACGTTTTGGGGCTTTATTTCTCTTTCGGGATATCGATTTGTATTACAAATGGCAGGTGTTTCAGCATTTAATAATGAGGAGGCTAGAAAAAATAGAATTGCCGTTGTTGGTTCCATTGAAGAATCTAATAGAGTAGCTGGTTTAATAGGAAATATGAAACAGCAAACGAGTTTTATTGGTTTAGTAGGGCTGGACGAGAATGATAGAAAGCAAGAAAATGTAATTGGTTTAGCTGCTCAACTTCAAGATATCATAAGAGTTTATAGCATTGGTGAAGTTATATTTTGCGCCAAAGATTTATCTGCACAGCACATCATCGACCAAATGATTCAACTTCAGGACCAAGGCGTTGATTATAAAATCGCACCACAAGAAAGCATGGCCATCATAGGAAGTAATAGTATTAACTCCCATGATGATCTGTTTATGATTGAGGTAGACAGTATTTCAAAACCTCAGAATAAAAGAAACAAAAGATTGATGGATATAGGACTCAGTTCACTATTCCTTCTAACATTGCCCATTATAATTTGGATGGTAAAGGATAAATTTAGCTTTATTAAAAATATTTTCTGTGTATTGTTCTCAAGAAAGACTTGGGTAGGATATTATTTAGGTTCTATGAATCAAGATATACAATTACCTAACCTTAAGAAAGGTGTATTAAATCCGGGGCATGCTTTTACAAAAGAAGATTTAAGTGACGACACGCTATCTCGGTTAAACCTCCTCTATTCACGAGACTATAAAACAACCACTGATTTAGAGATTATCTGGAAAGGCTTTTCACATTTGGGAGATTCTTAATAGAAATAATTCTGATTTCAGAAGTTTGATCATCATCGAATTAATTAAATATTTTTCATTTGCTTCACATTTAAAAACTAAATCATTCTATATTTGGGCTAAAATATAGCACAAACACAGAATCATGAAAATATCACTTGTTGTAAAACACCTTATCGTTCTTTTAAGTATATCGTTTTTAGTCTCTTGCCAAACAAACAATAATAGAATCATTAATTTCCCAGCAACTGATTTACAATCAGAACATATCATTCCGAAACCTTTAAAAATACATTCAGTTGGAGGTGGTTTTGCTTTGGATGAGTTTACGAAAATCAATTGTGTGGAAGATAAAGCATTTCTTGATGCTGCACATTTCTTACAAAATAAAATTGAAGATAAAACAGGTTTGATAACACCGATAAATACAAATCGTGAAGATGCAGAGGGTATAATTGTGATAAATAAAATATCTAAAGGGTTAAATACGAAACCTGAAGCTTATCAGATTCAAATCACTTCAGATTCATTAATACTATCGGCAAAAAATGCTTCTGGTATTTTTATGGGAATCCAAACCTTGCGACAGATAATCCCTAGGTTAAGTATTGATACACTTGCAAACACACCTATTTGGGTAATTCCTAGTGGAAAGATAATAGACGAACCACAATTTGAATATAGAGGAGCTATGTTAGATGTATCTCGTCACTTTTTTAGTGTTGAGGATGTCAAGAAATTTATTGGTGTGCTATCGTATTATAAATACAATGCCTTGCATCTACATTTGAGTGATGATCAAGGTTGGCGAATTGAGATTAAATCGTGGCCCAAGTTAACAGAAGTTGGAGGGAGTACTGAAGTTGGAGGCGGACCTGGAGGATTCTATACTCAAGAGCAGTATTCTGATATTGTAAATTATGCAGCATCACATCACATGATGATTGTACCTGAGATTGATATGCCCGGACATACAAATGCAGCTTCAGTTTCTTATCCATTCTTGAATGGCAATGGCAAAGAAATAGAACTATACACTGGAACTCATGTTGGCTTTTCAACTTTTGATACTAGAAAAGACAGTGTTTATCAGTTTATTGATGATGTAATTAGAGAAATTGCAGCACTTTCACCAAGTCCATATTTTCATATCGGTGGTGATGAAAGCCATGTCACTAAGAAAGATGATTATATCTATTTTGTAAATAAAGTGGAAAAGCTGGTTCAACAACATGGCAAACAGATGATTGGTTGGGATGAGATAGCTACTGCTGATGTGGATAATACTTCTGTTGCTCAATTTTGGAGAAGCAAAGACAATGCGCAGTCTGCAAAAGATAAAGGCATGAAAATCATCATGTCACCAGCTAAAAAAGCCTATTTAGATATGCAATATGATTCTCTCTCTAAACACGGTTTACACTGGGCTGCCTATATCCCCACAGATGTAGCTTATAATTGGTCACCTGAAAACTATGAAGAAATTCCTATTGAAAACATCCTTGGAATTGAAGCTCCACTATGGAGTGAAACAATTAGCAATATTTCGGAACTTGAATATTTGGCTTTTCCAAGGGCCATAGGATATGCTGAATTAGGCTGGACTACTCAAGAAAACAGAGATTGGAAAAACTATAAAAAACGATTGGCAAATCAAGTTGAATATTTAGATGAAATGAATGTTCATTATTATAAATCTCCTTTGATTGATTGGAAATAAAAGGAGAATATTAAAAACCATATATAACTTTGAATATATTTGTGGTGAATTATGTAAGAGATTGAGAGAATACAAGAGCTTGGAATAACTGATTGACTTCGGGTAAACTTTTTAGCGTATATAAAAATATAATTTCCAAACTATTAAATAAACAAACTCGGATTTTATTTAAAAACTGAAATTCTACAGTATAGGTTAGAATTAAAATACGATGTTAAAGAATACCAAGGTAATACCATTTAAAAACCATATTGATTGATATAAATCGTTTCTATTTCTGTTACTATTCAAAAGAAATTGTTTATTTCATGAGTTAATTGAGTTTTAGGAACTCATGATTTCTACAGCAATTCCGTAGCCATGCCTCCCGTTGATAACAGAGCCAAGTTATGCAATTAATTGAATTCTCAGTTAAGAAAAATATATTTATTCAAATTATATTCAATTAAATGGAGTGAATAAATCGCTTTGCTTATTTCAATTTATTTATCCATCATACCGGATAATAGTATAAAAAACTAAAGTGCCTAAATATCTAACTATGCTTACGATAACGCAAAGTAGCCAAACCAAGCATTACCACGGCATAAATAGAGATCGACACAATATTTCTCCAAACATCCATAAAACTGGAACCTTTGAGAAGTACCAAACGCATAAACTCAATAAAATAAGCTATAGGATTTAGAATATTAAGCTTTTGTGCCCAAAGAGGCATATTTTCAACGGGTGTAAATAACCCACTCAAAAGAATAAATATCATGACAAAGAACCATGAAATAAACATGGATTGCTGTTGTGTATCAGACAAAGTACTGATAAACAATCCAATTCCTAGCACCAAAATTAAATAAATACCTGCAACTCCAATAACCAAAGGTATACTACCCAACATTGGAACTGCGAATACAAACTTTGCAATTATCAAACCTAAGCCCAAATCGAACATGGCAATAATCCAAAATGGCATTAGTTTCCCAATGATAAATTGATATTTCTTAATAGGAGTTACATTAAGCTGCTCTATCGTTCCTATTTCTTTTTCTTTTACAATATTCATTGCAGATAAAAACAAACCAATGATGGTAACCAACAACACTAAAATTCCAGGAACCATAAAGGTTTTATAATCCAATTCGGGATTATACCAATAAGCCACTTCATTATTTATTTGTCGATAACCTAAAGGAATCATCATCTCTTCAATGAGAAACTCCTTATTAAACCCACCCAAAATCTGAACACTGTAGGCACTCATCAAACTCGCCGCACTTCCATTTATTGCATCGGTAATTACTTGCACCGTTGTATTATTCTCAATTAATAAATCTTGCTCAAAATGCTGAGGAATATAAATGATTTGTTCCAACTCTCCCTCTTGCATCATTTCATCCAAAACTTGATAGTTTGGCTCCACCAATTTTAAAATATAAAAAGGGCTGGCTTCAAATTTGGAAATCAAATTGGCTGAAGTAACAGAGCGATCTAAATCGACTATGCCCAAATCAATTTTTTTTATCTCATAAGTTGCGGTATATGATAGAACCAATAACTGAATAATGGGAATGGCAAATATGATAGGCAGCATCATTTTATCCCGAAAAATTTGTAAAAATTCTTTCTGTATAAAGTATAATATTGTTTTCATTAGTCGATATTCATTATTATATTAAAGCTTTATGTAAAGCTACATTAACAACTATTAATCAGTAATATAATCTATATTAAAACATAAAACGATATTACTCCAGTCTAATTTTAAATTTCTTGATACTTAAGACAATAAAAAACATGGTCATTCCAAGAAGTATCAATAATTCCTTCCACACTAATTCTATCCCATTTCCTTTAATCATTATATTTTTAATAACGATAACAAACCATTTTGGTGGCATCAAATGACTAAAATACTGCAGAGCTAAAGGCATATTTTTAATGGGGAAAATAAATCCACTTAGCAAAATGGTAGGCAACAAAAGCGCAAACATACTCAGCAGCATGGCCACTTGCTGTGTTTTAGACACTGTAGAAATAAACAAGCCTAATGCCAAAGCCAAAATAATAAACAGTAATGAAGAGGAAAGCAATAATACCAAACTACCACTGAATGGCATATGAAAAACAAAATAGCTCATCAGAAGAATTAATATGGCACTTATAAAAGAAAGAAATACATAAGGCAATACTTTCCCAAGTATGATTTGCCAAGGCTTTACTGGAGAGACTAATAATACTTCCATGGTTCCCAATTCCTTTTCTCTGGTGATTGAGATAGAGGTCATCATAGCGGAAACCAACATTAATACTATTGTTATCAAACCAGGAACGAACATAAAAACTGATTCTAATTCTGGATTATATCGCATTTGAGACTGAGGAATAATCATCACAGGCTTTTCATTTCTCGTATTTATTTCTTGTACATAATCACTGATGATGGCTTGTGTATAACTATAAACCATATTAGCGGTATTGGGATCTGAAGCATCAGTAATAATTTGCACATTAGCTCTTCCATCTTTTATTAAATTTTCACCAAATTGAGGTTCAAATACGATAACTTCTCTTACTTTTCCCTTCTTGAAAATGCCCTCTATTTCATCTGTATTCTGCAAATTGCTATTTAAAATGAAGTAGCCCGAAGAGACTAGTTTATTAGTTAATTCTTGAGTATATAAATCTTTGCTTTGGTCGAGAATAGAGATTTGCACATTCTTAATGTCATTTTTTAGCGCAAAACCAAAAAGTAGGATTTGAACGATGGGAATACCGAAAAGAATAACCATGGTCCTCTTATCGCGAAAAATCTGTAAAAACTCCTTTATAATAAATATCCTCATGACTATCCTCTCGCTAGTTTAATGAATACTTTTTCTACGCTATCCACTCCAAATTTTTCTTTTAAACCAGCTGGTGTATCAAGGGCTTCAATTTTCCCATCTACCATAATACTTACGCGATGGCAGTATTCGGCCTCATCCATATAATGTGTAGTTACGAAAATAGTTTTACCGTTTTGTGCTTCCTGATATATCATTTCCCAAAACTGACGACGTGTTAAAGGGTCAACTCCTCCGGTTGGTTCATCGAGAAATACTATTGGCGGCTCATGTAAGATAGCTACCATAAATGAAAGCTTTTGCTTGATGCCCAAAGGAAGCTCCTCCACTCGCGAACTTGCATACTCATGCAAACTCAAGGAATCCATATAATCGCTGGTTTTTAATTTTATTTGCTGGCGATTTAAACCATAGATTCCTCCGTAAAAACGAATATTTTCTGCTATAGTCAAATCATCGTAAAGAGAGAATTTCTGACTCATATAACCAATGCTCTTTTTTATCTGTTCTCTCTGCTTATAAATATCGAAGCCTGCTACTTTCACTTCTCCCGAAGTGGGAGCTGATAGTCCGCAAAGTATTTTTATGGCTGTAGTTTTTCCAGCTCCATTCGCTCCTAGAAAGCCAAATATTTCACCGCTGTTTACTTCGAAAGTGAGATGATCGTTGGCAACAAAGCTTCCAAACTTCTTCACCAAATCTTTTACTACGACTTGTTTTTTATTGTTTTCCATCGCTTTCTATTTTTCTCTGTCACTCATTAAATCCATAAAACTGTCTTCAATTTCTGCTTTCAGGCTGGTCATTTCAATTTGTTCCATTTTATGCTTTTCTAAAAATGAAATCAAATCATCTTTATTAATTTTTTGAGAGGAGGCCAAGTGTATCCATTCGCCAAAAAGATAAGCGGAATGACAAGCAGGATAGGTTCTTAGAAGTTTTACGAGTTCGTACATGTCTTTTGC
>JADGDY010000124.1 GCA_016744655.1 Bacteroidales bacterium | reverse complement strand
GTATATATCAGTAGCTATTCAAATGAATATACCAAAAGCTTTAAAAGCTGAACACTATTTAATAATGCTCAGCTTTGTTTAATCAGATTTGAAATTCTAATTAATACGATATCTCAATCCGATATAGATATTTCTACCAAAAATGGGCCCCCAAACCATAGACGCATCAAAATTTTCGCTAAATGGTTGGTCAGCAGCAATTATAGGATTAGATTGTTTATAATCCAATAAATTCTCAGCTCCTAGATATACATCGAATTTTTCGTTCCAAACCTTTGTGATTTGTGCATTTAATAAAAAGAAATCTGGTGACTCATTTGACCTTTGGTAAGCTACCGGATTATCCATTGTTGAGGGTAATCTCTTTTGACCTTGCCAATTAACCGTGGCATCAAACTTCCAGCTATTTCGCGTTTCATAGGCTAAATTCACAAATGCTCGATGGTCAGAAATATATGGTTTGTCCATTAACTCATCTCCATAAGTAGCTTTCACATCGTACCAACGATATGCCAACCTAAGGTCTAATCTATTTATTAGTTCATAATCAAATTGAGCTTGAAAACTGTTAGAATAGGATTCTCCATCTAAATTATAGAATTGAACCTGATGCACATCATTATCCAAATCAACTATAATTTGGTTTTCGAATTGGGTACGATAAACATCTAGACTTATTACAGCAGTTCTATAATCCAATTCAAATTCATAAGATAGGTTTACACCAAAATTCCAAGCTACTTCTGCATCTAGGCCATAAGGATGATCACTATCATCTGAGTTTACTAAAATGGCTCTATTACTAGCCAAAATCCCAAGGTTTTCGGAGATAATTTGAGCCGTTCTTTGCCCTCTTCCTGCAGATGCTCGTAATACTAAATCCTCTGTGAGCATATATCTTAAATGCAGACGAGGTGTCATAAAAAAGCCATAGTGATTATGATAGTCTCCCCTCAAACCTGCCACGATATTCAATTTTTCTTTCCAGTTATAAGTATATTCAGCAAAAGCTCCAGGAATGATTTCCGTATGATTAAAAAGTGTTTGAACTAATTCTTGCTGATAATCGTCATAAACAAAACTAGCACCCAACTTATACATATGAGCATCATTTTCTAAAGAATTCTGAAAGATATAATTGGCATAAAAGCTTTGTTGCTTGGCATCATAATTCCTTAAACCGAAATCGCTGGTAAAATCATGATACACTCCTGACAGTTGCAATCCCATACTTTTGCTTGGTTGGTTTTGGAAAACAAAACCTGTTTTACTCCAAGCTTCTACCCTTTTGGTATTGGTATGCATTCCCCAAATCTCATTGGAGCCAATATCACTTTTATAAAAATTGCTCTGTCCTGCAAGATGTTCAATCATGGTTCCTTTTATCCCAAAATCCCAAACCATTCCATTATGATTATAATTCCAACGATTTAATGCAATGAGACTTGTTCCGATGGGCATATCCATAAATCCATCTTCATTTTTATCATGACGATTATTATTGTTTTTAGCATGAAGCAATAAGGCAGTAGACCATTTGTCATTCAAAATAGTTTTTAAATTCACATTTGCTTCTAGTCGTCCATCTTGATTTGCAAATAAATTGACATAAAGCTTATCCATGGTTTGTGGTTTTCTCAATGCCACATCAATTTGCCCAGCAATGCTCTCATAACCATTCACCACAGTTCCAGTTCCTTTTATCAAACTGATACTTTCCACCCATGGACCAGGAGTATATTCTAATCCTAAAATAGCAGATAAACCACGAATATCGGGGATGTTTTCACGAGTGATTTGAGTATATGGGCCGGCCAATCCTAACATCTGAATTTGGCGTGTACCAGTAACAGCATCGGTAAAGGAAGCATCAACAGAAGGATTAGTCTCAAAACTCTCACTCAAATTACAACAAGCAGCTTTGCAAAGTTCTTCTTCTCCAATGGTTTCTACTTTAATGGGGTCCATGAAATTGATACTCGTAGATTTTACTCTGGCTGCTACTTCCACCTCGTTCAACTCAACAGAGGACTGTAAAACCACTTCCACAAAGGATTGATTTTTAATGAGAATGGTATCATTAACAAAACCAGTAAAACTGATAATAAGAGTTTTCGATTTTGCAGACTCCTCTATTTCGAAAAGCCCATCGATATCGGAACTTCCTCCAATATTAGTCCCTAACCAATAAATATTTGCACCAACCAAGGCTTCACTATTTTGTTCGGTAACTTTTCCTTTTAGTACAGGATTTTGTTGCGCAAATAATCCCGACACAAAGAAAAACGAACAAATAAATACTATTATCCTCATTAATGAGGAGCAATACCTGACCTATAGGCGCAACATGCAGGTAATTTGTTATAGTTTTTGTCTAATGCTTTTTTGTCTTTTGTATCATGCCCGGCCAACACCACTTCATCTTCAATCTTATTGAGACTTATTTTTGAAGGCTTATAGGTGACAGTTAAGTATTGTGTTTTCTTATTCCATGAAACTTTCTTTACTCCTTTTATCAAGGCGGCGTTCTCTATACGATCTTTACAACTGCCACACACTCCTCTAACGAAAAGGCTGTCAGTAACTATTGATTTGGAACTAGGTTTTTGAGCATTTACATTGGTAGGAACTATCATCACTAAGGTAATAATTGCAATGGCCAATGCGGAAATTATATTCTTCATTTTTACATTTTTTGAAATTAATATTTGTACAAAATTTATATGAATAGATGGAAATCCATTCAAAAATTAAAATGCACAAAGTATTATTCGTAAAACGTAAATCGTTGAATTAAAAGAAATATTTTCTGAATCCTAGGCGGAGGCAGGTCTAAGAAGAGATGTGTTATGTCTTCCAAAATAGGTTCTTCAAATGAAAATACCAGTGGTGTAGTCACTTCAAAAGAAACATTCATTTCATAATTAAACGTTGATGAAATTTGATGGTCTGATTCCCAAACCACCAATTTATCCGTATTGGAACAACAACTATTGTCTGCTTCCTGTTCACCACAACAACAAGATTTTGCTTCACCTATACTAAATATGGTTTCACCCATACCGCTGCAATGATGCATAGATACCGTAAAGCCCACCGAAATAAGCAAATAAAATAAAGCAAAGAAAAGTGCTGCAACCTTTTTTATCATAACACGGCAAAAGTAATGGAAAACCTATGACAAATCAAGTTTAATGCACTGATAAATCACAAACATTCTGTTAAGATTCGATATTCATTGACCTAAAACTAGAAATGATTTCGTTATTTTGCCAAATGTATCAGAAAAGAATTATTAAAAGTGAAGATGGTTCACATACGATTGAACTCATTGGACAAAATGAGCAATACCATTCCACACATGGAGCCATTCAAGAATCAAATCATGTTTATATAAAACATGGATTGGAAAGAATTACTCAAAATGCTGATACAATTTCAATACTTGAGGTTGGAATGGGAACAGGGCTTAATGTATTACTCACTTGGATTTATGCAAAAAAACACCACCTAAAAGTGAATTATTATGCCATAGAAGCCTTCCCTGTTGAGGAAGAGATTTGGAGGCAACTCAACTATGCAACATTGCAAAACGAGTCAGATTCTGAGGAAATATATGATAGAATTCACCAGTCAGCTTGGAATGAAACCACTGAATTAGCTAAAGATTTTAAATTTAAAAAAATCGAGGATTCTATTCTTGAGCATCAGCTTCCAAAAACAGAGTTTGATGTGGTTTATTTTGATGCATTTAACCCTGATTTAGAGCCCAAACTCTGGACATCGGATGTATTTGAAAACATATTCTCTAGTATGAAAAACGAAAGTGTTTTGAGTACTTATAGTACAAAGGGCATAGTTAAACGAGCCATGAAAAGTTGTGGTTTTAAAATTGAGAAGAAACCTGGACCTCCGGGTAAGAGAGAGATATTAAATGCTGTAAAAGGCTCTATTTAGTGTTTGTCTATAAAGTGGGTGTTTGATTCAGAATGTTCAAGTTCAAGGCTTGCGAAGGACTGAACACAATAAGTTTACTTTTGTAAATGTTTGTTTTCAGTACAAGTATAACGCAGAAATCGGACATTATGGACAAACACTATTTAATCTCAAACTTCTCATAACCCACAAACGGAATTTCTGAAATTTTCAATTCTGAAACTCTCGACCAAGCAGGACCTCTCTCGCACCATGCCACAAATGTTTTAATTGCAGAATCCTCACCTTCGACTTCTATGTAGACGGAGCCATCAGTCATGTTTTTTACATAACCTTTTAATTCAAACTCATTAGCTCTTTTGTTGGTATAAAATCTAAAACCAACTCCCTGAACTCGTCCTAATACTTTAATTTGCAGTGTTCTCATTTTGTTTAATTTTACTCTCCCAATCTATAGGTCATCATTTTATCTATTTTTTCAAATAGCTTTTTTGGTTGAAAAGTTCTCCAGTTTTCAAATTCCGATTCGTCTTCAAAACTAATATAATTGTCGATACGAGCTTGTTCTATTTCTGACATATTATGCTCAAAGAAATTAAGTCCAACCATCCAACCATCTTCTATCTGGTCGAACCATTCTTCGTAATAAGCATCGTCATCGGCATGAAAAGCATGAACATTTTCTCCAATTAAAATATACTTATTGATTCCTTGTTCAATCAATTCTTCAATCACATTTCTATACAAATACATGATATCATTATAGAGCAAATCGTTCCATTCTCCTATAAACTCCATGATTACAAATCCTTGGTCATAATCAGCATATAGAATCTTTGTGTATAAAGTTAAGGAACCAAACTCATCCCATTGAGGATGGATAACAGTATCATAAATGGCATTTTTAAACTCAAATTCAGAATAAACACGACCGTAAAACGGTGAGTTTGGATCTTCTTCAGCTGTATAGACTTTACGCCAGTTATAATGAGGTTCTAGGGAAAACATTAGGCATTTATCTTTTCGAAATACTCTCCTAAGACAAAGCCAAGATAAACCATCAACAGTCCTAAAACATTAGAGATGGCAATATAAGACAAAGCCATTTTTATATCTCCAAGTTTGAAAAATTCATAGGACTCAAACATATAAGTACTAAATGTGGTAAAGCTTCCAAAGATTCCAATAAAAAGAAATATACGGAGATTTAAGGCAATCTGTTCACGGCCTAAAAACACAAAGGCAAATCCAATTAAAAACGACCCTACTAGATTAACCAGTAAGGTTCCCATGGGAAATCCCCATGCTAAATGTTTTATGGAATACATGGAAACTAAATATCGGAGGATGGTTCCAATACCTCCGCCTAGAGCTAAATATAAAAACTTCATGCTTTAAAAATTTGAATACAAAAGTAAGAAATGCTTTTAAATAGAATGATGTAAAAGCAATAATCGGATTATGAATCATTCGTTTAATTAACTATGCGTTCTAGCTCCAACATCATCCATTATCACTAAAGCAAAATTATTAAAATGTAATTGCAATGGAATAATTTTAAACTTGAGATGGCGCACTAAAACCTCATCAAGCAATTTAAATTCTCTGACTAATTCAAACTCTGTTTTTTCCAAGGACTTATCGAATACCTTATGGAGGTGTGAACGTATTTCGCAATATCCACAATAGCTTGTAAAGGCACAACCTTTCTCATCCTTCTCCATATTGGAACAGCCTAGAGCTTCACCAAATTCCTTATCAATAATCTCAGAAATATCTTTCTTCACATATTCACTAAATGCCTTATTAATATATTGCACTCTAAATGCATTATCTACCAAAAAAAACAATTGGTCTACTTCTTGAGAAATACAGTTGAATAAATGTAAAATATCTTCTTGATTAAACTCTTCAAATTTCATCTTTCCCCTTTCTAAATCAAGTTTTTAATATTTAAGTGAAGTTCTTTTGGTATCAAAGGTTTCGACACAAAAGCATTCATCCCAGCAAGAAATATTTCACGCTTGGTATCTTGAAATGCATTCGCGGTAAGTGCAATGATTGGAATATCTTTTTGTAATACCATAGTATTTTCCTTACGAATTTCTATGGAAGCATCTAATCCATTCATTTCTGGCATTTGTATATCCATTAAAACCAGGTGGTATTTTTTCTTGGATAGAAAATGTAAAGCCTCTAATCCATTATTTGCAATATCCACCCTTGCTCCCCATTTATTTAGAAACTGAGAAGCAACAAACTGATTCAACTTATTATCTTCTACCAGCAATATATTAATATCAAGCTTTGAGAACTTATACTCCTGGGCAGCCATATTATATTCTTTAGCTTTTCTCTTTAATGGCTTACATGGATACACGAATTGGAAATTTGAACCTTTTCCCAATTCACTTTCCACATACATTTTTCCTCCTTGTAGCTCCACAAAGTTTTTACTGATAGTAAGCCCCAGCCCTGTTCCTCCAAACTTTCTTGTAGTACTAGAATCACTTTGCTGAAAACTTACAAAAATACTCTCCAATTTATCATATGGAATTCCAACACCAGTATCAATTACAGAGAAATAAATTCCTTCTATATCTTTATACTCTTCTGGTTTATCAGAATTTACAACAAGTTTCACAAAACCTGAATCAGTAAATTTAATAGCATTCCCAATTAAATTGGTTAATACTTGTGTCAATTTTACGGGGTCTCCATTTACAAAGTCTGGTACTCCTTCATTGATATCAAATCTAAGTTCTAATTTTTTAGCTTTTGCTGCGAAATCTAAATTACTCATCAACTCATTAAGCAAACGCTTCAGGTTAAAATCGATTCTTTCGAAATCGGTTTTCCCAGCTTCTATTTTTGAGAAGTCAAGTATTTCATTTATTATTTTAATTAGGTTATCAGCTGAATATTTAATAGAACTCAACATCTTCAGAATTCTCTTGTCCAACTTGTCTTGCAATAACAACTCGGTGATACCAATAATTCCATTTAGAGGAGTTCTTATTTCGTGACTCATATTCGATAAAAACAAAGATTTTGATGCAGTGGCCTCCTCCGCAATTTTCTTGGCTATCCCTAAGTCTTTATTGCTTTTCTCTATATCTTTAGTACGCTCATCAATTCTCTTTTCGAGGTTTTGATTTAAGCCCAGCAATTCCTGATTGACTCGAAAAATCTCACTGCTTTTTTCCTCAATTACTCTTTCAGCGGCTTTTCTTGCCAGCCTTTCTCGTTTTAAAGTCTGTATTATTGCTTGATATTTAGGATCTTCTTCAGCCATCGATTCTATTTAGTGTAAATTGAACAACAGAACCATCCTCTTCTAAAGGCTGCATACTAATAGACATTGGCTCATTAAAAAACTCTGCAGCAGACTTCAATAATCCTAATGCAAAATCCCCTAATTTCCTTTCCGATTTATATACCATCACCATGGCATCTTTGGTCTTAGCTTTTACTGAAAGTTTTGGCAACTCTGCATCTGGGTACAATTTCTTCACTTCCACATGAATATAGTTATCAATCTTCTCTATAAAACCAAAAAGGCCAAGCGATTTATTCACAAAATCAGGATAGAGCTCTACAAAACGGCCAAATAAATGCTTTCCGAATACTTCTAGCAGATCAGGAATAGGAATATTTGTTTTTGATTGTAAGCTGATAAGAAGGTTCAACATTTCTTGAAAATCGTAAGTACCTACAGCCGTATACACTCCTCCAGATTTTAATTGTGATTCTGTAATGATATCATTACTAATCTCGAAACCAAATTTATCTTCAACAAATTCTATAAACTCAGTGAATACTATGCCTTTCATAATATGGGATTTAGATTTACTCAAATATAGGGATTTATATTGGAATATTCAAGCAGTGAATTATAAGCAGGTTTATTAAACACAACTATTTCTCTTTAATCAAATTAGGTATTTCTCACATCGTTTATAGAAGTTGATTGCTTACCTTTGCAAAAATTTTCAAAACAAGATTAACATGGAAATAGCAACATTTAAGCAACAAATATTACAAGGTATTCCTGAACAATTACCTCCTGTAAAGAAATACGAAGAAGACATTAATCATGCTCCTATTCGTAAAGAAATTTTAACAGCAGAAGAAAAAAAGCTTGCACTAAAAAATGCACTGCGCTATTTCCCTGAACAACATCATGCTACTCTAGCTCCAGAATTTGCTGAGGAGTTGAAAGAATATGGTCGAATTTACATGTTCCGTTTTCGTCCTGATTATGCTATTCATGCTCGTCATATCGATGATTTTCCACATCAAAGCAAACAAGCTGCTTCTATCATGCTCATGATTATGAACAATTTGGATTATGCTGTTGCACAACATCCTCACGAACTCATAACTTATGGTGGAAATGGTGCTGTTTTTCAAAATTGGGCTCAATACTTGCTAACCATGCAGTATTTAGCAACAATGACGGATGAGCAAACTTTAACCATGTTCTCAGGTCACCCAATGGGATTATTTCCATCTCATAAAGATGCTCCTAGAGTTGTAGTTACAAATGGAATGGTGATTCCTAATTATAGTCAACCTGACGATTGGGAAAAATTTAATGCCTTAGGTGTTTCACAATATGGACAAATGACAGCCGGTTCCTTTATGTATATTGGACCCCAGGGAATTGTTCATGGAACTACTATTACCGTAATGAATGGTGCCAGAAAAGTGGCAAAAGAAGGTGAAAATCCATTTGCCGGAAAACTTTTCTTAACTGCTGGTTTAGGAGGTATGTCAGGTGCTCAACCAAAAGCTGGTAATATTGCTGGAGTTATTTCTGTAACAGCTGAAGTCAATCCTAAAGCTACACATACTCGTCATTCTCAAGGCTGGGTAGATGAACTGATTGATGATTTAGATGAATTAGTAAGCAGAGTGAGAACTGCCAAAGAAAATAAAGAAGTAGTTTCTATCGCATATCAAGGAAACATTGTTGATGTGTGGGAAAAATTTGCAGAGGAGGAGGTCTTCGTAGACTTAGGTTCCGACCAAACATCATTACACAATCCTTGGGCTGGAGGATACTATCCAGTTGATATGAGTTATGAAGAGTCAAACGAGATGATGGCTAAACAGCCTAAGCTTTTCAAAGAAAAGATTCAAGAAACTTTACGTCGCCATGCTGCAGCTGTGAATAAACACACTGCTCGTGGAACTTATTTCTTCGATTATGGAAATGCTTTCCTTTTAGAAGCTAGCCGCGCTGGTGCCGATGTAATGGCAGAAAATGGTATCGATTTCAAATACCCTTCTTATGTTCAAGATATTATGGGGCCTATGTTCTTTGACTATGGTTTTGGTCCTTTCCGCTGGGTTTGTACTTCTAATGACCCTAAGGATTTAGAAACTACCGACCAAATCGCCAGTGAAGTTTTAGCTGAAATTATGGCCAATAGTCCAAAGGAAATCCAAGGGCAAATGGCAGATAATATCCAATGGATTAAAGGAGCTCAAGAAAACAAATTAGTGGTAGGTTCTCAAGCTAGAATCCTCTATGCCGATGCAGAAGGAAGAATAAAAATTGCTGCAGCATTTAACAAAGCTATTGAGGAGGGAAGAATTACAGCTCCTGTAGTTCTTGGTCGTGACCATCATGACGTTTCTGGTACCGACAGTCCTTTCCGCGAAACCTCAAATATTTATGACGGTTCAAAATTCACCGCTGATATGGCCATTCAAAATGTGATTGGTGATTCTTTTAGAGGAGCTACTTGGGTAAGTATCCACAATGGTGGTGGAGTTGGATGGGGTGAAGTAATCAATGGCGGATTTGGAATGCTATTAGATGGTTCTGCTGATTCCGACCGAAGATTAAGAAATATGCTTTTCTGGGATGTAAACAACGGAATTAGCCGTAGAAGCTGGGCAAGAAACGAAGAAGCTGTTTTCGCTATCAAACGCGCTATGGATGTAAATCCTGATTTGAAGGTAACGCTTCCTAATTTCGCTGATGAGAAATTAATTGATGGTTTGTTTTAGTAAAACAAACATAACAATATATGCTAAAGCGGAATTGAATTCCGCTTTTTTTATATCATCATTTTCTTGAAGTATAGCGAAAACCATGGATTATACCATTTAAAAACCATATTGATTGATATAAATCGTTTCTATTTCTCTTACTTTTCAAAAGAAATGATTTCCGTAGCTATGGCTATGCAATGAATTTATTTCTCAATTAAGAAAAATATAATTCAATTTGTTTATCCATCATACGGATATTTAAATGGTATTACAAATCCACTCCAGTAAAGTTGATGGTTGGTTTAAACTGTTGCGATTTCGACAGGCTCAATCACCTGCCTGACGGCTAGGCTGGGTTTGGTTTTTCTGAAAATCAAGAAGCCTTGATAGCAACCGTCAGGATGACTGTTTTCAGAAAGTTCATAACGAAGTTACCGGAGTTTTCTTGCAGCTACTAATTATCTAATTCTAAAATGATACTTAGTTAGCCAAGCTTTGTATATAGGGTCGGTAAAACTCACCACATTAGCAAACAGGTCTAAAATTTCTTTATTGGCTAATGCTTTTTTAATCTTCATAATATTCGCAGATGTACCTAATTGATACTTGTCCAAAACCTTTTTGGAACTCATTTTAGTTTCTCCAGCAAGCATGGCATGAAGAAAATTAAGTTGAGTAAACGACAAATCACTGGTGATATTCTGAAACAATAAAGATAGTTGCATCATCAAAGTATCATGTGCTTCAAATACTGTCGATTTCTTGCAAGCTGTCTTTGTCCTTAGCCAGCTCATTTGCGCCAATTGCTGCACATAATAAGGATGACATTCCACTAAATCGGCTATTAACTCAGCTTCTGACTTACCAATCTTCTTTTTTGAATTTTCGAAATGTTGCTGAATAAAAGGAATCCAATTTTCGACAGATATTTTCTCTAAAAACATTAAATCGCCAAATTTATAAAATGGCATTGATTGCTTGGTGAATATCTCCATCATCATATGTCTTTTGCTACCATACAAACAATAACTTACATTTTGATGTTTCTGAAAACGAGAACGCATTCGTTTTTGAAATGCTTTAGATTTAGGGTAATCTGCTATCCCTTGAAATTCATCCAAACAAATAATAAGTTTGATACCTTTTTCTTTGGCTATTTTTTCTCCCAAGTCGAGAATATCACCTGGGTCTTTTCTCAGTTCTTGCCAATCCAAAGCCAAACTAATATCCTGCATATTATCTGGACTAAAAGATATCTTTGGAAGTAATTTACCGATAAACATTTTTGCATAATTGCCAATTTCTTCAAGTTTCCCAGCAGTCACCTTTAATATTTCCTTGGCAAATGATTGATAAAACTGCTCCTCTGTTCTTGAATCAAACACATCAATAAAACACACTTTCATGGTAGTATTTTCTTCTTCAAGTTTTTGCGCAGCTTTCAATACGAGAGATGACTTACCCCATCTACGTGGTGATATGATAGTTGTATTTATCCCTGATTTAAAATTAGTTATCAGTCTTTCAATCTCATCAAATCTATCAGTGAAATTATTCTCATTCGCAATTTTTCCGAATATAAAAGGTGCTTCCATTTTTAATCCATTTGAAACAAAGATATAAAAAAAGTATATGTATTTCAATATTAATGTTACCTTTTGGTTTGTTACCTTTTAGTTTGTTACCTTTTAGTTTGTTACCTTTTGGTTTGTTTTAATTAGAAAGATCATTATTTAAGATGGCTCTATAGACTTGTCTTCCAACTCCTATGACCTCAATCCTTTCTATTTACTCAAGGCTTTGCTCGAATAGAATCATATAAAGGATGATAGCCTTGAAGAGTGAAAGGATAGCGTCCTTGATAATAAAGCTTTGATTTTTTCAGGAACTAGGGCCTCAATCTCCTTCACCTCGACAGTATCAGTGACCACGGGGCATTAATCCCTTAGTTTGTTCCAAGGACTCAAAATAAAAAGAGATGCCATCGGCATTAGCGATGACATCTCTTTTATTTTGCGCCTTAGCGGCTTTTTGCGTGATAATTAATAACTATATCACAATATTTACAATTCGCTTAGGAACTACAATTACTTTCTTAGGAGCTTTTCCACCTAACCATTTTTCGGCATCTGGGCTTTCTAATACTGCAGCTTCTACTTCCTTTGGATTCATAGTTACCGGAAGTTCCATTTTAAATCTCATCTTTCCGTTGAAAGAAACAGGATAAGAGAAATTATTTTCAGCCACATGTTCTGCAACAAACTTAGGATATTCGGCATCAGAAATACTTTCGGTATGTCCAAAGTTCTGCCATAATTCTTCAGCAATATGAGGAGCGTAACTGGCAATTAAAACGGTAAGCGGCTCAAGAATAGCCTTCTTATTACATTTTAAATCTGTGAGCTCATTGGCACAAATCATAAATTGGCTTACAGTAGTATTAAACGAGAAGCGCTCAATATCATCAGCTACTTTTTTAATGGTTTGATGAAGAATCTTTAACTCAGGTTTAGTTGGCTCAGCATCGCTCACCTCAAACTCGTTTTGCTCGTTGTGGAACAATCTCCAAAACTTACGAATGAAACGAAAAACACCTTCAATACCATTGGTATCCCAAGGTTTATGACTCTCTAGAGGGCCTAAGAACATTTCATATAAACGGAAAGTATCTGCGCCATATTTCTCAATTAAATGGTCAGGATTCTGAACATTATATTTCGACTTTGACATTTTCTCCACTTCCCAACCACAAACGTATTTACCATCCTCTAAAATAAATTCTGCATCGGCATACTCAGCTCTCCATGCTTTGAAAGCTTCTGTATCTAATACATCATTATTTACGAAACTGATATCTACATGCAGACGAGTAGTTTGGTATTCTTTTCTCAAACCATAACTCACATACTTGTTTGTTCCATTTACTCTATACACAAAGCTAGAGCGACCTTGGATTTTACCTTGGTTAATCAACTTCTGGAATGGCTCAGCTTTCACTGTCATACCTAAATCGAAAAGGAACATTCCCCAGAAACGAGAATAGAGTAAGTGACCAGTAGCATGTTCATCACCACCTAAATATAAATCTACATTTTGCCAATAATCAACAGCTTCTTTTGAGAAATACTCATTCTGATTATTTGGATCCATATAGCGATAATAGTAAGCACTAGAACCAGCAAAACCAGGCATAGTATTAGTTTCTAACTGATAGCCCTCCTCCGTTTTCCAATTTGTAGCACGAGCCAATGGTGGCTCACCGCTCTCTGTAGGAAGATATTTATCAACCTCTGGTAATTCTAAAGGAAGTTGGTCCTCATTTAAGGTTTGAGGCATTCCATCCTTATAATAAACTGGGAATGGTTCTCCCCAATATCTTTGACGGCTAAAAATAGCATCACGTAATCTATAATTAATAGTGCCTTCGCCAATTCCCATTTCTTTCATTTTATGGATGGCAGCTTTAATAGCTTTTTTCGTTTTCATTCCGGTAAGGAAACCCGAGTTGATAGAAATTCCATCTTTAGAATCGTAAGAATCTTCCCAAGTTGCTGGGTCGGTTGGCTCTTCTCCTTCTTGGCTCACCACTTGAATAATGGGCAACTCAAAATGTTTGGCAAAGGCAAAATCTCTAGTATCGTGAGCAGGAACAGCCATAATAGCACCAGTCCCGTATCCCATCAACACATAATCGGCTACCCAAATTGGAATTTCCTGACCAGTAAGAGGATTGATTCCATATCCACCTGTGAATTTACCACTTACAGTTTTTACTTCAGACATACGCTCTCTTTCGGAACGGTTTTTAGCCCAAGTAACATATTCTTCAACCTCAGCTTTTTGCTCCTCACTTGTGATTTGAGCTACCAATTCGTGCTCTGGAGCTAAAACCATATAGGTTGCTCCAAACAAAGTATCAGGGCGGGTTGTGAATACTTCAATTTTCTCGTCCACTCCTTTTACTTCAAACTCTACAGAAGCTCCTTCGGAACGACCAATCCAATTTTTTTGAGTTTCTTTTAAAGAATCACTCCAATCGATGGTATTTAAACCATCTAATAATCGCTGAGAATAAGCAGTTATACGAAGCAACCACTGTTTCATCATACGTTTCTCTACTGGATGCCCTCCTCTTTCTGATAATCCTTCTTTTACTTCATCATTGGCTAAAACAGTACCAAGAGCAGGACACCAATTCACCGTAGTATTAGCCAAATAAGCTAATCGATAGTTCATCAATAATTCTTGTTGCTCAAATTCTGTTTTTGCTTTCCAATCTTCAGCAGTGAAGATTTCTTCTTGAGAAGTTGCTGCGTTCACATTGGTATTTCCTTCAGTTTCAAATTTAGAAACCAAATGCTCAATTTTATCAGCTTTATTCGTTTCATTATTGAAATAAGAATGGAATAATTGAATAAAAGTCCATTGAGTCCATTTATAATATTGAGGGTCTGAGGTTCTCACTTCTCTATCCCAATCGAAAGAAAATCCAATTTGGTCGAGTTGCTGACGATAGCGTGCAATATTCTTTTCGGTTGTTACAGCAGGATGGGTTCCAGTTTGAATGGCATATTGTTCAGCAGGAAGGCCATAAGCATCGTATCCCATTGGATGCAATACATTAAACCCTTTATTTCTTTTATAACGAGAATAAATATCAGAAGCAATATATCCTAGAGGATGCCCCACATGTAGTCCAGCACCAGAAGGATAAGGGAACATATCTAAGACATAAAATTTAGGCTTGTCTTTTTTTATTTCTGCTTTAAAAGTCTTGTGTTCTGCCCAATAGGCTTGCCACTTTTTCTCAATTTCGTTAAAGTTATACTCCATGCTGATGTTTTTCTATGTTATTAGCT
>JADGDY010000123.1 GCA_016744655.1 Bacteroidales bacterium | reverse complement strand
GAGGTTGCCAGTACAGTCTATAATCTTTGTCATTTTTCCCATGGCAAGTGGCTTCAAAAATACATTGTTTGTGATTTTCTAGTTCAACTGCTAAAGAAAGGGTACAAGGCGATTTTTCACATTTCCCGGTTTGACAAATCATTTGTTCGTTGCAACAAGAACGTCCCATGGTATAAAATACATCGTTCATCTTAAAAATGGAATAACCAGATTCAAAAGCGATTATTTTCATTGCAGAAATACAAGCTTCTCTAAGTTCTTGATCATCTTGTAATGGGATTCTATTTTGTAAAGCTGATTTTAACTCGCTATCTAAAACTTCTACACAACCTGTCCGCAATAATACCCTTTGCATATGATAATCCATAATAGGAATAATTTCCTCATTTTCGGGGAATTTAATCAAGCTGGCATCCTCTAAAAGTTTCATAAGGAAGCTGGTTTTCTTTTGTAAAGGATCAGAATAAGCCTCAGCCATTCTCAATTCCTTATAAAAGTAATCTGCTTTTCCTTCAGATTTCAGCATAAACTCAATATGGGAAAGTCCTGAATCCTTGATCAATTCAGCCATATTCAACCATAATCTGGTTCTCTCTTCCAAATTATCAAGAGTACATTCTTCTGGGATATTTTGAGGAGCGAAAAAAGGTTTAATCTCATTAGCAAGTTGAGTAGGAGAGAGCTGGACAAGGTGATCCGAGCTTAACAGTGATGGTTTATTCTTAGCAATATCGAGGAAGCCATATTCTAGAAAATCCCAGCCAAATAAATTCAGTTCCGGATTTGCAAGTTCATATGTTTGATGGCAAATTCCAACAGCATAATAATACATCGCAGCTTTTAAGTCATCAGATATATCAATGTCTAAAAATTCTCTTTTCAAAAAGCTATCTTTGAAATCTAATGAAGAAACTGTTTTCCCAATCTTTTCGCATTGGATAGAATCTACAAGTACTTTTTTCATTGGTTCTTTCTTTTGCTTGAATGGATTTATAATGCAATGATTTAATTAATAAGTGATGGAATGAAATAAGTGATGGAATGAAATAAGTTAGAGAGTGATATAATAATAGAAACTGTAGTTATTAAACCATTCACTCATTCACACATTCTCTCATTAATTCCTTCCTTCTTTCTTTCTTTCCAACCTCTATTCAATCATTCTTTCCTTCAATCATTCAAATCTAATAAACATCAGTTTTAATTCCCAAAGCTTCTACTTGTGCTGCTATTTTTTCAAGTGTTTCTTGGCTTACTTTTTCCAATCCTTCAGCTGGAGTGTCTCTTTCAATAGGATAAAGCATAACAGATTGTGGTTGAATTTCTTCCAGTAATTCTAACCAGGCCTTAACTTCTTTCTCAGTTGTGTTATCAAAATGATTTCCATCATGACTTCCTCTGATAAACAAAGTTTGAATGATTAAATTCCCTTCGAAACTCTTTAAATACTCTACAATTTTATCGAATTTCAAATGCTCTTGAGCCATATTGATTAATCGATAAGTTTCTTCAGTTCCAGCATCGAGCTTTAAAATATTCTGATCTATCTTTTGTAAAGCATCAGTAACTTTAGTTTTATTGAGCATTGATGCATTGGAGAGAACAGAAATATTTGCTTCAGGCATCCACATGTTTCTCAACTCTATAGTATCATCAATCACTTGTGCGAAATCAGGATGTATAGTAGGTTCTCCGTTTCCTGCGAAAGTAATAGAGTTAATTTCTTTTCCTTGCTCAGCATATTCTTCTAAAACTTTTTCCAACTCAATTTTAACTTCTTCCGTTGTTGGAAGTTTTATCTTTTTGTCAGCTTTAAGTGTCCAGCCACATTCACAATAAACACAATTAAAGGTACAGAATTTATAATCGGTAGGTAATAAGTTGATACCTAATGAAACCCCAAGTCTTCTGCTTGAAACAGGGCCAAATATGATTTCGTTAAATAGAAAAGTTCCCATTTTATTTTTTTTGCAAAGTAAAGAAAAACAAAGAAGCCAACACGTGATTGTGATGGCTTCTTTATATAATAATTTGTGAAGTAAAAGTAAAAGATTCAAATTACTTCTAGCTTCTTACTTATTTAGCATCTTTGTCAAAATGAACATCCACTTGTGGGAAAGGAATAGTAATTCCAGCTTCATCAAGAGCAATTTTTATTTTTTCGTTGATACCAAAATAAACATCCCAATAGTCTTCAACATTTGCCCAAGGGCGAACAGCAAAGTTTACTGAACTGTCTGCTAATTCACTAACTCCTACAAATGGAGCAGGGTCTTTTAGTACTTTAGGGTCATCCATTAATGCTTTCATTAGTACATCTTTTGCATCTTTAATATTAGATTCGTAAGATATTCCAGCAGTTAAGTCAACTCTTAATTTACCTTCTGTGGTGTAGTTGATAATACTGTTTCCAGCAACTGCTCCATTAGGAACAATAATAGTTTTGTTTTGAGGATTTAAAAGAATGGTATTGAAGATTTGAATTTCTTTTACCACACCTAAATGTCCTTGAGCTTCTATTAAGTCAGTTACCTTATAAGGTTTGAAAATAAGAAGGATAACTCCACCTGCAAAGTTGGATAAACTTCCTTGTAAAGCCAAACCAATAGCTAAAGTTGCTGCCGAGAAAATAGCAATAAATGAAGTGGTTTCAATTCCAATCATTGATGCTACACTAAGGAATAATAGGAGTTTTAATGCCCAGCTTACTAGATTAATCACAAAAGGAGTAAGTGTTTGATCAGCTTTTCCTTTCGTCATTCCTTTAGAAACTACTTTTACTAATTTTTTAATGATCCAAAGTCCAATGATTAGCGTTATTAAAGCCAATAGTAATTTAGGTCCATATTCCATGACCATTGCCATAGCTTGATCACTAAGTTTGTTAACGTCAATATTATTTAATTCTTCCATAATAAATGATTTAATGGGTTTAAACGATGAAAGAGTTAATTGGTAGAAACCAGATTAACTCTTTCAAATTTATATAATAATTTTATTTGTCTAAATGAATATCCATTTGTGGGAAAGGAATACTTAAACCTTCTTTGTCGAAAGTCTTATAAACAGCTTTATTCATATCGAAATATACACCCCAATAATCAGCAGCGTTTACCCATGCTCTAACCACAAAATTAACAGAGCTATCAGCTAATTCACTAACAGCGATAAACGATACAGGATCTTTTAAAATTCTCTTATCAGCATCGATTAGCTTTTGAAGAACGGCTTCTGCTTTATCTACGTCATCACCATAAGCAATACCAAAAGTCCAGTCTACACGACGAGTAGCCATTGTAGAAAAGTTAGTCATGCTACCAGTGCTTAAACCACCATTAGGAATAATGATAATCTTATTGTCAGGAGTATTAAGAATAGTATTGAATATTTGAATTTCTTTAACCACACCCATATGGCCTTGGGCTTCAACAAAATCACCAACCTTAAAAGGTTTGAAAATAAGAAGCATTACACCACCAGCAAAGTTTTGTAGAGTTCCAGATAAAGCCATACCAATAGCTAAACCCGCGGCTCCTAAAATAGCAATGAAAGAAGTCATCTCGATTCCTAACATGCCTAAAGCACTAATTACAACTAAAATTTTTAAGATGGTTCCAACTAAGCTTGTTAAAAAAGGAACTAAAGAATCATCCATTTTACTTTTTAACATCATCTTTTTAATCGATCCTGTAATCATTTTGGCAATCCAAAGACCAAGGAGCAGAACCAATAATGCCATAAGCAGTGAAGTTCCATATTCTACCATAAGTGGGCTGTATTCATCCCAAAAAGAATTCATAGAGTCTAAATTTTCCATAAAGTTTTGATTTATTAATTTGGACTACAAATATAGTAATTTGTAATGGTTCTAAAAAGTGAAAATATTTGGATTAGTCTTTTCTTAACATATGTGTAGTTATCGTATAATGAGGGAGATATGAGGTCTTTGTGAGTGCGGTGTAAAATATGGACGTTCAATAGTGAACAATAATTGCCTTGTTTTGATTGCTATTCTCAAAAAAAGTAAGTGTTCTGAATATTGGAACAAAGAGAATCATTATTCCTTTTGGAATTTGAGAGAAAAATGATGGCCATTAGCATCAATAAAACGAATTATATAAAATCCATTATCAAGTTTATCTACATTGAAATATTTATCTGATATGTGATTTGAATGATAGACTTTTACACCCAGTGTGTTGTATATTTCAACTTGTTTAATGGTTTTTTTATCTGTTTGAAAATGAAGCTTTCCAGAAGTAGGGTTTGGGAAGATTGAAATCGGAAAATTATTATTTATTTCATTAATTGCAAAAACTGGATTTACCTCTATTTCTATACAATAACTATTATTGAGGATGTTTAATTCTTGAGAATGAGGTGCTATATAGACACAAAAATCCATAATACCCGCATTGGCAAATTGATAATTGGGTAAAGAGAGTTGTTGAGTAGAATTGGCTTCCAAATTGAAAGTAGTATCAAATTCAACAATAGCGTTCTCTACTCTAAAATCTAGAATTACTGTGTCAGCGGTTGTATTTCCAACATTACCGATTTCAACAAAAAACTCTACTATTTCTCCTTGATCTGGATTTTCTGGTTCTGTCCACATATCCATGATCACTAAATCAACTTCACTAAAATTCTCATCCAATAAACCCATCCAAATTCCCCAAGGTAAATTTCCAGGACACATGGTATTGGTTCCTGGCATTTGGTCATGAGCTCTAATTCCTGGTAGAGATAAGGCTTTTGGTATTCCAAACTCATCACAAAAATAGCTGGCCATGTTTGCAGAAGCTTCCAGCATAAGCATGGAGTTCCATTGATCGGGATTAGCTAAAGTGGCTTCATGTTCTACTCCAATGGAGCGGCTATTATTAAAAGGGTAGCCACTAGCACCACAATGCCAAGCAGTATTTTCTACACCTACAACCTGACTTATTTCCCCATCGTTGCAACGAATGACAAAATGTGCACTCACTTGCGCATCACAATTTTGAAACCATGAGATTGCACCAGCATAGGTTCCCGTTCCTATCCAATGATTCACCCATGCATCAATTTCATGATTTCTACCTTCTGCAAAATTACAACTTGTGAAAGCATCAATAGCATCGGGGTAATCTCCAGTTTTATTATGAACAGGGAATAGGAAAGGGTTTTTAGGATTTAGTTTTTCAGAAATACATATTTCTTGTCCTTTTAATATTATTTTTTCATCCCAAAGAGTAGTTGAAATATTCCCATGCTCTATCACTTGGTAATACTCGTAAACTTGTAGTTCTTGTAAATCCTCATTGGCTAATCCTGTGACAGGTTTTAAAATTTCAAACCAATCTGTTATTTTCAAGAGCTCCTCTCGTTTTTCTTTTGCATAGAATGCTATTAATGCAGCCATTCCTCTAATATTTTGGCGTGCATTGACTTTTAAAACCTGAGGATCTAAATCTATTAATTCGGCAGATTGGATTAAAGTACTAGAATATGTGTTGTCGACTAAATGCATGATTCCCCAACCTTTATCTATGCTTGGCCCAATTTGAGTCCAATTGCTTTCCACTTGAGCAATGGCCATTAAAATTTCTACAGGAACTTGAAACTCTTCTGCAGTTTCTCTAAAATAGAAATGAAGAGTATTTACAGAAGGATGAGGTCTATTTAAATATTCTTCCCATAAATGATGGGCGTGTTTATCGTGTTTTGAGGAGTCTGTTTTTGAGACTACCCAGTGTAATATTTCGGATAAATCCCTTTTAACAAAAACGTCTTCAGTTTGAGCAAATGAGCTTAATGAGTAAGTGAAAGCAAAAAGGAGTAAGATATAATTAAGTGGCTTCATGTTTATATTTTAAGGATTTTGAAAGTGGATGCTTGACTAAGATTATTGTCATTTATTCTAACAAAATAGATTCCACTTTTAAAATGATTTGTAGGAATGAGAATCTGATTTTCATGCTCTGTTTTATGAGTAAATACAATTTCCCCTGATTCATTTATCAAATCAATTTGACCAGAAAATAGCTGATCAAAACTAATGTCTAATTCAGATTGAACAGGATTTGGAGATAAATGAACCCCAAGTTCGGCTTGATATTCCGGTGTCCCAATGTTGACATCAATTAAAACTTCATTAGTACTTGTATCAGAGTTTGTACAGAAGTTGCTGATTAAATTTACTTCATAAGTATTGTTCTCAGAATAAGTGTGTCCAGGGTTGGTATTATTTGAATGATTTCCATCACCAAAAGTCCATTGATATTGCATTGGAAACAAACATTCCGATAGGTTTGAAAATTGCACAGAATCATTGAAAACATCGAATGAAAAATGAGATTTCACTTTATTAATATTCCTATTCCAATCATTTGCGGTGTGAAAAATTATAGAATCTGCATTAGACTGTAAAAGATTTGCAATTTCCTGTTCCAAGTTTCCTATAAATGAGTTTTCGAAGCTATTTTCATCCCAAATCATAGAATAAAAAACACAGGCCGACAAATAGGCACCAGAATAATTTGGATGACTATCATCTGTAGCATGAAGGATAATATCATTTATCGTTATTGCTTTTTTCCATGCAATTCCTACGGGAGCAATTTGGGCATTTAGTTCATTTGTGATTCCCCAATAAGCACTTTCTAGTGAATCCTGCATATGAGTGAAATCCACAAAGTCAGGACTACAATTAATTCCTGTATTATCGCATTGCTGACCTCCAAACCTTCTGCCCCAAGTCATATAAAAAAGGGTAGTGGCGCAGGAATTATATTTTTTAATGGAATCATTTAGCCTACGAGCAGCAGGATACATGGAGTTTTCTTTATGATACTCTATGGTTGGAATCTGACTTTGTTCCTGTAAAACTACAAAATCCCAATTCCCTTTTCTTATCTTTTGAAGTGAAGTTTCATTTGTAGAATGTTGCTCTAAGGTGCATCCTCCAGGAGTATTAAAATCCGTAATTAGAACTTGGTTATTGGCTGTAGATAAGTTTTTTACTAATAGAGGTAGGTTATAAACAGAGGTATAACTGTTTCCTAAAAATAAAACTTTTAAAGTATCTGTTTGTGCTGATGAAATACTTGATAAAATAATAAATAAAGAAACCAATATTTTATTCATTGTTCCGATAATATGAGATAAATATAAGACTTGAATTCGGTAAAATTAATCTTTTCATCTTTAAATTCAGCAGTTAAATAATTTTAATCACCTTTTGCTATTAATAGTTGATATTTCTTTTTTTTTGAAAAAAAATTATAATTCCTGTAAGGTGCTCAATAGTAATAACGACCAATGGATAAATTAAAACACAAAGAAAATGAAACAAAGAATATTTACTCTTTTAATAGTATTGATGGCATTTTACGCACAAAGTCAAACCACACGAAAAGTTGTGGTAGAACATTTTACAAATACCCGTTGTGGAATTTGCGGCATAAAAAACCCTGCCTTATTTAATCTTTTGGATAATAATCCTGATGTGATTCATTTGGCAATTCATCCTAGTTCTCCATATTCAAATTGTCTGTTTTCTCAGCACAATCCAAGTGAAAACGATACCAGGACCCAATACTACGGAATATATGGAAGTACTCCTAGAGTTGTTGTTGGTGGTACTGTAATTCCTAGTCAATCCCCTATGTTAAGTCAAGAGCAGTTAGATGAACAAGCGGATGCCATGAGTGACTATACAGTACAGGTGAATCAATTTTATGGTTCCAATGAAACAATTGATGTAAAAGTGAAAATAGAAAGATTGAGTGGTGTTCCAACAAATAATGATATGATTTATTTGGTTTTGGCAGAAAAGGAAGTGGCATATAATGCACCCAATGGTGAAAACTTACATCACAATGTTTTTCGAAAAGAATTAGAAAATATGGCTTTACCTATGTTAGAAGTTGGAGAGATGGTTGAGTATACCTATAACTATACAGCACATTCTGCATGGGTAATAGATGAGATTTTTGCTTTAACAATGATTCAAAACTCAAATAGCAAAAAGCTACTTCAAGCAGCTGAATCAGAGTTGGTTTCTGGGATTACAGGAATTAATTCTAATCAAACTCAAGAGCTTAAGAATATTGTTTATCCTAATCCTTTCAATCAAGAAATTAACATACAATCCGAAAAAAACATAGAGAATGTAATTGTCTATAATTTATTTGGTCAGAAAGTTTTAGAATCTGTTAGCTTAACTAATATTGATGTTTCAGATCTTGAAAAGGGAATCTACTTATTAGAATTAATCGACGACAAAGGTCAATCTTTTTCAACTAAAATACAGAAGCAATAAGTAGCCTTAATAAATAAGGAATATTCTACTGACATATTTGGTCAAGCAGTTCTTCTATCAATTTAACTACGGTAACCTTGTAGTCTTTAGAATATTCTTTTCTTTCCCTATTAGCGATAATAGCACAAACGGTCATGGCATGATGACCTAAAGCCTTCGAAAGTCCATATAAAGCTGACGTTTCCATTTCGAAATTAGTCAGTTTTTTTCCTTCATAAGAAAAAGCACTAATTCTGTCGTTTAAATCTGGGTAGGCAAGTGGCATTCTTAATACTCGCCCTTGAGGACCAAAGAATCCTGGAGCGGTTGCAGTAATTCCTTTAGTGAAATTCTTCCCTACTGTATTTAATAGCTCTTCAGATCCAGGAATGATATATGCCTTCGGTAGATCCGTTGGCCAATTGGTATCTCTTAAAAAGGCTTCTGTCATATCTTTATCAATAACAGAATTTACCTGCTTATAAAACCATAAAAGTCCATCTATTCCAACACCATGAGAAGAAGCTAAAAATGTATCAACAGGAAGATCTGGTTGTAGCGCTCCACTAGTTCCTAAACGATATAGCCTTAAGCTACGATGGGTGTCTTTAGGAATACGAGTTTTTAAGTCGATATTACAAATGGCATCTAACTCATTAATAACGATGTCTAAATTATCGGTTCCCATACCGGTACTGAGAACTGTAATTCTTTTCTGACCAATATATCCAGTATGAGTATGTATTTCTCTATTGGCCATTTTAAACTCAATCCTATCAAAATATGAAGAAATGACTTCAACTCTTCCAGGGTCACCGACTAAAATAATATCATCAGCTATATTTTCAGGATGCAAATGTAAATGGTAGATACTACCGTCAGGATTTATAATTAATTCCGATTCAGCTATGGCTTTCTTATTCATATTAAGATTTTTTATCATGTTAGTTTCCCAGCAAAAGCTAATTTTGCAGAAAAAAGAGAACAAATATAAGAAAAACGCTAGTTATTAAGCATCTTATTTAACATACATTATAATGAAAGCTAAAGTTGAAATAATAAATATAGGTGATGAATTATTAATAGGTCAGGTTGTAAATACCAATGCATCTTGGATGGGTAATGTTTTAAGTGAACATGGCTTTGAAGTAATAAAGACCACAGTCGTTTCTGATGAAAGATTACAAATTGAAAATGCCATCACATCTGCCATTAAATATGCTGATATTGTATTACTAAGTGGTGGATTAGGTCCCACTAAGGATGATATTACCAAAAAAGTGTTGGCGGAATATTTCGATTCTGAAATGTACTTTAATGAGGAGGCTTTTCATAATATTGAGAATTTATTTAAATCTAGAGGTTTTAAAATTACTGGTGTAAATAAAGATCAAGCCAATTTACCTGAGAAAGCAAAAGCCATTCCTAACAAAAATGGAACAGCTTATGGGATGTGGTTCGATAAGGACGAGAAAGTGATTGTTTCTATGCCAGGAGTTCCTTTCGAAATGAAAACCATGATGGAGAAAGAAGTGGTTCCAAGACTCGAGGAGCAATTTAAACCAGAGAAATACTTTCAAAAAACTATAATGACTACCGGAGTAGGAGAATCTTTTTTAGCAGGTTTAATTGAGGAGGTTGAAGATGGTTTACCAGAGTATATTAAATTAGCATATCTCCCTAGGCCGGGATTAGTGAGGTTAAGATTATCAGCAAGAGGAGTTAATGAGCAGCTAATCCAACAAGAAGTACAAGCTGAAGTTGACAAGATAGTTTCAATCCTTGGAGACGCTATTGTTTTTGGATACGATGATATAAGTTTAGAAGAGGCTTTGGCTCAACTACTCGTAAAACAAAATAAAACTATTTCTACTGCTGAGAGTTGCACCGGTGGTCATATTGCGCACATGGTTACATCATTAGCAGGCTCCTCTCAATATTTTCATGGTTCGGTGGTTTCTTATTCCAATGAAGCTAAAAATGAAATTCTTGGAGTTCATGCAAAAGACATAGAACAATTTGGAGCAGTTAGTGAAACTGTTGTAAAGCAAATGGCTGAAGGTGCAAAAAACAAATTTCACACGAATTATTCCATGGCCACTAGCGGAATAGCTGGCCCTGATGGAGGAACGAAAGACAAACCAGTTGGCTATACCTGGATTGCTGTTTCAGGTCCCAATGGAACCATCTCAAAAGCACATCAATTTGGAGAGCATAGAGGACGAAATATTATGAGAGCTAGCCTTACGGTATTAAATATGTTGAGGATAATGATTCTTGAGGATACTAAATGTTAGGAGCTTAGGTGGGTGCAGGTGTGATAGAGAGTTGACGAAGTATATTAGTTTAATCATTGTCATTTTTGTTTAGCTTTAACCTTTTGCTGTCTTTGTACTATACCTATGCATTTTCTTTACTTGGAAATACGATATGCCTATAATTTGTATAGTGGATGAGTAATATTGTTTTGAAGCTAATGAGAAGTTTGGAGGTTTAAAGGTTGAAAAGCTTAAGTTTTTTTTAAAACCCAGTACCCAGAATATTAACCTCACCTTAACTATTTTTAACCGCACCTAAAGATATTCAAAAGCGTCTATATTTACTTTTGCTATCAGAAACAAAACGAAAAAACAACATTATGAAAAAAGGGAATCTTTACAATTTATCAGCCATATTAATGGCCTTTATATTTTTAAGTACCACAGGTTTTGCTCAAGATAAAGTGAAAGAAGAGAAGAAGGAACAAAAATACGTGATTAAAGTTGCAGTTGATGAGGATGGTGAAAATACCGAAATCGATACAATAATCATTATACGTCCTGATATTGATGTGGATATCGAATCTATTATGAAGGATATTGAAGTGGAAATGGAACTCACTAAAGAAAATATGAGAGAAATTCATATTAATATGACTGAAGAGATGGGAGAGATTCAGAAGGTCATAAAGATGGAATTGAAAGAAGCAAACGAAGAAGTAGAGAAAGCTTTTGAAAATCTGCAGAAAGAATTAGAAGATCTAGAAATTGAAACTGAAACCCGCAAAAGAATAGATGAAGCCCTGAAGGTTCTTGAGGAGGCTGATATTAGAGATGTTGCTGTAATGAATAAGTTTTTCGTTGATGAACATTCGTCATTTATTCATGAAGATGGTAGGGTAGAATATATTATCGATGGAAATGATACCACTGAGATTCATACCAGTACGATATTTATTGGTGAGGGAGATCATATGGATCATCATCATGATTCCGATGTAAATGTTTGGGTTGAAGATGATGGAGAGCATAAAGTAATTATCAAGAAAACTAGCCAAGGAAATGATGAGGATATTTTCTTTCATAGTGAGGGCTCTCATACTGATATGATTATGATTCGCCCGGCCAGTGAAAAAGAATTTGATAAAGCCATTGATGCTGGCCTTCCAGTAAATGAAAAGCAAAGGCTTGAAGAAATAGATATCAATGTTAATATTGATGGAGATAAAAACCCAGTAATTGGATTCAAAAGTAACGAGGATGGTAAAATGAGAGCTACATACTATAATGAGAATTTCGAGAAAATTAAGTCTGTGAAGTTAAAAGAGAATGATGGGATGCACGAGTTCGATTTAAATAAGGATGATCTCAAAGATTCAAACGCTAAATACTTATTAATAGAACAGAACAAAAAGGCTGATTTAATGAAGCTCAAATAGAAGATGAGGTTAATACATAAAATCCTGCTAGAATTAGCAGGATTTTTTTTGTTTTATACTTTTCTAAGGCAATTTGGAATATGCACATGGAAAGTGGTTCCAAGGTCTCTATTTTGTTCATACCAGATACTACCATTCATAAAGTTCACTATCTTTTTTGACATGGTTAATCCCATTCCGATGCCATCAAATTTCCTGTTATGGCCAGATTCTACTTGCCTGAAGTTTTCAAATACAGCATCACCATGGGAGCTATTTAGTCCAATTCCCATATCACGAATACTAATTACTAAACTAGATTCATTAATAAGCTCCCCATACATTGATACAGGTTTATTATCACCAAACTTTACTGCGTTTTCAAGTATTGCATTGATAACAGATTCTAGTTTTTCGTACTGAATGTAAAGGTATTTGTTAGCTATTTCTTCAATGAATTTTATCTCAAGACTAGCATTGGGTTTTTCGTGTCTACTTTTGTATAAATCAAAATTGGAATAATTACGATGAATAAACACTTTCATTCCAACCTTTTCCATTTTGCCTAAATCATCTTTTGATTGAAGTTCACTAAACTCTAAAATACTACTTAATACCTTTAGTAATTGATATCCTTGACGATTTATTGATGTGGCAGCAACCTGAATATCTTCTTCATCAGGTTCATCTAGTAAAATATCACTAAATCCAATTATTCCATTTAAAGGTGTTCTGATTTCATGTGACATGGTACTTAAAAAGCTGGTTTTAATCCGATCACTTTCTCTACTCTTAGCTAAAGCTTTCTGAATTTGTTGTTTTTCCTCTTGAAGTTTTTCATAATAATCTGCAATTAAATAGGAACCTATTGATGCCAAGAATGACATGGAAGTTAAAAACAAAATATTATTAAAGAATAAAGGAAAGTGCGGGCCATTAATCCCAAGCATTAACATATTCTGAAGAGTAATGGCAAAGTAGGCATAGATAATAATTGTTGCTACTGAAGAAATGGCAATGATTTTATAATGAAGTTTGAAAATAAATGCAGCCCAAAGAATAACTAAAACTAATCCTACGTAATAATCATCGTGCCCTCTTTCTTGCGGAAAAGCATTAAATATCATTAATAATATACCTAACTGAGCAACAATAATTAAAAAAATGCTGAATAAGCCAAGAAAATCATGAAACTTCTTATAATAGGATAGGATGAATGGAATAATTAATGAAGGTCCTAAAAGGAAAAAACGAATCGACCAAGCAACTTCATGTGTATCTGGTAGCATATAATAGTCCAGAAATCCGTAGATAGAATATAATACGAAACCAGATAAAATACCTATCCTAAATGTTACAGGAGGTACATTGATTTGGTTGATTAAGTTCTTTAATGACATGGTTAATTTTTAGATTGATAAATTTACAAATAATCCCGATATTTAACAAGTTTTAAAGTAAAAAAAAACCGAGACTATTCCCGTAAATTTTATAATTTCGAATCATCAAAAAAATCATGTTCATGAAAGACTATAAAGCTTATTTTCAGATAAAAGCAGAGCCACAAGATGTGTTTACTGCTTTAACAAATCCTTTTACTATAGAATTATGGTCCGGCGATAAGGCTACAATGAATAAAGAGATAGGTTCTGAGTTTTCCTTATGGGGAGGAGATATTATTGGGAAAAATCTCGAAATAGTTGAAAATGAAAAGCTAGTGCAGCAATGGTATTTTGGAGAAGAAGAGGATGAAATCCCAAGTATTGTAACCATGAAAATTTGGAAAAAAGGAGGAGGTTCTAGTGTTGAACTTAATCATACAAATATTCCTAATGAGGCTTATGATAATATTGTAGAAGGTTGGAATGAATCTTACCTTGGAGCCGTAAAACTTTTGTTAGAGATATAAATGAGTTCAACAAGTCGATACGATATAATAATTATAGGAAGTGGTCTTGGAGGATTGGTTTCTGGTGCCGTATTGGCAAAGAATGGACTTCGGGTTTTAGTTTTAGAGAAAGGAAAAAAAATAGGTGGTTTGTTGCATACTTTTAAAAGAGAACAAACAACCTTTAATACTGGAATGAATTATATTGGCTCACTGGAAACTGATGGGTTTTTGTATCAGTATTTTAAATATCTAGGAATCATAGATAAACTCGAAATCGAAAGAATGGATATTAATGGTTTCGAGGAAATCAGTTTTGATAATCATGCTCAAAATTATATGTATGCACAAGGAAAAGAGAATTTCATTGAAGGATTGGCAAATTCTTTTCCTGAAGATAAATCGATTATAAAAGATTATACAGACAAACTCTGGAATATTACTGATAAGTTTCCACTTTTATATCTCAAGAATTATGAGAATATAAAAAAAGGGGAAGATTATCTAAATGGCGGAGCTTCAGAATACCTTGAATCATTAAAGGCGAGTAAAACTCTCCAGTCTGTACTTGGTGCAACAAATTCTCTGTATGGTGGCGTAAAAGAGAAAACTCCACTGTATGTACATTCCTTAGTAAATAGACAATTTATTGAAAGTGCTTGGAGATTTGTTGGAGGCAGTCAGCAGTTGGCTAATACCTTAGTTGAAGTAATTGAAAATGCTGGAGGTGATGTTTTGAACAGGTCGAAGGTTTCAAGAATTTCAACTGAGGATTCTGAAAATACATGGGTAGAAACTGATGGAGGCAATCGTTATTCAACTAAGAATATTATATCAAATATCCATCCTTCTCAAACCATGCAAATGGTTGAAGATAAAAGAATTAAAAAAGTTTATAGGAAGAGGATTAATGATTTAAAAAACACCACAAGCTTTTTTAATTTGTATTTAGTTTTTAAACCGAATTCATTTCCTTATTTAAACCGAAATTATTATCATTTTATGAGTAAAGAGGTTT
>JADGDY010000122.1 GCA_016744655.1 Bacteroidales bacterium | reverse complement strand
GATAAAAGGTGTGTACTCTAAACTAGCTGAAAGAGTAGACGCCGCTAGAAATGTAGTCGGAAGACCTTTGACTCTAGCCGAAAAGATTCTTTACACACATCTTGATGAAGGAAACCCAACACAAGCTTTTACAAGAGGTGAATCCTATGTTGATTTCACTCCTGATAGAGTTGCTATGCAAGATGCTACTGCTCAAATGGCTTTATTACAGTTTATGCAAGCTGGAAAAACTAAAGCAGCAGTTCCTTCTACAGTACATGCCGATCACCTTATTCAAGCTAAAATAGGTGCAGGTAAAGATCTGCAAGAAGCCATCAATAAAAATAATGAAGTATATAATTTCTTAGAATCTGTATCTGATAAATACGGAATTGGTTTTTGGAAGCCAGGAGCAGGAATTATTCACCAAGTGGTATTAGAAAACTATGCTTTTCCAGGTGGAATGATGATAGGTACTGATTCTCATACAGTAAATGCCGGTGGTTTAGGTATGATAGCTGTTGGAGTAGGTGGAGCCGATGCTGTAGATGTAATGGCAGGTATGGCATGGGAGCTTAAATTTCCTAAATTAATTGGTATTAAACTAACTGGAAAGCTTAATGGCTGGACTGCTGCTAAAGATATTATTCTTAAAGTAGCAGGAATACTTACTGTAAAAGGTGGAACAGGTGCTGTTGTTGAGTATTTCGGCGAGGGTGCTAATTCATTGTCTGCTACAGGAAAAGGAACTATTTGTAATATGGGTGCTGAAATAGGTGCTACTACTTCAACATTTGGTTATGATGAAAGTATGGAGCGTTATTTAAGAGCAACTGATAGAGCAGATGTTGCAGATTTAGCAAACGGAGTGAAAGAGTATTTAAACGCCGATGCTGAAGTTTATGCTGAACCTGAAAAATATTTCGATCAAGTAATTGAAATTAATTTAGACGAATTAGAACCATCTGTAAATGGTCCATTCACACCAGATTTACAGACCCCAGTTAGCGAAATGAGAGCAAAAGCTGAAGCTAATGGATGGCCTTTAAAAGTAGAGTGGGGATTAATAGGTTCTTGTACAAACTCTTCATATGAGGATTTGGCTAGAGCTGCTAGTATTGCCAAACAAGCGGTAGATAAAGGATTAGTTGCTAAAGCTGAATTCGGAATCAATCCTGGTTCTGAACAAGTAAGATACACTGCTGAAAGAGATGGCTTAATTAAAATATTCGAAGATTTAAATGCTAAAATCTTTACTAATGCATGTGGACCATGTATTGGGCAGTGGGATAGAGAAGGTTCTGCAGATGCTAAGAAAAACAGTATTGTACATTCTTTTAATAGAAACTTTGCAAAACGCGCAGATGGAAACCCAAATACTCACGCTTTTGTAGCTTCACCAGAAATGGTTGCTGCCATTGCAATATCTGGAGATTTAGGATTTAATCCCTTAACCGATAAGCTTATTAATAAAGATGGTGAAGAAGTAATGTTAGACGCTCCCAAAGGAGATGAATTACCAAGCCAAGGTTTCGCAGTTGAAGATAATGGTTATCAAGCTCCATCTGCCAATGGAAGTGGAGTAGAAGTTGTTGTTAATCCAGAATCTGAAAGATTACAATTATTAACTCCTTTTGAACCATGGAATGGTGAAGATATTAAAGGCATGAAGCTTTTGATTAAAGCAAAAGGTAAATGTACTACTGACCATATTTCTATGGCTGGTCCATGGTTACGATATAGAGGTCACCTGGATAATATTTCTAATAATATGTTGATTGGAGCGGTTAACTATTTTGGTGAAGCTACTAACGAAGTTGTGAATCAACTAAATGGCGAAAAAGGAGAAGTTCCTACTGTAGCTAGAGCATATAAATCTGCTGGAATGGGAAGTATTGTTGTAGGAGACGAAAACTATGGTGAAGGTTCTTCTAGAGAGCATGCAGCAATGGAGCCACGTAACCTTGGTGTAAAAGCTGTATTGGTTCGTTCTTTTGCACGTATTCATGAAACTAACTTGAAGAAGCAAGGCATGTTAGGCTTAACTTTTGCCAACCCTGCAGATTATGATTTAATAAAAGAAGATGACAGTTTCGATATTCTTGGATTAACTGATTTTACACCTGGTAAACCATTAACAGTTGTTTTAAATCATGCCGATGGAACTAAAGATGAGATTGTTGTAAATCATACATATAATAAAAATCAGATTGACTGGTTTAAAGCTGGAAGTGCTTTAAATTTAATAAAAAAGCAAAATGCTTAAATTTGATTGATTATTAAATGGCAAAAGCCGAAAACATTTTGTTTTCGGCTTTTGCTTTATTGTGAATAGATTTACTTAGAATTTGAATCGAAAAACACTGAATAATCCAATAATTAATAAGCTGAATATTATTGTCCAATTTGATAAAGGAACATGTTCTATTGCCGTTCCGTATACTTGAAATGGAAATCCTTGAGCTGTGTTCGTACCTGAATCTAATACTTCAAAATAAGTAGACAAACCATCGAGACTTTGTTTTCCATTACCAGTTGTAGATAAACCATTTATAGTTATCGGAGGAGCCCATGGTCCAGAACCTAGTGTGCCTCCGGTTTGCCATACCAACCAATAAGTTCCAGGTTCTAAGTGTAGATTTAGGTTGGCTGTATTTTTCATTATTGGTCGATTAACTGCAGCCCCCGAAGTAGATTCTTGTACTCTATACATACCACTCCATTCGGTATTACTTAATCTATTTGTTGTCTCATCTCCCCATATTAATGATGAAGTTGGTAGGCTCGGATCTCCATCAAAAATAAGAATTCTAAGATCGGTAATTGTACTGGTTGTAGTTGAACCAGTTTGGTAAGCATAAAAATCCAAACTAGTTATATCCCATCCTCCTGATGAATTAATAATGAAGTCGTCAGCAATCCAGAAACCTAATGCTAATTGATGGCCGAGCCCTAGTATGTTTAAACCTAGGCCAATGTTTTGCAATACTGATTCATCTGCACCACCGACACCAGTGGAGGAACTGTTTACCAAAGGACCGTTATCATAAATTAGATCAGCAGAACGATTTTGATTCGAATTAAAATTGGGATCTAATTCTACCGTTTCTTGGCTGTTTTGGTATTCTGAGGCCATTTCATAGGCATTTGTTTGGGCATAAATAAATCCCGTCATCATTAAAAAAATGATGGAAAAATTAATTTTTTTTCTCATAAGATGTTTTTTGTCCTGCTCTTATAGAGAAAAGTTTCTATCAAGTATCTTAAGTATTCAGGAAATGAATATTAGTTTTGTTTAAACAAATGTAAATTATTGATGATGTTGTTGATTATAAATAGGGAATATTTAACAATAATGTTCTGTTTCTAATGCTATCCGTTGTTTTTTATAAAAAGAAGCTTTTGTTAAACTAGGTATTTGGTATTTAAATGCTTTTTTTTACTTTTGCGACTCGATTCCAACCGCTTGTGTTAAATCACTCTAAATAAGTATCTAGTATCGGAAATACCTAAATTATTGTTAAATTTGCAGCAAACAAACCTGTTATGTCAAAAGTTGTAAATATATCCGAAGCTGCCTCACTCGCTATTCATGCAGTTGTATTAATTGCCGCAAGTGATAAGCTAATCAATGTAAATCAAATTGCAGAAGCAACCGGAGCCAGTAAGAACCACCTGGCAAAAGTAATGCAAAGACTTGGAAAAGAGGGATTAGTGACTTCGAGCCGTGGCCCTAATGGAGGATTTAAACTCAAAAAACAACCAAATGAATTCACACTCTACGATGTGTATGAAAGCATTGAAGGGCCAATCGAAATAGAAGGTTGTCCTATGGAACGTCCAGTTTGTCCTTTTGAGAAGTGTTTAATGGGAGGAATTATTCATAAAGTAACTTCTGACCTTAGGACTTATTTAGAAGCAGAAACTATTGATAAGTACATATAAGCTTTCACATTGAGCCCAGTTTTATACATTTGTTTGCCTATTCTTAATGAATATGAGAACCTCCATGATTTATTAAAATCGTTCAAATTACAATCTTATCAGAATTTCAAAATTATAGCTTGCGTAAATCAACCTGAAAATTGGTGGGATATAGATGATAAGCAAATAATTTGTGATGATAACGCTAAAAGTATTAGATTTTTAGAGGAGTCTGCTGATTTAGATATTATCATTATTGACAAAAGCTCTTTAGGCAATGGCTGGATAGGAAAGAAAAAAGGAGTGGGATGGGCCAGAAAGTTGAGTATGGACAAGGCTACTGATCTAGGCGTAAAAGAAGATGTTATTATTTCTGTAGATGCTGATACTTATTACCCTCCTCAATATTTTGAATCTTTAGTTTCTATTTTTGAATCATCAAATGGATTTTCAGCGCATAGCAATCCATATTACCACCGATTAACTGGAAAACAAGAAGAGGATGTTGCGATTTTGCGCTACGAGCTCTATATGAGAGTGTATGCCATTAATATGCTTCTCATTTCAAATCCATATGCTTTTAGTGCCATAGGCTCTGGGATGGCCACTACCATCGAAAATTATAATAAAATTGGTGGAATAAGTCCTAAGGCTAGCGGCGAGGATTTTTATTTCTTACAGCACATGAAGAAAATGGCACCATTGCATCAATTTAATGAGGTGAAAGTCTACCCACAAGCTCGTTTTTCTGACCGTGTTAATTTTGGTACCGGACCTGCCATGATTAAAGGAAATGCTGGTGATTGGTCCAGTTATCCTTTTTACCCTCCTCAGTTATTTCAGAATATTAAACAAAGCTTCGAAGCTTTTTCAAAACTATTTAGTAAAGATGTGGATTTTCCAATGTCTAGCTTTTTGAAAAAGCAATTTAAGAAAGATGATCTTTGGACTCCACTTAGGAAGAACAATAAAAAAGAAGAAAAATTTATTCAAGCAAGTGAAGGCTTAGTTGATGGACTTCGTATTCTTCAATATCTCAAAGAAAAACATGCTGTTTTTTCAAAAGGAGATGTCGAAGATTTGAAAATAAATTTAGAATGGTTTGCAGAAAACGATGAGGAATTTGCTGAGTTTAATCAAGATTTCTCCAAGTTGAAAGAGGTTTTTGATATGGCAAATATGATTGTTCTCCGTGATCAGTTGACAAAATTAGAATATAAATATCGTAGGATAGAATCTTTGTATTAAATTTGCATTTTTAATTTATATATGATAACAATATTAGGACCCACAGCTACTGGTAAAACTAGCTTTGCAGTTTATGTAGCCGCTCAATTAAATGGAGAGATTATCTCCGCAGATTCTCGTCAGGTTTATCGAGGAATGGATATAGGAACAGGAAAAGATCTTTCAGAATATCAGTATGATGGTCGACAGGTCCCTCATCATTTAATAGATATCGTAAAACCTGGTTATGAGTATAATGTTTTTGAATTTCAAAGAGACTTCTTAGATGCTTATAAAAAGATAGAAGTGAATGGAACCTTTCCCATTCTTTGTGGTGGAACAGGTATGTATATAGAATCAGTTCTCAAAGGTTATAAATTGATCAATGTTCCGGCTAATGAGCAATTAAGAGAAGACTTAGAGTTAAAATCAGATATTGAATTGGAGGAGATTTTGGAAAACTTCAAAGCGCTTCATAATACAACTGATGTATCTGATAGAGATCGATTATTACGAGCCATCGAAATTCAAACTTATTATGACAATAATCCTGATTTAGATACCAGTTTCCCAGAAATTAACACCATTATTTTAGGATTAGATTTTGATAGAAGGGTTGTGAGATCAAGAATCACAGACCGTTTAGAAGAGCGCTTAAAAGGTGGAATGATAGATGAAGTAGAAGATTTACTTGACCAAGGAGTAAGTGCCGAAAAGTTGAAATTCTACGGTTTAGAATATCGTTTTGTAACTCAGTATTTAAGCGATGAAATTAGCTACGATGAGATGTCTCGTAGATTGAATACTGCTATTCATCAATTTGCTAAAAGACAAATGACTTGGTTTCGAAGAATGGAAAAGCAAGGTTTTGAAATACATTGGCTCAACGGTAATTTAACCCACGAACAAAAGATGATGGAGTTAATGCCATTATTGAGGTAATTCTACATTTAAAAATAAATAGCAAGGATTTTAAAGCCCTTGCTATTTAATTCTAGAATTTTATCTACATAAACTGATATAATTCAGCTAAGCACAATTTTAAATCCCTTTCCATTTCCAATAGATTATTCTGACTGGTGTAATAGATTGAAAGCTCCAGCATATAATCAATTAGTGTAATTTGTCCTTTGTCTAAAGCCTTATTGAGTAGGGCTGAATGTTCATATTTACTTAGTTGAGTTCGATAATCTTCTGTATTCTTTTGAAGGCTTTTTGCTTTTTTATATAAGCTCCTCAATTGATTATAAAAGACAATCTTGCTATCCACAGCATAGCTATGCATGGCATCAGTATTGGCTTTGGCATACTTTACAGTATTCTTATTTTCCCATAGAGGAATGGAAACACCAACTATTAAACCTTGAAACTGTTCTCCTCCAGCTTTTTCGCTCATATATCCTGCGTTGAGCTTAGGTAAACTCATGGCTTTACTCAGTTTTACTTGCCTCTGACTCAGTTCTACTTCTTGTTTTAACCAATTAAGAAGGGGATTATTGGCTTCAACTTCGGTATACCATTGCTCAAAGTCTGTGGGTAAACTAACCAACTCGTAGGACGAATTATCGAAGACGATTTCTTTCCCTCCATTAAGACTCCTCAGTTCTGCCAAATGACTGTTAATTTCAATTTGAACCAATTCCGATTCTTTTTGAAGGTTCAATAAGTTTAATTGAGATTTATTGTATTCCAAAACATTGGTTTCTCCTACTCTAAACTTAGCTTCATAAGAGGAGGCTATACTTTGAGCATGTTCTAATCTTTCTAATAATTGCATTTTTTGAGCATTATGGAAAACCAGTTGGAAGAGTAATTGCTTCGCTTGTAAAATGAGTGATTTTTGCTCTTTGATATATTTGAGTTCAATTTGCTCATTCTTTAAATCAGAAATCTTATTTTGATGCCCATACACCGTAGGGAAATCAAAAGATTGTGTAATGGAGATGTCTGTTCTTTGACCCATGTTAGCAGGGTTTCCCCACAGGTAATGAAACTCAAATTCAGGATTCTCCAAATATATTCCAGTCTTATTTTCCAGTCTCTCAGCTTCATTCGATTTTCTCAATGCGGAAAGCTGAGTGTTGTTTTGTTCTATTTCTAATAAAATTCCAGCCATATCCTGAGAAAAAGCAGGGAAAGCTAAAATTAGGATTACTATTGTTATGATTATATTTTTCATATTTCCTCCTTTTTAATGATGCTCTTATCTTCTAAACTGCTATAAATGATAGGAACCACAAATATGTTTAACAGGGTAGAGGTGAGTAATCCTCCTAGAATAACTTTTGCCATAGGGCTTTGTATTTCATTGCCCGATAAATCTCCATTCATGGCCAGGGGAATAAGTGCCAGAGCTGCAGTTAAAGCAGTCATCAAAATGGCATTTAATCGGTCCGTTGAGCCTTTTAAAACTCGTTCATTTCTATTCATGCCTTGGGCTTGTAGTTTTTGATAGTTCGAAATCAATAAAATTCCATTTCTGGTTGCAATACCAAATAATGTAATAAACCCAATAATAGCTGGAATACTCAATATACCAGAAGTGAAATAAATGGAGAACACTCCTCCAATTAAGGCCAAAGGTAAGTTGAGAAGTATAATTCCGGCCAACCTGAAGTTTTTGAACTCTTGAAATAACAGTAAGAAGATAATAAGTAAGGCGAGGGCTGAAGTAAGCATGAGTGTACGAGAAGCTTTGGCTTCGCTCTCAAACTGACCGCCATATTCTATTCTATAAGCTTCAGGAAGATTGATATCTCTATCAATATTTCTCTGGATTTCCTCTACTACAGAACGTAAATCACGTTCTGCAACATTTGCCGCGATTACTATTTTTCTTTGCACATTCTCTCTACTAATAGAACTAGGACCCGAAACAGAAACTATTTCGGCCACTTGTTCCAAAGGAACTTTTTTTCCATCGTAGGTTTCAATAAGTGCAGAACGAATTCCATCTATGGTTTGGCTATTGTCTTCATTGAGTTTTAAAATCAAATCAAAGCTCATCTGTCCTTCGTAGATATCAGCCATTTTCTCTCCATTAAAAGCAATATCGATAAACTCATTGAAATCTCCCATGCCGATTCCATAATAAGCCAGCATTTCTCTGTTGGCTCTTATCTGAATTTGAGGAACTTCAACTTGCTGGTCTACATTCACATCCACTAGGCCATCAATATCGATAATAGAAGCTTTTATTTGATTTCCAATCATAAACATTTTGTTGAGATCGGTTCCAAAAAGCTTGATGGCGATATTGGCTCTGGTGCCGGAAAGCATATGATCTATTCTGTGTCCAAGTGGTTGACCTACTGTAAAAGCAATACCTGGGATATGAGAAAGTGTCTCTCTTACATCGGCTATAAATTCCTCTTGGCTTCTTTCTGCTAAGTCAAAATTCACATCAATCTCAGCACTGTTGGTGGATTGTGAATGCTCGTCTAACTCCCCACGACCTGTTCTTCTGGCTGTGCTAAATATTTCTGGAATGGCTAATAATTCAGTTTCTACGAGATTACCAATTTTATGAGTCTCCTCTAAAGAAGTTCCTGGTTGGTTCACTACGGATAAAGTTAAAGAACCTTCATTAAATTCAGGTAAAAAGCTTCTTCCAAATCCAGAAAATATATATAAGGATACAACAAATAATAGGAGTGTAGGAATGAGTACCCATTTTTTATGATTCATTGACCAAGATAGGGCATTTCCATAATTTTCGCTTAATTTCCGGACAACCCATTTTTCCTTCTTGTTTTTATCTAAATACTTTTCGTTACTTAATAGAAGCTTTGATAGTAATGGAGTTAATGTCATGGCGACAATAAGAGAAGCAAATAATGAAATGATAAATGAGATTCCAAGAGGTTGAAGCATTCTTCCTTCCATACCACTTAAAAAGAATAGAGGAACAAAAGCCACCATAATTATTAATGTCGCATTAAATATGGAAGAACGAATTTCTTTAGAAGCTTCAAATACCACTGTAAAAGACGATTCTTGTTGGTCTTTTGGTTTCACATGATTTTCTCTAAGTCGTTTGTAGACATTTTCCACATCAATAATAGCATCATCAACTAATGAACCAATGGCAATAGCCATGCCTCCCAAGCTCATCGTATTGATATTTAGTCCCAGATATTTCATGGCTAAAATGGCGCTCAATAAAGAAATAGGAATGGCAAGTAGTGATATTAAAGTGGTTCTAAAACTACCTAAGAATACAAAGAGGATGATGATCACGAAAATTGCCCCTTCCATTAAAGCACGTTGAACATTATTTACTGAGGTTTCAATAAAATCGGCTTGGCGAAATATTTTGGTGTCTAATATTACATCAGCAGGCATTGATTTTTGCAATTCGGCTAAGTTGGCTTCAATTCTCTCTGTAATATCAAGTGTGTTGGTTCCTGGTTGTTTTGAGATGGACAAGATAATGGCGGATTCAGCATTTCTAGAAGCATAGCCCATTTTTACAGCAGGAGCAATCTCCACAATAGCTACGTCTCTAATTCTGATGGGTTTGCCATTTTCTGATTTAATATAAGTATTGGCCAACTCTTCCAAATCAGAAGTTCTTCCTATCCCTCTAATGGCATATTCATTTCCATATTGACGAAGAACTCCTCCTGTGGAATTCTGAGAAATACTTTGACAAACGACAGTTAACTCATTAAGAGAAACCCCATAAAACTTTAATTTATCAGCATTGGCTAAAACATGATATTGTTTGAAATCGCCTCCGATGATAGTAACTTGAGAGACTCCACCAGTTGCTAAGATTAATGGTTTTACATTCCATTCTGCAATGGTTCTTAAATCCATCATCGAGGTGCTATCGGCTTGCATACCTACGAAGAAAATCTCACCCATAACACTGGATTGAGGCGCCAAGGCGGGCTGTCCAACACCAATAGGCATTTGAGTGGTTACGGTAATCAGTTTTTCACTAACTATTTGACGGGCTTTGTAAATATCGGTTCCCCAATCGAATTCTACCCAAACAAATGAGTATCCTTGAGAAGAGGCAGAGCGAACTCGTCTAACATCAGTGGCTCCGTTTACTGCTGTTTCAATAGGGTAAGTTACCAGGCGTTCGACCTCCTCAGAAGCCATACCATGTGCATCGGTCATTACAACAACTGTTGGTGCCGTGAGGTCAGGAAATACATCCACATCCATATTGGTTGCAGTTCGCGTTCCAATAATAAGTAGAAAAACAGAGCTGAACAGAATAAGGTATTTATTCTGCAGCGAGAATTTAATTAGTTGATTCAACATATCGCTCTATTTTTAATGTACGTGACCTGAATGAGCATCTAATCCACCAGTAGCTTGTGCCAATTTAATTAGGATGGCACCAGAAGTAACTACTCTTTCATTAGCATTTAAACCTTTTTGGATTTCTGTTTTTATTCCATCGGTAGCACCAATAAAAACTTCTCTCTTCTCGAATAACTCAGGGTGAACCTGAACATAAACAAAGAAATTTCCTTGCTCCTCAAGTAATGCAGAATTAGGGACGTTTAAATGCTTTTCATTGCCTTGATATTTTAGGAAAAGCTCTACAAAACTCCCAGCCACAAAATCATCCGTATTGTCAATTTCTATAGAGATTGGAATGAGGTAATTGTCCTTATTGGTTGTTTTTCCATAGGACAATATATGACCGTTGAGCTCCTCTAAACTATAAGTTGTATTGTTGTATACATTTCTAATATTAGCAGAATATATTTGAGGTAGAACAGCCGCATATTTTTGCTGTACGTCTGCATTTAGAATTAATCGTTGGTTTTTTGTAATAGCTAACAGGGGATAACCTGCTTCAACATACTCGCCATTACTTACTCTTAAATTATTAATAAAACCATCAATAGGAGAAGTAATGATCTGTCCTTGAGAACTAAAGTTTGCTTGAAGATTATCGAATATTACTTTGGTGTTTTCATATTCATTTTTAGCATCTAAAACTTCTTTTGAAGTCACAATTTTATCCTTTTCTAATTCCATTATACGTTCGAAGTTAGAGGCTGCTTTCTCAAAATTGTTCTTAGCTTCTACATATCTCACAGAAGAATTGTTATTGGCCAAATCATTTCCAGAAACAATGAAAAGCTGTTGACCTTGTTTAACTTGCATTCCTTCAGTTATATGGTTGGATTGTAAGTCGACAATGCCATTTGACTTAGATGAAATGATGGCTTCACCAGCTACACATGGCTTTGTGAGAGCAGTGGTTTTAATGGTTTTGCCAAATTGCTGGATTCCTACTCTTTGGGTTTCGAAAGCCACTTTCCATGATTGTTCTTTAGTGAAAGCAGTTGTATTTGTATTGTTGGCTACTGGTGCATCCCAGTGCATGGCAGCGTGGGCATCATTAAAGACTTTTATTCCTGGGACTTCTATTTTATAGGTTTTGTTAGATGTTTCAATTACAAAGCTTAAGATAGAACTCCCTGCTTTTTTGGCTTGAATATTAAAACGATAAATACCCGGTCTTAGCATTTTTGTTTGGATGTTTTCTGAGATATTTCCTTGAGTATTTATCACCGCTTTCACTATGGCATTTTCTAAAGGAGAAAAATCATCGAGCCATGTAAAATGGGCTAAAATAGAGGAGGACTTCTCAATTGAGAATGGATCTGATTCAGCAAAAAGTTCAAAATCCTCAGAATAAGCAGTAATTTGATACTTAATATCTGCATGAGAATGTGTACCAGTGTTTTCTGCACCATGATCATGTTCATCTTCCAGTTTTTGAATTAAAGCTTTTTCAGGACCTCTTTCTATAATTTGGTTATGTTCATGGTTACAGTTTGATCCATGCTCATGTTCTCCATCATGATTATGTGCGTGACTTTTGCTGATATCATGATTGTGGTCACATGATTCGCCTTCTTTATGTTGATGTTCAGGAGTTTGGTTATAACTAGGTTCGTCCCCATGAGAATGTTCTGTATCATGTTCATGATCACACGATTTCCCTTCTTCGTGTTGATGATTATTATCATGATTATGAACTTCGTTTTCTCCATGAACATGTCCATCTGAATGATCATGTTGATGAGGTTCTCCTACTTTGTTTTCCTGTTTGGCTTCCGAAGAAGTATTTTGTTTTGTATTGTTTTTGCATGCAACGAAAGAAAGCATCATTGCAGCCATTATATAAATTCTAATGTTCATATTATTTGTTTAAATAAATACATAATAGAGCGTTTAAAGAATTTGTGTTTTTAAACGTCTGAAAATAAGGTGTTTATGATTTAAACAAAAGTAGGAGGTGCACGAAGCCCGGTGCTATTATTAATATAGATATGATAAAGCGAGAGCTTTAAAGGAATATGAGTCTTGAAATCTTTGAGAATATGCTTAGGCTGTGAAAACTCAGGAATCTTAGAAATAATATTGAAGTTAACCAAAGGATTAAGGTCAAGATCTAAAATGATTACTTCTTGTTTCGGATTGATATTACTTGGAATGATCACTTTGGTATCGAGTTCACATTCCATATTCCCATGTTCACCATGGTGTTCATGCTTCTGATGTTGGTGATGTTCATTGTGATCATGACTGTCGCATTCATTTTCACAAGATGTACTAATAAAACAAAGATCACCCTCATGATTGTGATGAGGAATGGCCGAATGAACCAATAAAGTAATATTGGCCACTAGAAGAAATATGATTGCTAAAGTATTTTTCATTGTTTTATCGGAGCAAATGTAATTATTCTCTTCAAGTTAAAACTTAATAATAGGTTAAAATCGAATTGATTTCAGGAAAATACCTAGAAATGGGGATGAATTTGTCCCCAGTTTTATTTCAAAAAAATCATGGCATAGAAAAATCCGATTAAAACAGATAAAATAAGAACTATTAAAATGATGATGAAAAACCGTAAGAGTTTTAATAGACTTTTTCCAATAGAATAATGCCTGTATTTTTTATAAGCATAGCTATAATATATCATAGTCAATATTATTGCCGCTGAAGTATGAAAATCATATTTGAAGACTAAGGAAAGGATAAAGAAAGGCAAAACGAGTAAGAGGGTCAAACCTTGTATATAAGCATTAATAACTAAATGCTCTCCAAAATTCTCCGGTTTTCTAAATACTAGAAAAGAGATTAAAGTATAGAAAGGCAGTAAGATAAAAGACAGGTAATAATAATATTTGTATTGAAAATTAATCGCTTTACTGTTAAAAAATTGCTGTTGTTCCGATATTGCATTTTTCTTTTCAATTGATGATTCGCTTATATCTTCGTTCAATTGCTCATAAATCGCTTCTGCTGGTTTTTGACTTTCAAAAGATGAGATACTTATTAATTCATCTGCATATATATTGATGATAAAAACAGAAAGGGCAACTCCAATAGTGAAAAATGCAAACGGATTAGTATGTTTCTTCCGAGTGCCATTGAGGTATTTTTCAAATACTACTTGAGGCCTGATTATCAAGTCTCTTAATGTGAGGAAGAATCTATTGTCCCAACCAATTGAGGCCAATAGTGTTGAGCTTAGACCTTTGATGGTTATTCGTTTGTCAACTATTTCTGCACCGCAATTACTGCAGTAGTTTTGATCTGAATTTATTTCAGATTGACAGTTTTTACAATTCATTTTTAAATATAATCAAATGTGTTATTATTGCGAGAATATGTAATTTTCACCTATTAAGTAATTTGGCTAATATAAATAGAATTCCGACAAATATTAAATTGATCATGATACTTAATAGAATCATGAAATAAATTTTTGATCTTATCGCATTCTAACACGGATTAGAAACAATGATCAGCTATGCTGACCCTTGTTTTTTTTAAAAAAATCTGTGAAAGTTACTTTCAGTGAGCTCGCTTTGCTCCGGTTAGCGGAATCTGTGGATAGATTTTCTTTTTATTAAAATACATATCGATTTCTAAACCTAAACTGAAAGTGTGAGTTTGCTCTGATCAAGTAACTTATTTAAAGACTAAAAGCCAATCTCAAATTAACAAGGAAAGAACGGGTAGTACCATCAACTCTTACTTCACGAGTAATAGGAGGGGCCGCCAATTGCAACTCAGAATAAAATTTCTCTGTAAATTGATACCTCCAAGCTGTGTATAGATTCAATGTCAATCCAGTACTGTTATCAACCTTTGTATATGTATCCTCTATTTTTATTTTATCAGCTTGAATTCTGAAGATTGGTAAAACACCAGCATTAAAGCTCGATTTGTTTTTTCCATTGAATTTCTTTTCAATTCTAAACATTACATCGTCGCCACGTTTTAAATATGCTGAAGAATGATATTTAGCAGCATCACTATCTATTGGGAAATCACTACTCAAAAATGTATTTTCGGTGCTGTTAAATGCATGTTGATAGCCGGTAGCAAATAACCAAGTTTTATAATTCCATTGCACAGAAGTGATTAAATCATTGGTTCCCGAACTTTGTTGATAGATCATTGGTAAAGCCATGTTGTTATGCATTTTGTTGGCATCACCAGTAGCTATTTTTCCTGCTATTAACCAAGATACTTGATGTTTATCATTGACTAAAATAGGCACATTTACACTTAATATAATATCCCCAATACCTGAAGTAGTAGTGATATTTCCGAAAGTGGTAGAGTAGGGAAGTGCAATACCAAATGACCAAGCCTTCTGATTTTGAATTTGATAGGATAATACAGAACCAACAACCCATGATTGTTGATCTCCCAATCCAACCGAAGGAGTCACGCTAAAATTATGAGCCCATTTTTTCGC
>JADGDY010000121.1 GCA_016744655.1 Bacteroidales bacterium | reverse complement strand
GTTCTAAAATCTCCTAAATATTTAAACATAGTTCTTTGAAAATATAATCCGCGCAGTTCTCAACAGTATGTAAATTCAACATTACAACAATTAGGGATAAGCTCAAAAATTTTTAGAAAAGGCCTCAACCTGCAAAGGTATCGGTTTACCGGTCAGTGGACTTTCGAGGAATTTGGCAGCCCTATACATGTCTATAAAAGGGGTTTACAACTCCGGGAATTGTGCGGTTTTTTTTCTGCCTCTCCCCATCACATATTCTGAACCTATTAAAACAATTGAAATGACTGAGATAATATTTTACTCGGTATTCTTATTGGGAGGTGTTGGTCTAGGCTTTTTTATTGCTACGATAGTAGTCAGAAAAGCCCTTGAAAAGAAAAGCATCCACCTACTTACAGAAGCTGAAGAAAAAGGAGAAGTAATTAAAAAGGAGAAGATGCTCCAAGCAAAAGAGAAATTTCTCCAGCTGAAATCTGAGCACGAAAAGTATATCCAAGGAAAAAATAGTGCCATAGGAAAAGCAGAATCTAGAATTAAGCAAAAAGAAAATGCTTTAAATCAAAAATTGGAAGATTTAAATAAGAAGAATGGTGAAGTGAAAGCTATTCGTTCTAATTTAAGTCAACAGCTTGAAATTGTTACCAATAAAGAGGAAAGCCTAGATAAAATGGTGGACCAACAAGTTCAACAATTAGAAGCTGTTTCTGGTTTGTCAGCGCAAGAAGCCAAAGATATTTTAATTGAAACCGTTAAGGACGAAGCCAAGGCTAATGCCATGGTTTATGTTAACGATATTGTTGACGAAGCTAAGCTGTCAGCTGATGCTGAAGCTAAGAAAATTGTAATTGAATCTATTCAGCGTACCGCTGCTGAGCATGCAATCGAGAATTCTGTTTCTGTTTTCCCACTTGAAAGTGATGAAGTAAAAGGCCGTATTATTGGTCGTGAAGGAAGAAATATTAGAGCTCTTGAATCACTCACAGGTATTGAAATTATCATCGATGATTCACCAGATGCGATTATTCTTTCAGGCTTCGATCCCGTAAGAAGAGAAGTGGCTCGTTTAGCTCTTCATAAACTAGTTACTGACGGTAGAATTCACCCAGCTCGTATTGAGGAGGTGGTGAATAAAACGAAGAAGCATTTAGAGAAAGATATTATGGAAACTGGTAAGCGTACGCTTATTGATCTAGGAATCCATAATATGCATCCAGAATTAATGCGTATGGTTGGTAGAATGAAATATCGTTCATCATATGGCCAAAACTTATTGCAGCATAGCCGCGAAGTAGCCAATCTTTGTGCTACAATGGCAAGCGAATTAGGATTAGATCCTAAGAAAGCTAAACGTGCTGGATTACTACATGATATTGGAAAAGTGCCAGATAATGAACCAGAATTACCTCACGCATTATTAGGTGGTAAATTGGCTGAGAAGTTCAAAGAAAGTGCAGATGTTGTAAATGCAATTGCAGCCCACCACGACGAGATTGAAATGACCAGTTTATTATCACCAATTGTTCAGGTATGTGATGCCATCTCAGGTGCTCGTCCTGGTGCTCGTAGAGAAGTTGTTGAAGCTTATATCCAAAGATTGAAGAAGTTAGAAAGCATGGCGCGTGAATATGATGGCGTTGTGAAAACTTATGCTATTCAAGCTGGACGTGAGTTGCGAGTAATTGTTGGAGCTGAACAAGTTGATGATGCTAAAGCAGCTGAACTATCTTACGACCTTTCAAAGAAGATTCAAGATGAGATGAAATATCCTGGACAAATAAAAATTACAGTAATTAGAGAAACTAGAGCTATCAGTTACGCAAAATAGAAAAACTTTACATTTATATAAAAGCCATTGAGCATATTTTGCTCAATGGCTTTTTTTGTTCCCATATTAAAAATGATATTTCAGGTGTTACAGATAGAATAAAGTGAAAACCTATAAGCTTTTTCCAGTTAGCAGTGTTCTTAATTGAAATATAATTTCTGTTTTCCTATTTCCGTATTTCGAAATAATACTATATGGAACTTGAGTTGCCCCAAAGCTCCTAAAGAATATCTCAATAGGTTCTATCATACTTCCTTCAAAATCAAATTGAAGTCCTTTTTCAGATGCTAATTTTATCCCTTCCCAAAGAACTAAGCTCAGGGCTCCACTATTTCTTAACTCAGGATCTGAACCACTAATTAAATAATAAACTGATTCATAGTCCCAAACAAATAAAGCAGCTGCGTGAATGTTATTCTCTAAATCTTGAGCAAAAATAATTTCACATTGATTGTTTGATTGAGTAACAAAATATAGATTTTGAATAAATTCTAATGAATATGGTGTGCTCTTATTTTGACGTATATATGTTTTTTCAACAAGTGAATAAAGTAGATCAATATTATCTGTTGTTTTAAGAATTAATTCCATTTTAGGCTTGTTTATTCGCCTTCTTGTGTTATCCTGAAGCCCTTTTTTTATAGTGTCAAGATTACTGGTATCCTTGATTAAGTAAGAATAATTTGTGTTTTGACTAAATTGTTTCCAATAGAATGGAAGCCAGTTTTCAACTTTGTAATCCAACCCAATTTTAAGATAATCATAATCAGGAAGTAATTCAATTAGTTTTACTAATACTTTCTTTTCAAAACTTAGTTTCGACTCATACTTCATCCCATCAGGATATATCAAAGTCGGTCCTAAGTGGGGTGTTAGTTTAGGGTTTTTTAATATCCTGAGCCTTTTGGTTTTGCTTTTGAAAAATGGCCAGACTGCTTGAATATTATCGCCTTTTTCAATTAAAATTACATCCCAATTTCCCTTTCCACAAACAGCATCTAGCCACCAGGGGTACATAAAAATTGGTAATAGTTTATAATGCTTTGCAAATTCAATATATCTTTCTTTCATGGGGTTTAATTGGGACTGCAAAAGTAGTTAAAACTGCAGATAATTACTGTTTATAGACCGTATATATTTGCTTTTCTGCTAATATAATAATTCAGTATAATTTGTAGCCATTGATATAAAACATCTTTTAGCTTTAGCTGCTTCATGGGTCGAAATAGGACGGGTTTGTGCTCCTAAGGTAGTGAGTAAGATGGTGATAATTAGCTAGAATGATAGTTTCTAGCAATCTATAGAATCTATGGTTTTTTTTATATTTATTAAATTAGAACTAGTTTCAATATTTCTAACATTTATTGATAAGTCTTGCGGGATGGTTTGTTTTAATTTCGAGATCTTACCTAATTTGATAACACGTTTAAGTATGTTTCCCATTTTGTCAAATTCTTCGTAATTTAATTTAAGTACATTTTTCTTTGATGTATAAATCTGTAAATCTTCTTCAATTTGTTTCTCAATATGAGTAACTTGTAAAGCTGTTTGTTTTATGATATCTTGGTCTAATAAGGTTTCAAAATTTTTAGCTTTAACTGACCACCATTCATTCGGATTAATTCCTCTTTTCTTCCGTGCTACCAATATAGATTGAATGGTATACTCTTTTTTTCGTTTTATATATATGAATTTACAATCAGGAAACATTTTAGTTATTAGGGCGATTCGCATTCCGCAATTAAGGTTTTTAAAAACTATGGGTTTTTTGAACCGATTACTAATTTTAATAATATAGTTTTTTAATTCGTCACTATCTATATTAGAAGCCTCTTCTGCTGTAATGTAATCGTACTTTTTTGGTAACCACTGATGGAAAAATAATCCACCTTCATTTGGTGCATTAAGGCCTTCTTTATCTGTATTACCATGCATTGAGTCATTAGATTTATGGGGTTTGTCTTTATAAATAAATTCACTAATTATATTGCTTAGATATAGAGATTTGTATCCATAAAACTTAAAATTGTTAATGTAATTTACATCTAAATAATCGGTTATTATTTGATAGAGTATAGTCGATCCTGTTCGAGGTGCTCCAATAATAAAAATCGGTTGATATTTGGTTTCTTGATTAGCCCCTTTGATAAGTACTCGATCAATTTTTGAAAAGAGAAAGCTAAGGTATTTTAATATGCGTTTTGTGATAAAAATCTTCATATAAATTTAATTTATTAAAAAGAAAATCTCTCTTTAAGCTTGGCAAAAGTAAAAAATTAATAAGTGAAGTAAGACTTTCAATCAAAAAATGCATTTTGCCCAGGAAATATAGGTTTGCGTATTTTGGTTTCTATTTATTGGTTAGTTTTAAATAGAATTGATTAACTAATTTTTATGAGAAAAATTAGTAATGACTATTTATTGCAAATTGGGAAGGTTAAGAGTTAGTGTTCAATTCGAGAAACTAGAAAGTAAATATTGTGAAAATAACGTTATTTGATAGTGGATCCATTGAATTTTCATAATTTTACAGTCTAATTGAAATCCAATGCAAAAAGCCTCCCTAATCCCATTGTTTTTAGAGTTTGAGAAATTCTTTTCAGGTGAATTCCATTTTAATGAAACCTATAAAATTCTTTATGCAACCGATGCATCTGCTTATCGTGAAAAACCTTTGGCTGTAGCAATTCCTAAAACGGAGGAGGATCTTAAAAGCCTTATTCAGTTTGCTGATAAAAATGAGCTTTCATTAATACCTAGAGCGGCTGGTACAAGTTTGGCTGGACAAGTAGTTGGGAACGGAATTATTGTAGATATTTCCAAGTATTTTACAAAAATTATAGAGCTCAACAAGAAAGAAAAGTGGGTGAGAGTACAGCCTGGGGTTGTGAGGGATGAGTTGAATCAGTTTCTCGAACCTTACGGTTTGTTCTTTGGTCCTGAAACAAGTACAAGTAACCGTTGTATGATGGGTGGAATGCTAGGGAATAATGCATGTGGCGCTCATAGTTTGGTTTACGGAAGTACACGTGAGCACACTTTGGAAGTGCGAACACTGCTAAGCGATGGATCAGAAGTGGTTTTTGGAGAATTAAGCAATGAAGAGTTCGATAAAAAACTTCAAGGAGAATCTCTAGAATCAAAAATTTACCAAAATATTCATGAGGTTTTAATTAGTGAAGAAAATCAAAAAGAAATAAAAGAGAATTATCCAGATCCTGAAATAGAACGCAGGAATACTGGTTATGCCTTGGATTTATTACTCGAAACACAAAAATACTCAAACACTAAAAAACCATTTAACTTTTCAAAGTTACTTGCTGGATCGGAGGGTACTTTAGCTTTCACAACCGAAATTAAGCTCAATGTGGTTCCTCTGCCTCCAAAACATAAGGCATTGGTTTGTGTTCATTTAAATAGTGTAGAAGAGTCTTTACATGCCAATTTAATCGCACTAAAATATCAACCTTTTTCTGTGGAGTTAATGGATAAAGCCATTATGGATTTGACCAAAACCAATAAAGAGCAAGATAAGAATCGCTTCTTTATGGTAGGTGATCCTGGCGCTATTCTAATAGTGGAATTTGCCGACGAAAATCCCGATGTCATTGTTAAGAAAGCTGCAGATTTGGAGAAAGAAATGAAGGCTGCCAATTATGGTTTTCACTTTCCTATCGTAACAGGTAAGGATATGACTAAGGTATGGAACTTAAGAAAAGCGGGTTTGGGAGTTTTGTCAAATATGCCTGGAGATGGAAAACCTGCTCCAGTTATTGAAGATACAGCCGTCAACCCACAAGTTTTACCGGAGTTTATAGCTGAAATAAATGAGATGCTTGAAAAGTATGGAAAGTCTTGTGTTTATTATGCGCATATCGCCACTGGTGAATTACACCTAAGACCTGTTCTCAATCTTAAGGATGAAGGAGATATAGATCTTTTTCACAAAATAGCACACGATACTGCTGTAATCGTAAAAAAATATAGAGGATCCTTATCTGGAGAGCATGGGGATGGCCGCTTAAGAGGAGCTTTCATTCCTTTGATGATGGGAGATAAGCTAATGGGTGTTTTTGAGGAGCTGAAAGGAGTTTGGGATCCTAAACATATCTTTAATCCCAATAAAATCATAAAGACTCCTCCAATGAATACCTCCTTGCGTTATGAAGGAATTAATCAGGAAAGAAAGATCGATACTATTTTTCGTTTTGATAATGGTCCTGGAATACTTAGGGCTACAGAGCGTTGTAATGGTTCTGGTGATTGTAGAAAATCAGCAGCGATTGGGGGAACGATGTGTCCTAGTTTTCAAGCAACTCGGGATGAGAGAAATGCTACTCGAGCAAGAGCAAATGTTCTTAGGGAATTTTTAAGCCGATCTGATAAGAAAAACCCTTTCGATCACGAAGAAATATACGACATTCTCGATCTCTGTTTGAGTTGTAAAGCATGCAAATCAGAATGTCCTTCCAATGTAGATGTATCCAAACTTAAAGCAGAGTTTTTGCAACATTATTATGATGCTAATGGAGTGCCGTTGCGCAGTAATATGATTGCGAATATTACTGCCTTGAATAAATTAGCAGCGATTTGGCCATCATTTTATAATATGATGATGAGGACAGCTCCTGCATCCTTTTTTATGAAAAAAGTGGGTTTTTCAACTAAAAGAAGCTTACCAGCATTATATAAGACAACCCTTGATAAATGGTTTAAAAAGAATGGAAATTTACAAGCAAGCCTAAACAAAAAGGTGTATTTGTTTAATGATGAATTCACCAGGTTTAATGATACCGAGATTGGTATCAAAACCATCCTCTTATTAAATAAGTTAGGATATGAAGTGATAATACCTGAGCATGTGGAAAGTGGTAGGACATTCTTGTCTAAAGGTTTAATCAGGAAAGCTAAAAAGATAGCAGATAAAAATGTGAAATTATTATCTGCAGTAATTACTGATGAGATTCCATTGATTGGAGTGGAGCCTTCAACCATCCTAACTTTTAGAGATGAATATCCAGAACTAGTGAGTGAATCCTTAATAGAGGATGCTAAAAAACTAGCTCAGTCTACATTTACTATAGAGGAGTTTATTACTCAAGAATTCACGGAGGGTAGAATTAGTAAAAATCAGTTTACTAAAGAAGCCAAAGAGATTAAATTCCATGGCCATTGTCAACAAAAAGCTTTGAGTGGTACAAGTTCAACTAAAATCATGTTAAATATTCCCGAAAACTATACTGTTACAGAAATCCCCAGTGGTTGTTGTGGAATGGCAGGAAGCTTTGGTTATGAGGAAGAACATTATGATCTTTCAATGAAAGTAGGAGAATTGGTGTTGTTTCCTGCTGTTAGAGAAGCTAAACCTAATGTGTTAATTTCTGCACCTGGTACATCCTGTCGCCATCAAATAAAAGATGGAACTGAAAGAGATGCCCAACATCCAGTAGAGATTTTGTATGATGCATTAGCTAAATAAAAAATATAGTATTGCTATAACGTTTGTGTTGTTATTTTTTTTAAGTTTGTGCTATTATGTACATAACCACTTATTTATTATGAAAAGGATATCAACATTCATTCTAATTACCCTAATTGCCGGGTTAGCATTCCTTTCTTGCGAAAAAACAAAAACGGAAACAATCGAAACAATCGTTCATGATACTGTATTCTTAAAAGATACTATTTTTCTACATGATACCATCGCAATTAATGATACCATGTTTTTAATAGACAGTATTATTTTTCATGACACTTTGGTGTTGATAGATACTATTATCACCCATGATACGGTGATAATTAACGATACAAATGAGTTTGCGTATCTTTTTAAACACCACGAATTGGATACTTATGAAGTATTGTTTTATACCTTCCCAAGAGATAAATCATCATTTGAAATATGTAGAATGAACAGTTCTGTAATTGGCTATGATGTTATTAATTATGGTTATGGTCTTTATCCTGATTGGTCTCAAGATGGTGAATATGTTTATTATGTTGACTATAGCATGAATGCTATTATGAAAAAAGCTGTTTATGATCAGGGAGCAAGTGCTGAAGTAGTCCATTATTTGCAAAAGCAAATGGATTTTTTGAAGTACAATAAGCAATTAGGCGTTTTTACGGGTCAGTATAAAGACTATTCAGGAAACTCTAGGTTAGCGGCTGTAGATGTAGAATCTGGTGAGTTTATTGAATTGTCTGCTCCAGGTGAAATAGGTTCAAGGCAAATTGCTTTTAGTGAAGTTGATGACTGGATTTACTACAGTGCAGTGGTAGATGGAACTAAGGATATTTATAGAAAAAAACTTGATGGTTCAGAAGTTGAACCTGTTTACGAAGATCCAAATTATAACCTAACTACTTTTAATATCAGTGTGGATGGTAGGTTTTTAATAACTCCCAAATTTAAAAATGGTAAAGGTTATATCGTTTTCTACGATATAAGAAGACGTAGCATTATACATGAGCTATTTTTACCAGTGGATGGATTTCCATTATATGCATGTTTATCAAGAGATAATAAAGCTGTGTTTTTTGTTAATGGGGAGATATCATACGATGTTCCACGAAATATTTATAGAATGGCCTTAGATGGAACACAATTATTTCAGTTAACACGATTTACCGATAAGCTAGCAAATAGACCTTTAGTTAAGTAATCTGAATTTTTCTTTTCTTTCCTAATAATCTTAGTAGCTGATTATATAGTTTGATGGTGGGAACTAACTTTTTTCAATAACTAAACTAAGCATATTAAGCTTGTGTCTGTATCCTATTCTGCAAGTTGTTCATAGTCTAGTAATTATTAAGGATGTTTGAGATTTATTGTAAACTTCTGTTTAGAAAATATCTGATATATTAGTATCAAGGAACTTTCTATTGTTTTATAAAGACTATATTTTTGTAGTTTCGCGTGGAATTAGAAAGTTGATTCTTTGGAGAAATTATAGTTCAAATGATATCAATTTTTATTATTGACAATAGCGGTGAATGGAAGGGTATCTTAATCTTAATCAAATAGAATATGTTTTGTTTCATTTAAAACAAAACATATGTCTTGATGATGAGTTTCTGGATGGTGTTCAGTTTTTAAAAGAAAACGATTCTATAAATAATGACAGCTCTATTATTTTTAGATTATGTTCTGAATCTCTGAATGTTTCAGATATTCAGTTTGTAAAGGATATTCCTATTCTTTTTTCAAATCAAAATAATTCTGAATTTTATACAATATCTGAAGGAAAATTGTATTTTCATCATGATTTACTAAAGTCTAGTTTTTATTTACTGTCTGGTTATCAGGAATCTCAGAATGGAGAGTTAGATAAGTTTGGCCGGTATAAGTATGAAAATTCCATACAATATAAATTAGGGTTTGTAACAAAGCCTATCGTTAATTATTATTTCAAGATAATAGAGGAGGGATTTATACAGTTTGCCAAACAAAAAGGATTGTCAATTGAGAAGAAAAACCTGTTTTCCACTCCAATTTTCTTTTTAACTCACGACATTGATAATGTTGATTACTATACAAAAGATAGATTTCTATATAAGATAAAAGAGATTTTTGGATTAGTAAAAAGTCAATATACGCTATCTGTTAATATAAAGCATTTATTCATTACTGCATTGGAGTTAGTGAAGTTTAATTTAAAGAATAACCCAAATTGGAACTTTAAGTATTTAATAGAGTTGGAACAAAAAAATGATATCCGTTCAGCGTTTTATTTTCTACCTAAAGATAAAAAGTATCATGATTCTTCTTACACGTTTGACGAGAAAAGGATTAAGGAATTGTTTCATTTTGTTAAACAAAACGGTTGCGAAGTTGGAATACATGGATCTGTAAATTCTGTTGAGAATATAAAAGTTCTTAATAGCATTATAGAGGATTTAAAAAACAATGCAAAAGTTGATAAGCTTGGAATGAGACAACATCGACTTTTATATAAATTTCCAATAACCAGTATTAATCACGCCAAATCAGGCTTAGTTTATGACACCACTTTATGTTTTGCAGAACATGAGGGGTTTAGAAATTCATATTGTTTACCATTTAAGCTTTATGATTTTGAAAACGATAAACCGATTGATGTATGGCAGGTTCCGTTAAATGCAATGGATGTTACGCTTTTTCACTATAGAAAATTAAATAATGAGGATGTTTTAAATTCAATTATAGAACTTCAAAAAGAGGTAGAGAAGTTTAATGGTGTATTTACACTACTTTGGCATAATGATTTTTTCGATGAAGATAGGTATCCAGGTGTTATTGCCTTTTACGAAAACCTTTTGAAAATTATTGGAAAATCTAATATGAAAAGCTTAACTGGTTTAGAGATTATTGCTCATGTTGAATAAATTAAAACACACAGGGAAACAAGCACTCATTTATAGTTTGGGAAACATAAGTGCAAAATTAATTGGGTTTATTCTTTTACCACTATATACTAGTTATTTATCTACCGAAGAGTATGGTATACTTGCTATTCTTGAGGTCACAAGTGCTTTTATGGTTGCTGTTTTAAGCTTTAAATTATCTACTGCTATGATCAGATGGTGCTCAGATGAGCAATCAGTTCATAAGACCAAATCGATTCTCTTTACAACCTATTCCACTGCATTAGTTATTTTGGTTTTATTGAATTTAATATTTCAACCATTAACTAGTGAATTATCGAATCTGTTTTTTGGTGTCACTGAGTTTAAAAATTACTTCATCCTTCTCATTATATCTGCTTCATTCGAAATATTAAATCTTTTCTCATTAGATTTAATTAGATTGAAACAAAAACCTGTATTTTTTGTTATTGCTTCCATCATTAAAGTGGGTGTAGTACTGGCATTGAATATTTATTTTATTAAATATAGAGGTTTGGGAGTGACTGGTATTATTTTAAGTCAATTAATTGGAAATGCATTGCTTACAATTATAACATTACCTTTTTTATTGAAAAATATGGTTTTTAATTATTTGACGTCAGAATTAAAACCAATGATGAAATATAGTATCCCTCTCATATTCTCAACCATATCTATGATGCTGCTCACTATGGGGGATAGGTTTCTTATTAAATACTATATGAATTATTCTGATGTTGGGATTTATTCTTTGGGTTATAAGTTGGCAAGTGTTATGAATATTTTGGTCATTCATTCTTTTCAAACAGGATTTCTTCCCATTGCATACAAAAACTATGATAAGCCTGATGCTCAACGATTTTTTTCTAAAACATTGACTTATTATTCTTATTTGTTAGTGATTTGTGCCCTTGGCTTATCCTTGTTTTCAGAAGAGGTAATTGTATTGTTTTCGAGGAACACAGAATTTAATATTGCATATACAGTAGTTCCATTTATTACATTGGCTTTTGTATTCAAAGGAATTCAATTTGTATATTCATTAGGACTCCATTTTGTAAAAAAAACAAAGTATAATGCTTCTATAGTTATGGCAGCTGCAATTCTAAATCTTGGGTTGAACTTATTATTAATCCCCAATTTTGGTATATATGGAGCTTCAATAGCAACAATTATTACTTGGGTATTAATGTCAACAGCATTCTATAAATTCTCTTATCGTTTTTACAAAGTGAAATATGAGATTAAGAAGATTATCATATTGGTATCTTTGGGGATTGTTTTGTATTTGACCTCGCTTTTATTTATTGACTTTGGTTTCTACACAAAAATTCTTCTTAAAGGAGTTTTAATTGCATCTTTCCCTTTTATCTTATTCCTATTTAGGTTTTACGAGAAAGTAGAAGTAGAGCGAGTTAAAGAAATGGTAATTAATTTTTTATCAAAGAAGAAATCTTAACCAGTACTCACATCCGTCATCCCACATCAATCTGACTGACTCATTCTGCCTTGAAACTTCTTTACTTCTACCTTATAATTCCAGCCTTCTCAATCCTATCCAACAAAGGCTTAATAGTATCCTCCCATAAAACGAATTTAGGTTCGTCAGGCAGTTTGAAATCTCCATCAAGAATCAGCCTTGCTTTGGAGGCGAAATCTTCTGGATTTGTTTCGTCGATAGAATATCCTAGTCCATTAGATTCTACATAATTCTTCATTAATTTAGCTCTACCTGTTATGATAGGTTTCTCCATTATGGCATATTGATATATCTTAGTAGCAATGGTCATGTTAATTTCATCTCGATGGGATGGGGGAGTAAAAAAACAGATTTTACTAGCAGCCATATATGAAGGTAAATCATCTTCATTTACCCATCCAATTAGATTTAGATGGTCGGACAGCCCTAGTTCTTTTGCTTTAGACAATGGGTTATAGGTATTCACCAAATTTCCTACCAAAACCAACTCAATATTAGGGTAATCTTCTACTAAAATAGGCAGTGCTTCTATGGCCACATCTATTCCTCTTAAGATATCCATACCTCCAGCGTATAAAATCACATCTTTTCCTTCAAATTTGTTTGTTATTTCAGGTTTAATATTAGTGTGATTAAAAACAGACTTGGATGGTGTATTAGGTATAGTAACAATTTTGTTTTTCGGAATAAAATGTTCTTTAATGTAATTCTTTCTCAATGGTTCAGCTACAGTTAATACCAAATCACAATATGAAAGTTCTTTGTGTTCAAATTTTTTCCAATTGCTCAATAACTTAATTAATTTCCCTGGAAGTGTATTCATATGTTGAGTTTCTACTATCCAGTCACTATAATATTCATGCTGGTCACATATAGAATAAATGCCTTTTTCTTTTTTAAGTCTGTTAGCAATTCTAGCCATAGGTAAATCATGTGCTATTACAATATCAAAGTTGTAAGTTTCACATAGTTCATCCACAAAGGAATTCCAGAAATTAAAGTACATAGGCAATACCAAAGGAAAAGCCTTAGTCTTATATCCAAATTTAGAAATTGTTTTTCTATGGATAAATAATCCATCTTTCTTTTCAAGTCTTACTTTATTAAGTCTGGTGTATGCGGCTACATGAACTTCTTCAGCAATCGTCAATAAGCTTTTTATTTCTTTATCAACCCTTGAATCAGGTGGGAATTCATTATCCAGAATCATTAAAATCTTCATTGGCAACTGATTTTTTTTAGCTTGGCTCAATTATTGGTCAAAAGTAAAGCAATTATAAACTTTCACGAAATTTTTGTTCTAATTAATAAAAACAATAATCCACGGTTTAAATTGATTTCCTATTAGGAAAGCTTTTGTACATTTGAAAACCAAAAGTTAAAGAATTATCAAAGATGAAAAAAGTCCTATTTCTGTTATTAAGTATGATCTTGAGTTTTAGTGTGTTTGCACAAACCGATTCACTAAAAGCACTTTATGTAAACGATTTTGCCGATATCATCGATATTCCCAAGTCAGAAAATAAACTTTTGGAATATGCTCAGAGTCATGGTTTTAATTATTTGATCATTTATAATATTACCAAAATACATCGCAATAGATTTCCTATAAATAATAAAATGACCGATGATCCATTCGCCAATTTTATTAGAAAGGCCAAAACTGAATATGGTATAATAAGAATTTCTGTAGTAGGAGAACAAGCCACTTCATTCGACCCTGTTTTACAGTACAATTTAAATCATATAGATAATGAAGACGAATTAGTGGATGGTTTTAATATAGAATTTGAGTTTTGGAACTCAAGACTCACTAAACCAGAAGGATATTACTGTAAGACATATTTGGAAAAACGAGGTTATCCGTGTGGACGAGCAGCAGCACTATATTTTTATATGGAGCAATTAAGGATACTCAGAACTGTTGCTAGTGAATTTAATATCAAATTGGAATCCTATGTGGGTAATGTTACAAAAGAAGAAATGCAAAAACTTATTCAGTATTTAAATACCATTCATGTTCATTATTATAGAAAAGATACTAAAAATATAGCAAAATATAAATCCAATAGATTAGAAGCTATTATTGATGGTAATTCTAAAGTTGAGGTTTTTCCCATATTTTCTGCAAGAGATAAACATATGAAACCTTGGCTTCAAGAACATGATATAGATGAGGTAATGCCTGTTTTTCTAGAAATGCTGGAAAGTAATAAGAGCTTAAACCCAGTAATTAAGAATATAAAAGGGCATACTTGGTATCGTTATTCTGATATGCCTGAGTAAAATTATTCTGATAGGCTTAGTTTGTATAAATCAATTTAGGTCATATAAATGTTTCATTTTTTTGAATTTTCTTTAAGCAATGAGGTTGAGTGGATCTCAGTCAACTAATCATATTCCAAGTTGTATACTGCCGGCAAAAAAAAGATAGGATTTTATACCGCAATGTTTTTATCTGGCCTAATCTTTAATTTACTCAGTAACAATATTGGTTTTTGGAAATAAAATTCAGAATTTTTTTGATTAAATTCAGAATGAAAATGAATATTTGAAAGATGGGCGTTGGCTCGACAAAATAACATGAAAGCTTTGGTCAAAAAGCGAGAAGCATGATATTGCTTTTTTCCACAAAAAATAATATTAACTTGAGCCATTATATATCACCACTGCTTCGGATGATTGGCTTCAGTCCGAATCAAATCAATGAAGAGCTATCGGGATAACTCGATAAAATTAGAGAAATCCACTTGTGGAAGGTGTTTAATACCAATTGAATATCCGTATGAGGGATAAATAAATTAAGTTGTATTTTTCTTAATTGAGAAATAAAATCTTTGCATAGTCATAGCTACGGAATTGCTTTAGCAATCATGAGTTCCTAATTTACATACGATGGCAAGAAAACGAAATACACTAGGTTTTAATTATTGAGTGGTACTGCAGCTTATAGTATTTGATTTAAAAACACTAGATACAAAAAAACCAGAGTGTAAACTCTGGTTTTGTGCGGATGAAGGGACTCGAACCCCCACGTCTCTCGACACTAGATCCTAAGTCTAGCGCGGCTACCAATTACGCCACATCCGCAATTCGAGTGCAAAAATAGTATTTATTTTTAATTTACAAACAGCAAAACAAATTATTTTTATTTCTTTATCGCATTTCTTTTATTGCTACTTTGCTTAGGCAACCATTATCAATTAATTAGGGTCTTTCCATTTGTTTAAGATAACATTATTATTTTATTATTTTATTATTTTTGTGATCATATACAC
>JADGDY010000120.1 GCA_016744655.1 Bacteroidales bacterium | reverse complement strand
ATCTTAATATTTTCTTTTTCTAAAATACTTTCTGCTAATTGTATATTTCTCTCTCCAATATTATATAAATCGTGATTGGTTTTAATCACACTTGCTCCACCAAATATTTTGGCCTTTATATTTCTCTTTTTACAACCAAAATACAGCATCTTAGTAATTAATGCCTCTATGGCAACATTACCGTATTTTGGCGATGCTAGTCCTTCGCCATTCCATAAAGGCAGCATATAATGATTCATTCCTCCTATTTTTTTAACTTCATCATAGAGACATACTGCTACGCAAGAACCTAAAATAGTAGATAGGTAAATGGGGCTTTTCGATGAGAAAAGCTTTCCTGGATAAATGAATATTTTTGACTGCTCTGCCATTAAAAAAGTTCTGAATCATCAATAAATAAATCATCTTCTCTTATTAGAGTATCTTCATTGTTGGCAATGGCGCTAATGAAAACTCGAAACACATTGCCATCTTTTTCGTTGCTTTCTACTTCTATTTCTCCTTCGAGGAATTCAAGATAAGCTTTGGTAACACTTAATCCTAATCCATGACCTTGGTTAATACTATTTATGGTTTTGTCGAGCTTTGTAAACCTATCAAAAATGATATTTAAATCTTGCTCATCCATTTGGTCTCCAATGTTGGAGATTTGAATCATGAGCTTTTCTTCTTCCTGTTTCATTATTACAGAAATTTTGGTTTTCTCATATCCAAAAATAATAGCGTTTGAAATTAGGTTTTTAATAATAATTTGAAACTTGTCTTTATCGGTTACCAAATTATAAGGTAAATCATTTTCTTGTTTCAGCTCAATGTATTGGTTTTTCTTCTCCGATTTAAACCGAAGTGATTCTATAATTTCTTCTACTACTTCGCTTGGCTGAATAGAAGACAATTCCATATTCATTTCTCCGGATTCTATTTTTGCTGCAGAAAAAATATTCAGCAATTGAAAATCAAGGTCAAAGGCTTCGTTGTATATGAGATTTGACATGCTGTGGATTTGTCCGAGCCTTTTTTCATCTAGTAGACTAATGTTTTTCGATATTCCTAATATGGAAGCAAAGGGATTGATAATCTCATTGGTAATGTTTGAGATAAAATGACTTTTAAAGGCATCAGATTCTTTGAGTTTTTCATTGGTTTTTTCCAATTGTTGCATCAAATAATCATTCTCCTCTTTTAGTTTGCTAATTTGTTCTGTATGTTTTTCTGATTCCATATTATTGTCTTTTTTTCTTAAACACAGTTGGAGAGATTTTTTCAAGTGGAAGATTCATATCATTAATTGATTCTGAATGTCCTAAGAAAAGATATCCGCCGGGTTTGGTATTCTTGAGTAGTTTTCTGATGACTTGTTCTTGCACTTTCTTCTCGAAATAAATGAGTACATTTCTGCAGAAAACCACATCAAACATTTGATTGACCTCGTATTCCTCATCCATAAAATTCAAATATCCAAAATCAGCTTTATGTCTGAGTTCTGGTGCAATTCTAATTTTTTGTATTTGTTTGTTTTTGTGTTTTAGTAAATATTTCTTTTTAAGGTGAAAAGGAATGGTTTCCACATCTCTAGTATCGTATATGGCTTTGTTAGCTTTTTCTAACATTCTTCGACTAATGTCGGAGCCGAAAAGCCTAAAATGATAACCTTTATTATTCTGAAAAAATTCGTTTATCACAATAGCCAAAGTGTATACTTCTTCTCCACTGCTACAGCCTGCACTCCACACTCTCAAAGTACTAAACGACTTAGAATTAATGAACTCTTGCAAAACTACATCGGTAAGAACATTAAAATGAACCGCTTCTCTGAAGAAGTTTGTTTTATTGGTAGAAATAAGGTCAACCATCACCGGAATTTCCTTTCGCATACCATCCTCAGAAAATAAATACGACACATATTGGCCAAAACTGGTCATTTCAAGAGCAGCTAGGCGCTTATGCAAACGTCCCTGAACCATAATCCTTTTTTGATCAGGAAGTTTGATGCCAAAGTTATTCTGAATGAATTCACTAATTTTTCTGAATTCAAGCAAACTCATTTGAGCCTTATATGCCGTTGATTTGGTTTGGTAATTCACAATTTAAAATGTTTCGAAGTCATCATCCATTTTATCTCCTTTGGAGAGATCTAAATCGAATCCTTCATTTTTATAAGTATTATTTGGAGAATTATAGGTTTGTCTACTTGGTTCTATGTATTTAGTTGGACGCTGTTGCTGTTGACTGAATTGCTCAGAAGGAATATCCACAGCATCGCCTAGTTTAAAGAATGAAATTGTTTTCTTAAGTTGTTCGGCTTGTGCACTTAATTCCTCAGAAACAGTAGCCATTTCTTCACTGGAAGCAGCATTTTGTTGCGTTACCTGATTCAGCATTTGAATGGCATCGTTAATTTGTTCCACACCTGCATTTTGTTCTACACTGGCATTGCTAATTTCTTCCACCAGTTTGGAAGTTTCCTCAATGCTAGGGACAAATTTAGAAAGCATGATTTTCGATTTTAGTGCAATATCTACTCCTGATTTACTAAGCTCATCAATATCTGCTGCAGCTATTTTACTTCTCTCTGCTAATTTCCCAACTTCAGCTGCTACTACTCCAAATCCTTTACCATGTTCACCAGCTCTGGCAGCTTCTACTGCTGCATTAAGTGCTAGGATATTTGTTTGGAAAGCGATTTCACCAATAATGCTAATTTTCTCAGCAATGGTTTCCATACTATCAACAGTGATATTGATATTTTGGCTACCCTCCTCAATTTCTGTTGCTGCTTTGGAAGATATTTTTTGTGTCTTTTGTGCATTATCTGTATTCTGTTGAATATTGCTCGAAATTTCTTCCATTGATGCTGCCATTTGTTCCACTGAAGCAGCTTGTTCGGTGGCACCTTGACTAACTTGTTGACTATTGCTACTCATCTCATGACTCGTAATGGCAATATTTGCACTGGCTGTTTGAGCAGTTACAAGTACATCTTTAAGCCTTTCAGCAAGATGGCGAAGGTTGTTAATCAATCTTCCAAAGTCATAATCTCCTTGCTCTTCAATCTCAATACTTAAGTCACCTTTTGATAATTTATCAATGGTATCATTGGCTGTTTTTAATGAATTATTGATGCCTTTTAATATATAGATGGCCATGAGCATACTAACTACTACACCAATTGAGAGGATGATAATAAAAGTAATAACTGCCGTTCTAAAATTTTCTAGACTATTGTCATAAATAACTCCAGCTTTTTCAATTTGAAATTTACTTAACTCTTGAATTTTTTTGCTGATAGGAGTGATAACTAAATTTAAACTACTGGTATTGTAGCTTTTAAGTGCATCTGTATTTCTGGAGATTAATACCTGTCTCAGATTTTCAAGATTGGCTTGAGCACTGATGAATTGAAGTTCTAATTCAGAAACCATCATATTTTCTCTTTCCTCTTTTGGGAGTTTTTTGAACTCGGCCCATTGGAGGTTAGCATTTTCTAATGCTAATTCAATTTTTTCTTTTCCCGATAGCCAGCTCAGTTCTCCTGCGTATATTTTGTCAACAGTTTTAGGTACTTCAATGGCATAAACATCAGAAATGTTTTTCAGGTATTGAAATGGAATTAAGGCATGTTTATAGGTTTGTTCAAGTTTGACATTGGTTTGTTGGATTTTGTTAATGCCAAATATTCCAACAAATGTTCCCATAATTCCCATTGTTACTATGAGGACGACCAGCTTGGTTGAAACGTTTAGATTTTTCATATGATGTAGTTTTCTATTTTTCTTTTTAATATTCTGATGCAAAAACATTCTTAATATTTAATACCAAGATGAATTCATCATTGATATTGATCACATTTTCAATATATTCCGATTTAAATTGAGTGCCTAATTCCGGAGGGGGTAATAATTCTTCTTCGGTAATTTCTATTACTTTATCAACAGAATCTACTAAAGCGCCAATTTCTAATTTCTCTGTATCGTTTTCTATTTCTAAAACTACAATGCAAGAGTTTTTGGTGATTTTTTGGCTTTCAATTTCAAATTTTTGGTGAGGATCGATAACAGTAAGTACTTTTCCTCTTAAATTAATCGCTCCTTTAATATGAGCAGGGGAGTTGGGAAGTTCGGTAATTTGAGGCACTCCGAGTATGTGGAGTACGTGTGCAATATTTGCAGCGAACTTTTCTTCTCCCAGTTGAAATGTAAGATATGATGAAAGCTTTTTCATAATATTTTATCTTGAATATTTGTCAATAATCTTGTTCGTATCTAAAACCAATGCCACGCTACCATCTCCCATAATACTTGCTCCGGAAATGATTTCTTGATCTTTAAAGTGTTTGCCTATGGATTTTACTACCACTTGCGACTCTCTCATTACTCTGTCAATGATGATTCCTACTTGCTTACTTCCGTAGTTCACAACAACAACTTCCACTAATTCGGGAGCTTTTGTTTTAATATTGAATTCCTCTCGTAAATTTAAAAATGGAATTTGCTCTCCATCTACAACAATGGTATTATTAAAAGCATTGCTTACATTTTTGTGTCGCAAAGGTGATACTTTCTTAATCACCAAAATAGGAATGATATATTCGTTATTATCAATTCGGACCAACAAACCATCAATAATAGAAAGGGTAAGAGGAAGTTTTAAGGAGAAAGTAGTTCCTTGACCTTCCACTGAATTAATTTCTATTTCTCCTTGAATTTTATTGATGTTTTTCTTCACCACATCCATTCCAACACCACGGCCAGATATATCAGTGATATTTTCAGCAGTGGAAAATCCGGGTAGAAGGATGAGTTCATTAATTTGCTTTGTACTTAGAGTTTGTTTTTCGTTTATTAAGCCTTGAGAAAGTGCTTTTGCTTTTACTTTTTCTGTGTTTATTCCTTGGCCATCGTCAATTATATCTATATAAACACTGGTTCCAGAATAATAAGCTTTAAATTTTAAGCTACCTTTAGCAGATTTCCCCGACTTTATTCTATCCTCAGTGCTTTCGATTCCATGATCTATGGCATTTCTAAATATATGCATCAATGGATCGGCTAGACTTTCGATGATGGTTTTGTCGAGTTCTGTATCGGTTCCTTCGGCAATAAAATCGATTTCTTTGTTTAAACCCTTAGATAAATCTCTAATTAATCTTTGGAACCTGGTAACTAAACTAGAAATAGGGATGAGGCTGATTTCAAAAGCATTGTCTCTAAGTTGACGAGTTAGTTTCTCTAAAGTCTCAGCTACTTCAATTATTTCAGGGTTTTGTGCTTCTTGGGACAAAAGACTTAGACGAGCTTGAATTGTCACCATTTCACTCACTAAATTTATTAGTGTTTCTACTTTATCACTACTTACTCGTATACTCGAACTTCCTTTGCTTTTTGTAGTTTCAGTGGTTTGAGTTAGTTTTACAGTGGGTTCAGCTTTTTTAGATTCTTTTGGTTTTTGAGACTCTTTAGTCTCTACAGGTTCTTTAGTGACAGTGTTATTCTTTTCAATGACATCCTCTTCTGGTTTTGTAATTGTTGGTTCTTTCTTTTGAGGTTCTATGTATTGAGGCTTAGAGGATGTTATTGAAGGTACACTGCCTTCTAATTGTGAGGCAAATTCTTGTAATTCTAATATGGCACTTTCTTCGCTGCTACCAATATATTTAGGCAGTTGTTCTACAAATTTAGAATGTTGTAATAAGTTGATATCGCTTATTTTCTGAATTTCTATTTTGCTTTCGTCTTCAACAAAAATGAAAACATCTAAAATTTCACTTAAATCATCTTCTGTACAAAGTATGATTTCCCAGCTTACACAGCAATTTTTAACGAGTAAGTTTCTGTAATTGGGAATATTCTCAATATGAGCAAAGACTTTGCCTTCACCTAAAGAAATGAGTTCATCAATGAGGTAAAGTGGATTAGTCCCATTTTGCATAATTTCTTCATTTGGAGCAAAACAGATATAGTAGGTTGGTGTATTATTAATTTCGACAACTTCTGAGGAGTCTTGTGGTATTACTTCTTGAGTATTGCTATTACAAACACCTTCAAATTCAACTATCAGTCTATCATATTCTTCTTTAACAGTTCCAGTAGGTGAATCTGTAGATTCTAAAAGCTTTTTTATCAAATCTATAGATTCGAAAGTAAGGTTGAGTATTTCCTTAGTTAGTTTGATTTTGTTGGAACGAATTTGCTCATATATATTTTCTAGATGATGGGTAAAAGAAGAAACAGAAGAAAAACCGAACATGGCACCACTACCTTTTAAAGTATGCATTACTCTAAAAACCGCAGCAATAGCTTCTTCATCATCAGGTTGTCTTTCCAAGTTGAAAAGAGAATCTTCAATGTTAGCTATAAGCTCATTAGCTTCATCAAGAAATCCTTGTATAAGGTCGTCCATTTCCATAGGTTTCTTTTTATCTGATTACTTTTCTAATGGTTGTAATTAGTTTATCACCATTGAAAGGCTTTACTATCCATCCTGTGGCTCCTAAATCTTTGGCTTCTTTTTTAATGCTCACTTGGGTTTCTGTGGTTAAAAATAGAATGGGCATATATTTGTAGCTGTCTAGTTTTCTGACTTCTGCTATTAATTCCATTCCACTCATTACAGGCATATGTAGGTCGGTAAGTAGTAGATGTACAGTTTGTCCATTAAATAATTCCAAGGCTTCTTTGCCATTGGTAGCAGAAATCACATGGAAACCAGCACCGGATAGTGTGAATTCCACTAAATTCCTGATACTGTTTGAATCGTCTACTATTATTATGGTCTTTTTCATGGTTTAGATTATGAAATTAGTAATTCGTAAAATCCAGATACTTTGATGAGATCTAATATTTCATCATTAATCTTTAATTCAATTTTATTCTCTGGGTGAAGGTTCTTGAGGGCTATTATAAACTGTATAAAGCTTAAATCTAACATTTCCACATCTTTTATAATCAGGTGGAGTGGTTTGTTTATGGAGGTATAGCCATCAGACTCATCCTTTATATATAGGATATGACTGAAGGATAACTCACCACTAAAGGTAAGTCGATCCAGTTGGTTATTCTGGTCTTTTTGGTATTCTAGTTTATAATTGTCCATTTCGAGTTCTTAATTTCGAAAAATTCGCTCTTGTAAATATAGGAAAAATAATTGAATTGTCCAAAAATTGTAAAATATTTCCCATAAAAAAAGGCTTCCTCAAAATGAATGAGAAAGCCTTTAACTTGTGTAGTATTTTATATTTTACTGCTTCAGAAATTTTGCTGTTTGAATAGCATTTGCTGATTGAGCTTTTATGATATAGATTCCTGGTAAAAATCCATTCACTTCAATAATAGAAGATTGTGGCTTTTCTATTCTATTTATTAATTGACCAGCCTGATTATAAATTTCTATCCAAGATAATTCTTGTTGAGCTCCAATATGAACGAAATTTTGAGCTGGGTTGGGATAGATGCTTAAATTGTTGTTCTCAATTTTAGAAATCGCTGTATTGTCAACATAGTGTATAGCCATAGCTTCAGCAGAAACAGATGCGTCGAAGTTTCCAAGTTCTGTACCATTAATATCATAAACAGTACCTTCTCCTAAAGAGAAATAATCTGTAATAGTAACATAGAATCTTTCATTGATTTCATCGAAAATAGCAGCAGCTATATTAATGTAGCTAGCAGAACCAGGGTCAGCAATAATCTGATTATTAATTACAGTAGATGTGGATAAGTCATAAGAACCCACACCATAATCTAAACCTAAATAGAGGAGGTCTCCGTCTTTTTTAATCCCTTTTCCAACTACGTTTTCGAGAATTTGAGTGGTCCAAGTACTATTAGTAAGATCATAAGTAGAAATAGAACCTGTTGTAGCTCCATAAGGTGATTTGTTTACGCTGTAGATTACATTATCACCTTCAAATAAGTCGATAATCCCAACAGCATCTGCTCCTAAGTTTATTTCTCTAACAAAGCTAAGGTTGCTATTTGCAACAGCAAATTTCCCTTCTGTTGCTGACCAGTCGCCAGAAACAGCAATATAAAGAGAATCGCCAAGCATTAACATTCCTGCAGCATCAGCACTAATTCCATCAGCTTCATAAACTAAATTTAAGTCCATGTCGAAGGCTTTTAAATATTTCCCATCTGCTGGAGCTCCATTTAAATCGGCACGCATACTCACATAAATCATGTCATTAGCATGATAAAGTCGGTTCAAATAGCCATGAAAAACTGCAGTTTCTTTTGTATTGGTATTCAAGTTGAACTTCACCAAACTGTCTTCAGCAGCCACATAAGCATAATCACCAACAACAATTAAATCTTGCATGGATTCCTTTATTACTTCTCCAATGGTAGTTGAAGAAAAGTCTGTGGGATTTACTCCGGTAATCATTACATGATCATCAGTGTTGTTGTAAATTCCGCCATTGCCCACCACTATTTGGTTGACAGATTGCCCTATTGATAGCATTACAAAAGCTTGTAATAATAGAGACAAAAAGTAATTTTTTTTCATAAAAAATGTTTTAAGGATAAATAAATTATACCTCAAAACTCACAGGAATGATTGGAGAAAAATGGAAGGTCCATCAGTCTACAGCTTTTATCCCGAAAGCTTTGATAATAGTGTTTCGGGCAGGTCTTCTGGCTCGTCTACATTTTGAGTGGCCTTCTCATACCTACTAAAGATACAATGGCTTTAAGAAACTCAATACTACTAGACTTACAGCTGCGGGAACAGCTCCTGATTTAAACAGGATTCCCTTTTCACCCTCCTCAGAATTCTTTGGAGAGAACCGTCAACATGAGCGCGAAATTAGATAATTATTTGATTTGAAATTGTTAAAAGATTGATTTTTTTGTAGATATAGTTAACAACAAACAACAAACAACAAACAACAAACAACAAACATCGATTAGCTTCGACTTAAAATAACTCCATTCCTTTAAAAACTGAGGATTCCTTAACTGAAACAATATCTCCAGAAAACTGAATTCTATTCCCTCTCATATCTACTACTTGAGCTTCTCCATTTCCAGTACTACTAATCCAAAATGTGATGTCTTGCATTCCGACAGATCCTTGGATACTCATTCTTATGAATATAGGTTTGTTTTTCTTCTCGTTGTCAAATTCATATTTTGTGATGCGACCAGTAATTGTAATTCCACCTACACCATTCCAACCAACTAAATGATCGAAACCTAATTGAATGGTTGCTTTCCCGTTATCCACATATACAAAATTTGTGGTAGAATTGAGTTGGAAAACTTCACCCAATTTATTAGAAACACGTTGGGCTTCCAATACAAAAGTAGTATCCTTCACCCATTGTTCTTGAACGATTCTTCTGGCATCTTGTTGAATTTTTTCTTGAGCTTTTTTCTCTGCTCTAATTTCTTTTCTGCTTTTGGTTTCTTGAGCACTTAATTGAAAACAGATACTCAAAATAAAGACGATAGCTATGGCTTTTTTCATGATAGAAATTTTTATAAAGATAGAGGAAAAAGTTAACAGTTAATCATCTCTTGCCGCCTAAAATTGGGTTGAACAAAAAAGAGCATCTCAAAATAGCTAGTGAAAGAAAACTAATATTGTATCACAATTAGTGATGATATACAATAGCTTACAGTTAAAGATTTCATCAATTCCAATTTTTAAACCTTTCAAATTTTATAGTCGTAAATATTGGTCTCTAGATTTATTTCGACCAAGGAAATTTATTCAAGGCATCTCCACAAGGGTTTATTTTATTGCGTTTTTCACAGCTTCCTTTTCCAATGTTTACTTTAATCGAAAAATAAAGGTCCATACCATTGAAATCGTGCCAACCCATTAGTGAAGTAAAATAGTCGCTACCTACAGTGAGGTAATATAGCCTAACTGCCAACCCAACTCTTGGATATTTCCACTGATAAAGGCTCAATGGAAGACTGACTTCTACATTGGATTTTTCGTATCGTGGAGTGAGAGATAAAACCGAAGGCTTCCTCATAAAACTTCCTTTAAAAGGGAAACTATAAACTAAACTAGCATTGGCATACAATCCGTTCTCAAAATTATAATCTGCATTAATATTTAAAGAGGAGGGGAGCCACATTTTGAAATTATCTGCTTTTAAAGATGCCTTTGGATCTCCATAAAACCGATAGCTTATTTCTTGTATAAATTGATTCCAGTTTTCGTAATTTGTGGTGTCAATGTTTTCCCATGTGTAATCTGTATTAGCATATTCATGAAGTTGTGCATTATTCTTGAAATTGATATAACCTAAATCCATTAAACTCACGCCAATTCTATATTTATAATCATAGTGTCTTTGTCCGCATGCTTTTGTGGCTTGCGCTTTTCCTTGCCTGTCTAATAAAGCTTGATATTCTACACCTAAATCAAAAGCCCAACCCTTGCCATTTACCAAAGGGTTAGTAGGGAATTCATCAGTATCATAATCCGAAGGGAATGCAAAACCCAAATTAGCATCAAGTGCGTATAAATCAAGTGTGGTATCATTAATTACATTGTAATCAGAGTTGTCTACATGAAAATAGGTGCCGCCAACACCAAATAGTCGTTTGATACTAATACCAAAGCTCCAGTTGCTAAATAATAATTGATTGAGCTGGTATGCATAACTAATGCCTATTTCCCCATATCCTACATAGCTGGTGTTGAAATTTTTTAGATGATAAGCTTCATCGTGTTGAGGACCATAACCAAAACCGTAATAAATAGTTCTACCCAATTCTTGAGTTATATTTCTCACATGCATAAAGCTTTTGGCTGCCGTAAATACACCAAAGGCATGTTGGTTTTTAACAAACATAGCAGATGGGCCTTGTATTTTTATATCAAAGTCGAGTCGAGTATTTCCTGACCTGTCGTATATATAAAAAGGTCTTTCACCGTCACTATATCCTGTAGGATGCAATGGGACATCTAAATTCCCAGAAAACAAATCGAAAAATTTAAATTCCTCTTTTGCCAAGTATAGATAATCATTAGAGAAAAATACATCTGCAGTAATCAAGTGAATGGAAAGCCAATCTTTTTGATGATGCATACCAGCAGGATTATTAAGCAGAACATCTGTCCCAGCATGATTGGAATGCACCAAGCCAGCCATCTCTTGTGAGGATGCCTGATTGATGATCAACCAACTTAATAGTATGACGGTTAGTCTGACTTGCATTTATTCTCTGCAGTAATTGTTCTGTTTATATAAAACCGAAATAATATAGAAATAGTATCCCAAATTGATAATGCATTTAAAGTTAGTCATTTTATTGGATAACTATTAGATGAAAACAGATATTTTTAAAGATTTAACAATGCTGAATTGGAGAAAATGAGAAATTGCATTCATTGGATATATGATATAGTTGACTATCCTTTTTCTTGATATTAACCATTAAGTAATCAATCTATTGGAGAATCATATTTATTCGTATTGAACCTTGTTTTACTGGGAAATAGAATCGAAAAAGTCTTATATTTGATTAAATCGTTTGCTTTCGCATATTTAAAACGAACAATACTTTATAATACCATTTAAATATCCGTATGATGGATAAACAAATTGAATTATATTTTTCTTAATTGAGAAATAAATTCTTTGCATAGCCATAGCTATGGAAATCATTTCTTTTGAAAAGTAAGAGAAATAGAAACGAATTATATCAATCAATATGGTTTTTAAATGGTATAATTACTCAAATAACCACAAATGAAAAAAACACTTTTGTTATATCAATTATTTTCTTTCAGTTAAACTTAATATCACAGAATTTCAACTTCGACTTTAATTCCAGTGGAAGGCGAGTTTGTTTAGTGTCTTCTGAAGTTGATTTAATCTACGAAAGTGTTCGGATAATATTTCATGATTCATTTTCGAATATCACTGAACCTATTTTCGAAAACAGAAGATTTTTTAAAACACATAATTGGGTAAATATCGTTGAGAACCTGAGTGTAGATACAAGTCATTGGGTTGATGATAATGCTACACTTGGGGAAACTTGGGAGTATTAGGTAAAACGAGAAAATACTTGGTCTTCATCTGGGGCTGGCTATGATGTAACAGGCTTTACCTTAGTGGTTTTGTTAGCTGACAATTCTATTTGTGCAAATTTTAATTCATAATTTGTCAGGCAATACTATTGGTTATTGGGATGCTTGATTGTTAAAGCTAAATAAAAAAATACGGAACAATTGGTATCGAAGTGGTATATAGAATGGAGATGTGGCATTGGGTATTGCTAATTCACTAGGAAAAATTGCTACTATGGGACTAGCTCTTACTATCTTTGGCCCTTTAATGAATATCACAGGTTCTATTTTAGCATCTTATTGGCATAATAAACCCATTGATGAGCCTTCTGAAAAGGACTAAAGCTAAAGTCTATTTTTTCTCACTTTTTCCACTTTTAGAAGCCTGAACTTCCATCAGCCAAATAACAACGAAACCACCGATAATTAGGGCTAAAGCAATAAAAAACTCTAAGTTCATAGCCGGTAGCTGATAGTCGTAACCGACTACTTTGTCTTTGCCACTGAAGTTCTTGATGATTTCCTCTTTCCAAGGCCAAATAATACCTAATGAGCCTAAAATAAATCCTGTAAGCGTACTGATGGTTTGGTCACGGAATTTCTTGAAAACCCATGATAAAATATAAGAGAAACCTAATAATCCTCCGATAGAACCGAGTACAACAGGAAGTAGAATATCAACTCTCATATCATTAATGGCATCAATCATTACCAATTGATAATTTCCCATGAGAATTAAAACGAATGAACCTGATAGGCCAGGAAGTATCATACTACAAACCGCTACAACACCACAAAGCATTAAATAAACAAAACTATCATTTTCAGAAGCAGGAGTGAGCAGGGTAATACTTACAGCAGCAATAACTCCAATGATAAAAGATATAATGACACTGATTTTCCATTTTTCAACAGTCTTGCCCACAAAAATAACAGAGGCTATAATTAAGCCGAAAAAGAATGACCAAATATAAACTGGATAATGTTCGAATAGGAAATCGAATAATCGAGCAACACTAATGATTGAAGCAGCTACTCCTCCAAAAATTGCAATCAAAAAATAGAGGTCAGTATGTTCAATAAAAGCTTTTATCTTACCTGAAAATAGTAACTTGATGGCATTGAGGTTAAAAGATTTAATGGCATTGATTAGGCGCTCAAAAATACCGGTGATTAGAGCAATGGTTCCTCCAGAAACTCCAGGGATTACATTAGCGGCACCCATGGCCATTCCTTTAAAAAACAGACTGATAAATTCTTTCATATAATGTTATTTATAATAAAGATACAAAAAATCATTTGATAGTAAAATGCGACTTGAGAGATTATTATAGCTGATGTTCTTTTATAATATCAACTAAAACCTCATGTTTGTTATTATTCAATTCACTTTGAATTAATGGGTTTCTAAACTCTTCTTTGTTGAGTGCTATGGCTTTTTTAAAGCAAATAACTCCATCAATTTCTTCTCCTAACTTAAGTAAATAGAGACTTTTGAGATATAATCCTAAAGCTTGTTTATCAGAATCTGTTTGGTGACTGATAATATCATCGAGGATTCTAATAGATTGGTTTAAGTCATGATTGTTATAAAGAACCGCCATACTCATACTGTAAATAATCTCGTCGGGGTAATAGCGTACAAGTCGAATGAGTGCAGTATGAGCCAATTTGAAAAAGCCTAACTCGTCCAACTTCAAACTTCTAATACTCCAAAATAGAGGAAAGGGTTCATCTAGTTTAATAGCCACATCTAATTGTTTGTAGGCCTCCTCTTCGTCACCTATGCTATAGTAACAACGAGTCATTCCTAATATGGCTTCATGAAATCCCGTATTGATGTGATGAGAATTGGTATATGCTTCCAATGCATCATCAAATCTATCCATCTTCTCAAAAGACTCACCCATATAATAATAAGTGATGGCATCGGGGGATTCTTTTGTTAGGGTTTTGCGATAATAATCTATGGCCTTAGGATGATTTTCTAAGCCAGCATAAATATTGGCAATATTAAAAAAGGCACTAGGCTGATTTTCATCAATGGCTAATGAAAACTCATAAGCATCTATTGCTCTTTCATTTTTTCCTAAACTATTAAAAGCAATTGCCAAGTTAAACCATGCTGATCTAGAGTAAGGATGTTTATCGATGAATTTATTAAAATATACTATAGATTCCTTGGATTGATTGTTCATTTCAAAACAGATACCAATCTCATTAAGTGCTGGTTCGTTTTCTGGATTTATGGTCACAACCTTAGTCAAAAAGTCAATTGCTTTGTCGTATTGCTCCAAGTTTTCATATTCGAAAGCTATATTAGCGTAAATATCCTCCAAATCCTGACCATTGTGTAAAGCCTTGGTATATTCTTCAATGGCTTCTCTATATTTCTGTAAATTTGATAATAGAGTGCCTCTAACCATATAGTAATCAGCATCGGCTGCAAAACCTTTTAAGTCGTCTAATATTTGTAAACCTTGTTCATCTTGGCCATACATAGCAAAAAGCTGAGCCTTCTTTAGAAGAAAGTCATAGTTGCCAGGATGTTGTTCAAGGGCATGGTTTAATACAATTTCTAGGTTTTCAGTGTCTTCACCTGTAAAAAAAGTATCCATAAGGGCCTCATATTCATCCACATCAAAATACATAGTCCCATTAGATTCTTTCATTTGAAAAAATCTTTCCTTCATATTATGCAGGTCCTCACTTGAAAACTGATCGAATTCTTCGCTCATAAATAAAATTATTGACCGCAAAATTATGAAAATTGATGCTACTAAAATGGAAATGTTCTATTTTTGTCGAAAATTAACGCATAACATCAAAATACTCCTTATGACATTAATAAAATCTATATCCGGTTTTCGAGGAACAATTGGCGGTAAACAAGGTGAAAGCCTTACTCCAGCTGATATTGTAGACTTCTCATCAGCTTATGCTAATTTCATTTACAAGTCTTCGGGCCAAGAAAAAATAAAAATTGTAGTTGGACGAGATGCTCGTTTAAGTGGCGAAATGGTTGAATCATTAGTGAATAATACATTAGTAGCCATGGGTGTGGAGG
>JADGDY010000119.1 GCA_016744655.1 Bacteroidales bacterium | reverse complement strand
GTTTTAAACATATCCTATATTTATATATTATCTTATTTTAAATTTAAAACTATTTAATATTAATATATAAGGCTGTTAATATCGTTATAACTTTAGCTTAATTTATTTGACTTTTTCTAAATGATCTACTTTTAAGTGTTTTTAAACATAAACTTAGTATTAAAAATCAGGTTTTTGACCTGCTTATTAACATCGTGTTGAAAACCTCAGTGTGAGAATTATTTTTGTTCATTTCGGAAAATGAGATGTTAATTCATAGTTAAGAACCCCTGATAACTTCTGAAAACTTTTGCCTTTTTAGTGTAACCCTAGCATCTATGTTCATAACCCCATACTTTTCATTTTAAATTAACAAGTCATCAACAGGATTTCAACAATAATTGTTAATAGCGCGCAAACCTGTTATTAACAACTGTTGATAAGCTATTCAATTTTATAGTTTGTAGATCTTTATGCTGTGTACAAAGCTCATGTTTTCTATCTTTTTTAAGTCTAACTCCCAAAAAATCCTAAATATTGATGTTTATGGATAAAAAGGTGTTTTGGTGGTATTGAAGCTGATTGGTTTTGTTATTTTTGCATTATATATAAAGAAAGATTATGCAAACTTGGTTTAGTTGTAAAGTAAAATATCAGAAAATTGATGAGCATGGAAAGCAAGTACGTGCCAACGAAACATATTTAGTGGAAGCAATAAATTTCACTGAAGCGGAGACTCGTATCTATGAAATCATGGAACAGTATGGTAGCGGTGATATAGTAGTTGCTGGAATATCAAAAACTAATTTCTCAGAAATTGTAAATTATGAGGATGGTCAATATTGGTATAAAGCTAAAGTTACTTGGGAAGATTTTGATGAAAAATCTGCCAAGGTTAGTAAGATTACCAATCACTTTTTGGTAGCAGCAAATAGTGTGAAACAGACTTTTGAGCGTGTTGAAGATAATTTGGAATCGATGATGGTTCCATTTGAAATCCCTGCTATTGCTTTAAGTTCTGTATTAGATGTATTCCCTTTGTTTGGTGAAGAAGAGGAAGAAGCCATTCCTGATAATTTGAAACCCATGAGCGATTTTGACAATGAAACACCAAAAGAGGAAGTTAAACAAGAGGTAAAAGATTCCAATGAAGAAGTTTCTGAAGAAACTGCTGAATAATTGACGCAAATCCCATAAAATTGAGCACCAATAATTATGATATTCTCATAAAGAAACTGGATGCCTTTATTAATAAGTATTATAAGAATCTTATTATTAAAGGCTTTTTGTATTTGTTTCTTATTTCTTTGAGTTTATTCATAGTACTTGCTATTAGTGAGTATTTTTTACATTTCTCAGTACTAACTCGTACCATACTATTTTACTCATTCTTAATCATCTTTACTGGAATATTTGGTAAGTTTATATTGTTACCAGTTCTTGCCCTCTTCAGAATTTATAGACATATTAATTATCAAGATGCATCTAAGATTATTGGCAAACATTTTCCTGAGATCAACGATAAATTGAGTAATGTACTTCAATTACAAAATCTTGAAAATATAGATCAAAATCAAAGGTTATTAATAGAAGCAGGAATTTCACAAAAGGCTGAGAAGATTAAACCTTTTCCACTATTAAAAGCTGTTGATTTTCGTTCGAATCTTAAATATGCCAAATATCTTCTTATTCCTTTATTCATCATATTTCTAACTTGGCTTATTCAACCTAAATATGTAGAGGAACCCACAAAAAGATTGGTGCAGTATGAGCAAGAGTTTGAAAGAGAATGGCCTTTTACCATTGAAGTTGTAAATGAGAAATTAAGTGCCTTTCAAAAAGATGATTTCGAATTACAAATAAAAATTATTGGGGAGGAATGGCCCGATCGTCTTTATATTAATTATAAAAATAGTAGATATTTATTGACTAAAAAAAGTGGAAATGTATTTGTTTACACTTTTAGGAATCTTAGAAATTCGATTGACTTCACTATTTCTGACGGATATGAATTTCAAACCGAAAAATATAGATTAGAAGTTTTTCCTAAAGCTGTGTTTAATAATTTGGAGATTAAAATCTTTCCGCCCAAATACACACAATTATCCAATAGAGTAGAAAAGAACATTAACGATTTAAGAGTTCCTGTAGGTAGTGTTTTACAATATCATATTAAAACTGCACATAGCGATAGTTTGATTTTTGAGCAGAACAAAACATCTAAATTCTATAATATAAACGATAACTTATTTGTTTTAACAGATACCATTGATGAAACTAAAGATTATAGTATATACTCTTCCAATCAATATCTCCACAAAAGCGATAGTTTATCTTGGATGGTACAAATGATTCCTGATGAATATCCTAGAATTCAAGTGGAAACTGTAGAAGATAGTCTAAATTCCAAATTACTTTATTTCAATGGAATGATTGATGATGATTATGGATTTTCTTCACTCAAACTATATATTGAAAAAGGAGATGAAAAAATTCGTCAGAATGTGAGTATTAATCCAAATACTAAACCTCAACGTTTTTATTTTTATCTAGATTTAGAGGAAGTCAATCAAGAAAAAGGATTAGACATTACTTATTATTTTAGTGTTTCTGATAATGACAGATGGAATGGTCCTAAATCAGCCCGTTCACAAAAAGAGGTTTACCATTTTGATAGTCAAGATGAGTTAATAGAAAAGAGAAATCAAAACTCTGACAGTCTAAAAAATGAATTGGCTAATAATTTGGAAGAATGGAAAGATCTACAAAAAAGATTAAAGGATTTCAAAAAGGAATTAATAGATAAAGAATTGATGAGTTGGGAAGATCGAAAGAAAATGGAAGATCTCCTCAAGGAACAAGAGGAATTACAGAAGAATATTGAGGATTTCCAAAAGCAAAGCAAAGACATTAATCAACAAAACGAAGATTTAGAGAAAAATCAGCGGATTCTAGATAAGCAAGAACAGCTTCAGGAGCTTTTTGAGCAGGTTATGGACGAAGAGACCAAAAAGAAGATGGAGGAGCTTAGAAAGATGCTGGAGGAGATGAATAAGGAGAACAGCAACGAATTGCTGGAGCAAATGGAGTTGAATTCAGAAGATTTAGAAGAACAGCTGGACAGGAATTTGGAATTGTTTAAACAATTGGAGTTTGAGATGCGCATGGAAGAAAACCTTGATGAACTTAAAAAGTTGGCAGATGAACAAAAGAAATTAGCTGAAGAAACCAAGGATAGCAAGAAATCTGATTCTGATAGATTGAATCAAAAACAAGACAGTATCAATAATTCATTTGAGGATATTAAAAAGGAGTTTTCAAAATTAGATAGCTTGAATAAAAGTCTAGAGGAGCCAAATTCTTTAGATATGAAAAAGGAAGAACAAGCCAAAATAGATAGTTTACAACAAGAAGCACAAGAACAGCTAGAGGATAATAAAATGGAAAAAGCTTCCGAAAAACAACAGGAAGCAGGAGAAGAAATGCAAGATATGGCAGAGCAAATGCAAATGCAGATGGAGCAAAATGCCATGGAGCAAATGGGAGAGGACATGGAAAATCTCCGTGAAATTCTCGATCAACTGATAAAACTCAGTTTTACCCAAGAAGATATTTTAGATACTTTATTGTCAATGGAAGATATGGATCCCAGCTATAATGCTTTAGTGCGAAAACAGTTTTCCATGGAATCTAAATTGCAAAGTGTTAGAGATAGTTTATCTGCTTTAGCTAAAAGACAGCCAGCGGTACAGCCTTTTATTTTAAAGGAATTCAATAAAATTGATTATAGATTACAATCTACTACTGATTTCTTAGAAGCACATAAAGTAGCTCAAGCATCAAAAGAACAGCATTTTATTATGACATCATTAAATCAGCTGGCATTAATGTTAGCTGAATCTATGGAACAAATGGATGAGATGATGAATAATATGATGAAAGGGAATTCCAGTGGAAATTCTAAAAGTTGTCCTAAACCTGGTTCTGGTAAACCAAGTGCTAAAAGTATGAAACAATTGCAACAGCAACTCAACAATCAAATGAAAGAGATGCAAAAGCAAATGAAAGACGGAAAAAAACCTGGACAGAAAAAAGGAAAAGAAAAAGGACAAAAAGGAAAAAGTGGGCAAGGTCAAGGTATGAGTGAGCAATTTGCTCGCATGGCAGCTGAACAGGCAAAGATTAGAAGGATGATGGAAGAGTACCAAAACCAGATGATGGAAGAAACAGGAGGAAAGCCAAGTGGTTTAGATGGACTCATGAAGCAAATGGAAGAAACGGAGAAAGATTTAGTGAATAAGATGATTTCTCAAGAAACTTTAAAGCGTCAACAAAACATAATGACAAGGCTTTTAAAGTCCGAAAAAGCTGAGCGTCAGAGGGAGAAGGAACAAGAGCGTAAGAGTGAAGAAGGAAAAAATGTAAAAAGAAGTAACCCAAAAGAATTTTTGAAGTATAAGGAGATTAAAGAAAAAGATTTAAATTTGATGAAAACTATTCCACTGGACTTTAACCAATATTATAAAAAGAAGGTGGACGAATACTTTTATAAGTTTGATAATATTGATGATGATGTTGAGAAGTAAAGAATTAATAATTAAATCCGATTTATCCGAAATACATAAGTTAGAAGAATTTGTGGAGCAAATCTCCGATGTTTATAATGTAAATTCTACTTACTATTCTAATATTTTGGTTGCGCTAAACGAAGCGGTAACCAATAGTATTGTTCATGGTAATAAAGAGAATACGGAATCTGAGGTTCGAATTTTATTCGAATCAAAAAACAAAGGATTATTTTTTAGTATAAAAGATGATGGTCCAGGTTTCGATTTTAATAATTATCCAGATCCTACTGATATTAGTATAGAGAATTACGAAGACATAGGACATGGACTTTATCTGATGAAAAGTCTAACAGATGTAATCGAGTATAATGAAGAGGAAAAATGTGTTGAACTTGGCTTTAAAATAAGCAGTATCAACAAAGAATTGGCAGTTTCTAGAGTAAACTCGTTACAAGCATACTTTAGCACTGCAAACCAAACTGTTAAGGCTTAATTTTGGCAATTTTATTTCAAAATAAGTATCCTAGCAAGAATATACCTATTCATAAATTGACTTCCTCATGGCTGTTAAAAGCCATCGAGGAAGAGAATTATGTATTTGGAAAACTTTCCTATACATTTCTTAAAGATGCAGAACTTCATAAAATCAATATGGAGTTTTTAGATCATGATACCTATACTGATATTATTACATTCGATTATAATCGAGGAAATATGATTATAGGAGAAATTTATATGAGTCTTGATATGATTCAAGAGAATTCAATCAAGAATAAAGTAAGTTTCGAAGATGAATTTAATAGAATTCTTATTCATGGTTTACTTCATTTATTGGGTTATAAAGACAAAGATCCGGATGATAAGATCTTAATGACTCAAAAAGAAGATTATTACCTATCTTTGCAGCCGCAAAAATAAACCTATCCCATAAGAGAAAGTAAATAACTTCCCTTAATATAGTTTTAATTTAGAAAATAACATTATAAACGTAAAAGACAGGTTTCACGTGGAACAAAATTTTGAAATGTTTCCTATATACGATGTCATTGTAGTTGGTGCTGGCCATGCTGGTTCAGAAGCTGCAGCAGCTGCTGCAAATTTGGGTTCAAAAACTTTGCTCATCACAATGGATTTAAATAAGATTGCACAAATGAGTTGTAATCCTGCAATGGGTGGAGTTGCAAAAGGTCAAATTGTTCGCGAGATTGATGCTTTAGGTGGCTATAGTGGTATTGTTACTGATAGAAGTATGATTCAGTTCAGAATGCTTAATCGTAGCAAAGGACCTGCTATGTGGAGTCCGAGAGCACAAAGCGACAGAATGCGTTTCTCCGAGGAATGGAGAGATATGTTAGAAGCAACAGAAAATCTAGATTTTTGGCAAGATAAAGTCAACGAATTAATAGTTGACGATAATAAAGTTGTTGGAGTTAGAACTCAAATGGGACAAGAGATTCGAGCAAAATCTGTTGTATTAACCAATGGGACATTTCTAAATGGAAAGATGTTTATTGGAGATAAAGTTCTGTTTGGCGGAAGAATGGGAGAGAAGGGTAGTACAGGAATTACTGAACAATTAGTTGAACTTGGTTTTAGAGCAGATAGAATGAAAACTGGAACTCCTGTTCGAGTTGATGGAAGAACCATTGATTATTCCAAGCTAGAAGAACAAGCTGGTGATGAAGAACCAGGAAAGTTTAGTTATTTAGACACTCCGAAATTGGACAAACAGCGTTCTTGTTATTTAGCTTATACTAATCTTACTGTACATAATACTTTGAGAACTGGTTTCGAATTTTCACCCATGTTTACCGGAAGAATTGGAGGAATCGGGCCCAGATATTGTCCAAGCATAGAAGATAAAATCGATAGGTTTAGCGGTAAAGATTCACATCAATTGTTTGTAGAGCCTGAAGGATGGAACACAGTAGAATATTATATAAATGGATTTTCAAGTTCTTTGCCTGATCATGTACAATTACAAGCATTAAGAGAAATTCCAGGTTTCGAAAACGCAAAAATATTTCGTCCTGGTTATGCTATAGAGTACGATTTTTTCCCTCCAGAGCAATTAAATTATACCCTAGAAACTAAATTAATTTCAGGATTGTATTTTGCAGGTCAGATTAATGGAACAACAGGTTACGAGGAAGCAGCTGCCCAAGGAATGATGGCCGGTATAAATGCGCACTTAAAAGTATACGGAAAAGATGAATTTATTCTAGGTAGAAGTGATGCTTATATTGGAGTTCTAATCGATGATTTGATTACAAAAGGAGTGGATGAACCTTATCGTATGTTTACTTCTAGAGCGGAGTATAGAATTCTTTTAAGGCAAGATAATGCTGATTTTAGATTGACTGAAAAGTCTTACAAATTAGGATTAGCATCAGAGGATCGTTATCAAATAATGTTGAGAAAGCGTGATACAGTTGAGCAAATTATAAAATTCTTAGGTAAAACGAGTGGTTTACCAGAAGAGTTAAACGAGTATTTGATAGCTAATAAAAGTCAGGGTCTAAAACAAAAGACTCGTTTTGCTCAAATCTTGACACGCCCACAGGTTTATCTTAAAGGATTAATTGAGCATTCTGAGTCTCTTAAAAACTATCTAGATTGTTTAGAAGATTATGATAGTGAGATACTGGATGAGGTAGAAATCTTAATTAAGTATGAGCGATATATTGAGAAGGAAAGAGAGATAGCTGACAAGCTTAAGAAGTTTGAAAATATAAGTTTGAGCAAGGATTTTGAATATGATAAACTTCTATCTTTGTCGCATGAAGCAAGGGAGAAGTTAATGAAAATGAAACCTGCTTCAATTGGTCAAGCGAGCAGAATAAGTGGTATTAGTCCTGCCGATATTAGTGTATTATTAGTTTATTTAGGAAGATAAAAAAGAAAGTTTCACGTGGAACATCAAACAGAGATTTTAAAAAATTGCCCCGTATGTGGTTCAATAAAACTGCAAAAAGCATTTAAAACCAAAGATTATTTTCTCACGCAAGAGGAATTTGGTATTTGTATGTGTAAGAAATGTGGCTTTCATTTCACTAATCCACGTCCAACAAAAGAAGCTTTATCGCCCTATTATAAAAGCGAAGAATATATTTCTCATAGTAATTCCAACCAGGGATTATTCGGATTTTTATATCAACAAGTAAGGAATTATACGCTTGGAAAGAAATACGAATTGGTATCAAATATCAAAAAAGATGGAGAATCTATTTTGGATATTGGATGTGCCACCGGACAATTTCTCAATGAATTTAAAAAAAGAGGATGGAATTGTACAGGAATTGAACCCGATGAAGAAGCCAGAAGTTTTGCAAAAAGCAATTACGATTTAAAAGTTTTTGGAGAGGAAAAACTAGAGGAGTTAGCTTCTGATTCTTTCGATGTGATTTCCATGTGGCATGTATTAGAACATGTAAGTGATTTGCAAAAAAGAGTAGCCGAGTTAAAAAGACTGATAAAAGCCAATGGAACACTTTTTATTGCCTTGCCTAATTTAGATTCTTGGGATGCTCATCATTATGAAAAATTTTGGGCTGGTTTAGATGTTCCTCGTCATCTCCATCATTTCAAAAAAGAGAATGTAGAATTACTTTTTGAAAAGCATGGTTTTAAAATGCATAAAATCGTTCCCATGAAATTTGATTCCTATTATGTGAGTTTACTTTCAGAAAAGTATAAAAAGAATCCACTGCATCTTTTCTCTGCTTTTTTCAAAGGAGCCTACTCAAATTTCAAAGCTCGTAAAAATCCACCCAACCATTCCAGCTTATTGTACATCTTGAAGCCAAAAGTGGTTTAACAAAATGAATTTTGCCTAAAAACTACAAATTTGCCTGTAAATGGGCTCTATTTGCTACTCGTGCTTCTCTAGTGTTACTACATTCATTTTTAGCGAAAAGCGCTTAAATCAAAACAAATTTGTAAGTGATTGAAATATAGAATCCCCAAAAGGTGATTTTTACTTAAAATGCTTGATTTAGGCTATTTTTAAATAATTTTATTGATTACGAGTAAACCAGTTCTCCCGAACTGCATTTTTGAAAAATTCGAATTATTAAATAAAATCACAGTTTGGGAGAACTGTGTTGCTCCTTCGAATAATTTTTTTCTGTTTACTAAAAAACTCTTAAACACCATTTCATTGTATTCTTTTGTTTAATTTTGAAGGAAACCTTAAAAACTTGTATTATGAAAAAGTATTCCATTATTCTCACAGCTGTAATTGGCAGCTTTTTGTTTTTTAATTTCACCTCGCAAAATCAGCCAAACGATAATATAATCCCTGAAGAAGGCGGATTAAATATGCCAGTTGATGTGAAAGCTATTATCGATAATTCATGCTACGGCTGCCACAATACAGATTCCAAAAATGAGGATGGTAAAGAAGAATTAAACTTCGATTATTTTGGTTCAGAATACAGCAATATCAAAAGTGCTGGTAAACTAAAAGAAATTGCCACTCTAACTAAAGATGGAGATATGCCGCCATCAAAATACCTAGAACATAATCCTGAAAAGGCATTAGATGACAATCAAAAAGCGCTTATAAACGATTGGGCTCGCATGGAAGCTAAGAAGTATAAAGCGAATAAATAAACGCTTTAAACGGCTTAATTTGGTCTGTAGAATCTCTTGTATAGGTAATACAACTATAGTATTTATAAGTGGCTGAAAAGAAAGCTTCGAGAACGAGGCTTGGTGTTTCAGAAAATTAAGGAGTTTACATGAGTAAATGACTGTTTTCTGGAATACCGTAACGAAGTTAACGGAGTTTTCTTACAGCAACTAAATAAAAAAAGCTACCGTCCCAAGGTAGCTTTTAGCATTAGTGACACTACGGCTATAGTATCGATTGTTATAGAATGAATCTTTAATTAGCAGGAAGAACTTACTACTTCTCGCTTTCTATTATTTCTTGAATTTTCAGTAGAATAGTTTCTTTTGAGGCCTCACAAATCAATTCACCATTAATTTCTACAAAGGGTGGTTTCATCGTTTTTTCATCACAATTGGGAAGACTAACAGCTGCATCAATCTTCACTAATTCTTGATATTTCTCTGGTATTTCTTCTTTTAAATTCATCAATTCAGCACCACCCATAATGTAAGAATAGGTACCTACGCAAATTCTGATATGTATTTTATCGCTCATGATTTTAATTATTTGATGAATATTTTTTAATCTGTCGCTTGGCTAAACTTGGTTTTGCAATAGTATTACAGCCATTCACACAACCCTCTTCGCAGGCCATAATTTCATAGAAATTATAATCGCTTTTTCCTAAAGCCAATGCTTTTAATTGTTTTATATTCTCCTTTGAAAAACCTGAAAGTTTAGTCTCTTTTAAACCTTCTGTACTTTGAAGATGACTTTTTACCATCTCTGTAACTCCGCCACTATAGGAGAATACTCGTGCTTCTAAATTCTTCTTTTCTGTTTCTTCTATTTTAATGCTCTGCATTTCTATTTCAGCGGCTGCTAGCATAGAACCAAGCTCCTCAAAATTTAAAGTATAATCGGCAACCTTGGTAGCAAAAACTTCATGTTTCTTAGCCATACAAGGGCTGATGAACACCAATTTAGCATTTATATTTTCTTGTTTTACAAGTTCCGAGGTATAGTAGAGTGGTGTTTGAGTTGTGGATAGTTTTTCTTCTAGATTAGTGAGATGTTTTTTAGCCAATTCCTGGTAAGATGGACAACAAGATGTAGTCATTTTTTGGTCCGGATTTCCAAGTATTTCTTCTTCTAGCTCGTGTGCTTCTTTTTGTGCAGTTATTTCTGCTCCTACGGCAACGTCAACAACTTTATCGAAGCCCAGTTGTATTATAGCTGCATGAACCTGTTCAGGACTGGCAGCAAACTGGCCATAAAGTGCTGGAGCTACCAGAGCAATCATTTCCTCCTCAGATTTTAAGGCTTTATAGATGTTCACAATATGTGATTTTTCCATCACAGCGCCATATGGACAAGCCTCAAAACAACGACCACAAAAGATGCATAAATCGTGATTGATATTGGCTATCCCGTTTTTATCTTTTGAAATGGCATCAACAGGGCAAGCTTCTTCACAAGGTACCGGAGTATAAATAATGGCATGGAATGGACAATACTTTAAACATAAACCGCAGTTTACACAATCATTAGCATCTATTTGTGCTCTTCCGCTGGAGAAGTTAATGGCATCTTTAGGGCAATTTACTTGGCAAGGTCGGCCATCGCAAGACTGACACATATTGGTGACTACATAGTTTCCAGGACTGCAAGACAGGCAAACCTCGTCAACTACCGTCAACCTCACATCGGTAATATCTTCTTTTTCTTCAGTAATTTTTACATATTCCGATAGGGGAGTCAGTTCATCAGATTCATCCTCAATATTGAATCCTAAACAAGCCATTAGTTTATATTTTAAAACTGCTCTATCTTTATGCACACAACAACGAATATGACTATTATTCCTTGGTTTCATCTCCAAAGGAATGCGGTCGATGAGCTCTAATGAACCACCTTCTTGCAATTGAGTACAAAGACGAGTGAGGAGCTCCCTTCTAATAAACATGGCATTGTTTTTAATCATATTATTCTGTCTTTATTCTTATAAATATTCTACAATTACTCGTTTCAGAAATTTACTTTCTAGTAAATGAGCTATCCTTTTCATCACATTTCTTCGTATTTCTAACTCCACTGGTAAAGTGGGATCTTGATGTGCATTATTCACTTTGGTTCCAATGATGATGTATATTTCATCGTTGTCAATAAACTGTTGAATGATTTTTCCAGCAGGTGTATTTTCTGGTTCTTCTAATATACTGTTTGATTCTAAGAGTGTTGATATTCTACCCAAGGTTAAAATACCTTCTGTAACTAAATCTATTCCTTCAATCTTTGATAGTGGAGGGAGCGTAGGTGTTGCAGATTCCATATCTACTTCTATTTCTCTATCTAATTCTCTTGAGATGATTTCAGATGTAGTTCCTCCACATAGAATTTTGTTTCCTTCAAACTTCTCCACTTTTTCGGCTAATAGTTTATCATTTTTTCTACTATAAGGAGGTCCGGTACAAAGTAATAATTGTCGGGGTTTAGTGAAATGAATCACCCCACAAGTCATATCGTCTTTTGCCTTTTGAATATCGTTGTTTAATGCTTGAGCATGTAGTTTTTTGCTTAAATGGTGGGCCGATATTTTAGGGTTTTTTTGGGTGTTGATTTTTAGAAACGATTGTACCGAGTTCATTTCCCAACCAAAAGGCATGTCTTTTCTTCCGATTCCCGACTGACTAATTCCATCGGTCATATAAATGATTCTATCGTCTTTTTGTGCCTGGAAATTCCAGTTGAACAAATTTTGAGGATGCTCTATTTCTGACGACAATGCTAAAAGTTGACGATTTGGTTTTATCAATTCACCATTTCTGATGAGAAGCACAGGTGGATTTCCATATTCTATGATTCTAGTTTCGCCATCGGAATCAATATCTATAATAGTGAAGGTAGAGTAGCCAATTTTGCGAAACGGGTCAACGGGTAAGGTTTTCATGATAGTCTCGGTAAAACGCTCCAATGGCTCGTTTAAGGACATAAAATTAACAATCATGCCTGCGGTGAGGGAAGCCAGCATATTGGCTTTAATTCCACTACCCAATCCATCGGCTAATACCACCAAGGTACGATTCTCTTCTTTTAAGCGACGAGAAAGAAAAACATCGCCACAAACCACTTTTTTGTGTTTGCAAACCTGTTGATATTTCACATCTATGAAAAGTTCGCTACTGTACATGTTCTGAATCTTCATAGGATTGAACAATAGTATTGAGCATGCTCTCCGTTTTCGCGGCATTCTCGCCCAACAAAAAAGCCACTTGTTGTACGGTGGACAAGTTTTCCAAAATTACTTCCTTGGTTCGCTTAATGACCTCCTCATTTCTTACTTCTGGCGAATGGAGATTTCTTAGTATTCCACAAACTATTTTATGCTTTTGTATGGTGAAAAGAGACAAATGATAAAGTTTTCCATTTATCCTGATGTCTTTTTCAAAATTCTGCAAGTCTAATTTTATGGCATTCTGAAATAGTTTGAAAGCCGGAAAAATAGATTTTAAATGAGCGCCTTCAAGTCCTGGAATATCATCAAAAAGTTCACAAGTTTCTTGGCCCAAAACTTCCGCAAACTGATGATTAGATTCAATGATTCTCAATTTTTCATCGCACATAACCACCGCATAGGGCATTTTTTGTAATAATACCGAAGCTTTGTTTTGTGCTACCTTTCGCATATAGGAAACACACATGCTGCTTTCGGCTTTCTCTTCCAAAAGAGCTTCGGCAAAATCTCGGCAATTTTCATAACCACAACCACTACAGTTTAACTCGTCTTTGCTTGATAATTTACCGATAGATTGCAAAGCTTCTAAAATATCCTCCTCCGAATGTTTTGGAATGAGTATTTTGCTTTTAGCATATTCCAAATCTATGGAAATGGAATTCTTCAATAATCTTTCGGCAGAAGAAGTTTGCTGATGAGTTCTGATGATGCTGGCTCGTTTCTTGGCAATGGAATTGTTTTCGGAACAACCAGGACCATTCACACAACCGCCATTGCAGGATAGCAATTCTAAGAAGCATAATTTATCCGTCTGAATACCTTCCAAATTATTCAATACATCTTTCACACTATTGCGTCCTGAAAAAGACATAAAATCTAATTCAACTGTAGAAGCTCGAGATTTTAAACTATTAATCATTCCGCCATCAACAGGATATAAAGAACCATCAGCAGCTTTATTCGGATAGAAATATTCTTCGTTTTTAGCCTCCTCAAAATAGATGGATTCTTGCTCTAGCCACATTGCCAATTCCTGAAAAGTGAGGGAAACATCTATCCATCCTTCATGTTCTTCGGCTTCGTTTTTCTTGGCTATACAAGGGCCAATAAAAACAATTTTAATAGCTTCTTCATTCAGGTTTTTCAAATGTGCTGCATGAGCCAACATAGGCGACATCATGGGAATTACTTTTTCCAAGTGTTCGGGATAGTATTTCTGAATAAGACTCACCACGGTAGGGCAGCAAGAAGAAATATGTAATCCCGATTCTTGTTCATGTAAATATTCATTCACCGATTCGGAAACCATTTCGGCACCCAATGCCACTTCAGATACTTCATGAAATCCCAGCTGTTTGAGGGCAGAGACAAAAGAAGAAGCATTGTGATCACTAAATTCAGAAACCCAAGCAGGAGCAATGGCGGCAATTACCTTTTCGCCATTGTTGATGAGTTGTTTGGCAGCGGCCACATCGTTTCTAATCTTTTTGGCTCCCGCCGGACAAATGGTGGTACAATACCCGCAGTTAATACAAAGCTCTGTGATGATAGAAGCACTATGGTCTTCTATTTTGATGGCTTTAACTGGGCATCGTCTCACACATTTGTAGCAATCCTGACAATTATTTTTTTCGGTGTAAATAGATTGGAGAGTCATGCTATTAAATTTTTGGTTCTTTTTAGCTATTTCTCGCTATGGTTAGCTTGAGGCGAAAGCTGTGTTTTGTTTTTGAAAGTATCATCTAATATTTTGATGATATTGGACTCATTTACATCGAGGTGTTTTTGGTCACCTATGCTGAGCACTGGTCCGTGATTACAATTATTGGAGCAAAGTTTTCCTCTAAAATCGGTTTGATCTATTAGCTGGTTCATGGCTAAGTAATCCTTTACTATTTCCAATGTTTTGGCGTTTCCACGGCTGTAGCAAGAGCTACCCAAACAAATTACAACTTTAATTTTCTCTTTCATATCTATTCACATTTGTCAGAATAATCCCTTGACTATCAAAAAGGCTTGCTATTCACCTGATAAATAAAATAACAAGCTCATTTTGATTAGTACTAGGTATGAATTTCTATTGCCTATCCCTTTTCAATTGGCGTGCCATAGTTTGTAAGTATCAGGATATTAGGTTGATATAAAAGGAGGTGAAATTTGGAGGGAATTGGAGTGTCACTTTTTGTGACGGTTTTCGGTTTTGGTATTGTCCTGATTAGTTACAGTGTTTCCTTTTAGGACGGTTTGTTTAGGAGGCTATAGTTTGTAAAATGTGGCTGAAAACTAAATAATATTTTCGCAATTTGGTGTTAGATGAGGATTTGAAACTATAGCAAAACCCTCTCAATCGGATCTGTTATTTGTAGCTTTATTTAGTCATAATCTTCATATTCATTTTTATTAACTTTTTCTTTCAAGTTTACAGTTTTAATTTCTTGGCGGAACAGGTTAAATATTCTTTTTACTATCATTAATAACGTGACAATTACTTTGGCAAACACAAAATAAAAAATAAGTGCGATTGCTTTACCAATTAGAGAATTTATATTTACGATAAAGTCTAATAGATATTTGCTAATTTTTGATAATGGGATTGAAAAAGACCATTCATCTGGAAATAATGAAATTGTTGTAAGAAATAAAATGCCTAATGATATTAATGATATGACGATCGTATAGGAAAGGTTATAAAAAGTTTGTTCTAATAAATCTGCTCTGTTTTTTTTATCTTTAATTTTAAATTTATTTTCTGTAAAGCTTAAAATTAGCACTAATAAATTTAGAAATAGTCCTATGAAAATAGATAAACAAACAGCAAAGATGTTTATCATATCTGAATTTGGT
>JADGDY010000118.1:4550-15333 GCA_016744655.1 Bacteroidales bacterium | reverse complement strand
TTTATATAGCATGAATTTAATATCTATCGCAGAATTTATAAAAAAATTCAAATAGTGAACACGAAAAAGAGAATATTAATAATAGAGGATGATCCTAATGTAATTGCATTTTATAAAAATGCACTCAGGGAGAAATATGCCTTAATGATAGCAAAAAATGGAAAAATTGGCTTGACAAAAGCTTGGGCCAATAGTTTCGACTTAATATTACTAGACATAGAACTCGGTGATATTAGTGGAATCACCATTTGTAGGAAACTAAAAAAGCATCCAAGCACAAACTTGGTACCTATTATTATTGTTTCTGCAGTGGAAAAAGTAGAAAGTACCATTGAATCATTTAATAGTGGGGCCTCCGATTTTATTAGGAAACCTTTTCACCCAGAAGAGTTAATTAAAAGGATTGAAGTTCATTTAAAAATGAATGAAATGAATCTTAGATTGAGAAATCAGGCCATGGCTACTCGTAAATCTAAAACTGAATTCTCTCAATTTATCTCGTCCTTGGCTCATGAACTCAGAAGCCCATTAAACTCAATCATTGGTTTTTCTGAAATACTTAAAGATCCAAAGTTAAACAAAGATGACAAAAACAACTTCCTCCGTTTTATTAATCAAGGCGGTCAAAATCTATTAGGATTACTCAACGATTTAATAGATTACTCTAAAATAGAAGCCGAAAACCTCAGCATTCATTTCAGTAAAGTTGATATCAACAAAGAACTGAAAGAAATGACTCATCACTTTGTTGATGATCTACACAAACAAGGGCTTCACGATAAACAGCTTATTTTCAACCCTAAAAAAACAGAAGAATCTACATTTATATATACCGACATTGTTCGCTTCCTCCAAATCATTAAAAACTTTATAGAGAATGCGATAAAATATACAGCTGAGGATGGCTGTATAGAAATTGGATACAATATTGAAAAGAACAACGAAATCAGGATCTCAGTGAGTGATGATGGAATTGGGATGAGTGAGGAAGAGTGTAAAGCCTTGTTTAGTATGGACAGTTATAGTGGGGGGCTTATTCAGATTAAAAAATCTGGAAAAGGATTAGGAATGGCAGTATCCTACAGATTAAGTGAGCTTATTGGCGGTAAAATTGACGTTCAAAGTACCGAAGGATTAGGTAGTACATTTAGTATACTTCTTCCACTTAACTTTATGAACGATGAAAAAATAAATCAGATTCAACAAGTACAAAGTTACGACTGGAGCAACAAACTCATACTTATTGCTGAAGATGTGATGGTAAATTATTTATTCTATGTAGCTTTATTAAAGAAAACAAATGTAAAACTCATTCATGCAAAAAATGGCTTAGAAGTTTTAGACTTACTAGAAGAATATTCTCCAGATCTTATTCTTATGGATATGATTATGCCAAAGATGGATGGTTTGGAAGCAACTTTGCAAGTGAGAAAGTATTATCCTATTATTCCTATCATCGCACAAAGCTCTATCGCCAGTAGAGAAGACAAAGAAAATATATACAAGGCAGGCTGTAATGATATCATTACTAAACCTATAAAACCTCAAATTTTGCTTGATAAAATAAATCGTTTTTTTGAGTAAAAAGATGTGTTATAGACCATAAAAAGATTATTTCGCTAAAAAAACATAAAATCTATTTATAATTCTGAAATTGAAGTAATTTTGCGTATCAAAACCTTGTAAATAATGACTATGCGCAGAATCATTATTCTTTTTTCTATCCTAATTTTAGGAGCTTCTAGCTTCGCCCAGGTGAATACCCAGAGGTTTTTAGCTATGGGACGAACTGACCTTTTCAATGATAACTATTCTGAATCAATTAAAAATTTAACTACAGCAATAAAAGCTGAACCTGATAAATTTGAGCCTTATTTTTTTCGAGGATTAGCAAAATATAGTTTGGGAGATTATGAAGGAGCCATTTCAGATTTTACTAAATCCATAGAAATCAATCCATATTTCAGTTATAATTATCAGTATCGAGGGATTTCTAAATCTCAGATCAATCAATATCACGAGGCCTTAAAAGATTTTGCACTTGCCATTCATCGTGGCCCCAACAATGCAGATGTTTTTGTAAATAGAGGCACCACTAAGATTCAATTGGACATGTATGAAAATTCTTTACACGATTTTGATACCGCTATTATCCTAGATAAAAAGAATGAGTTAGCCTATATCAACAAATCATATGCTCTTTATAAATTAGAACAACACGATGCTGCTTTAGATCAAATCAATAAAGCCATCAGACTTAATTATTTAAACAAAACAGCATACCAAAGACGAGGAATGCTAAAATTTGAAATGGAAAAATATGCCGATGCTATTTTCGATTTCGAATTGGCCATGAAACTAGATGATGAAGATCCCATACTCTATTTCTTTAGAGGATTGGGAAGATATAATTTAGGAGATACCTTGGGAACCTATGCCGATTATAAAAAAGTATTGGAATTAGATCCCAACAATGCGCTCACCTATTACAACCGCTCTATCCTGAAAACAGAACAAAAAGACTATAAAGGTGCCATTAAGGATTTAAATAAAGTGGTACAAATCAATAAAAGTAATATATACGGATGGTATAATCGTGGAGTGGTGAAATATATGTCGGAAAATTATAGAAGTGCCGAAAAGGATTTCACTAAAGCCATAGCCTTATTCCCCGATTTTGCACAAGCTTATTTAAATCGTTCTGCAGCTCGTCATGGAATGAAAGACGAAAAAGGTGCTTTTGCTGATATGGAAGCTGCTAAAGAAATCAAAGAACGATTTAACAATATGCCGGCCGATAGCATTCCTTTAATGTATAAGGATAGTATTGAATTCACTAAACTTATTGCTTTTGAAAGCGATTTTAATAATGCCAATGCTGAAGATGGCTACCTACAATTTAAAAATGTTTATGTAGAATTAGAATCAAACTTTGTAATCTCCATGCTAGCTAGCGATGAGGATACCTATATTGATGCCAAAAGAAAACAGTATTACATTAAAGAGATTGTGGACTATAACCAATCAAAATTAGCTCAACATAAATTAGCATTTGGACTAACAAAAGAAATAAATGAGCTAAGTCCTAAAAAGTCTGCTGAAATACTTGCACGTATGGATTCTACTTTAAGAGACAATCCAAACAACCCTTATAACTACCTATATATAGGCATTTTAAATGAAAGACTAGGAAATTTTGAAGAAGCGCAAAGAAGCTATCAATACGCTGTTAAATTAGACCCTACTTTTGGATTCGCCTATTTAAATTTAGCGAATGTTGTCTACTTAAATATCATGAAAAATCATGAGAGAAAAATTGAGGCTAAGCCTAATATTACCACTCAAAACATTGATGATATTGAAGAAAAAGAAGAAGTTTATGATATTCCTCAATTAAAGGAAGCCATCAATTTTTACAATCAAGCATTGCAAATATATCCTGAGCTGGGCTTTCTTTATTACAACAGAGGAAACCTGCAAAACAAAATGCAGAACTATATGGAATCTATTGATGATTATGATAATGCCATTAAACATCAACCAGATATGGCCGAAGCATATTACAATAAAGGCTTAACTTTGCTGCTGCTTAAAGACAATGAAAATGCATGCCCAAATTTAAGTAAGGCTGGTGAACTAGGAATTAGTTCTTCCTATAATTTAATAAAAAGATATTGCACTAAAAAATAAAATAATGGATAAGTTATTTCAAATTATTAAAGAAAGTAAAAGAGTAAAAACGGTAGTTAGCTTAAATGAATTAAGCCAGAACCGCTGGAGCCCACGATCATTTGGTGAAGAAGAAGTGGAGAAGGAAAAACTCATGAGTATAATGGAGGCGGCAAGATGGTCTGCTTCTGCATTTAATGAGCAGCCTTGGAGATTTATTGTTGGATTTAAAGGTGACGAAACTTTTAATAAAATTGTGGATAGCATGGTAGAATTCAATCAAAATTGGGCTAAAAAAGCTCCAGTATTGATTTTAAATATCTGCAAAAACAATTTTACCCATAATAACACTGTAAATGATTTGGCTAAATACGATGTAGGTCAAGCAGTTGCCTCCTACTGTTTGGAAGCTGTAAACCAAGGTTTATCTGCACACCAAATGTCGGGATTTGATGCTAAGAAAGCCAACGAAGCATTTAATATTAGTGAGGCCTATAATAGCTTAAGCATAACAGCTTTAGGATATTTAGGAAAACCTGATGCATTGCCTGAAGAGCTTTTTAAAGTTGAATTACAAAACAGAATGAGAAATCAAATGGATAATATCGTTTTTACAGATGAACTCAAAAAAACTCCATTTACTTTATAAAACTTTTTGAATGAAATTTTATTACTCCAAATTATTTATCAGTTTATTCGCAGTTGTATTAATAGTATCCTCTTGTGATTCTTCTTCCAATAAGAAAGCTAAGAAATCAAAAAAGACAGAGGAGGCTAAAGAAATAAATGTACCTGTATTTAATGCTGATTCTGCTTATAAATTTGTAGCAGAGCAAGTGGCTTTTGGTCCACGAGTTCCCAATACCCCAGAACATGTGGCTGCAGGATTCTATTTAGAAAAAACCTTAAAGCGATTTACTCCAGATGTTTTGGTACAAGAGTTTCAAGCCAGAGCTTATAATGGGACAGTTTTAAATGGTAAAAACTTCATTGCCCAATTCAATAAAGATAAAGCAAAACGAGTGTTATTGGCTGCACATTGGGACAGTCGTCCTTATGCCGATCACGACCCAGATGAAGCCAATCACCATACTTCTATTGATGGTGCCAATGATGGTGCAAGTGGTGTAGGTGTTCTTATGGAAATTGCTCGTTTAATGGCCAATCAAGCCCCAGATGTGGGAGTAGATATTGTTTTCTTCGATTTAGAAGATTATGGCATGCCCACTTTTGCTGGTGACGGTGATAATGAATCTTGGGCTTTAGGTTCTCAACATTGGGCCAACAATCCTATGCCAGCGGGTTATGATGCTAATTTCGGCATCCTCTTAGATATGGTTGGCGCAAAAGATGTGGTTTTTAAAATGGAATATTATAGCATGCATTATGCTCCTCATATTGTTAAGAAAGTATGGAAACAAGCAGGTTTGATTGGCTATGGATCTGTATTTCTTTTTGAAGAAGGTGGATATGTAATGGACGACCATATTCCTGTTAATCAGGTCATGCAAATTCCAATGATCGATATTATCCATTATCACGAATCTAGTGAATCCAGTTTTTTCCCTCACTGGCACACCGTAAATGATAATTTAGAGGTGATAGATAAAGGTAGCCTTAGAATTGTAGGTGAAACTGTTACTTCTGTTGTTTATTTTGAGTAGATTATTCTATCCAAACGAAAAAAACGCAATTCCTAGGAATTGCGTTTTTTTTTATTCTCATCATTCGGATGAGTCATCATCCTAATCCAATACAAACTTCTTCTTTAATCCAGAAATCTCTACTTGGAATTCACCGGCCTCCAGTTTCCATTTATTGTATTTATCTACGAATGCTAAACCAGAGAGAGGTATATTAAACTTGATGGTTTCTTTCTGTCCTGGTTTTAAGTTAATTTTAGAGAAAGCTCTTAATCTTTTAACCGACGGTGTAATACTTGCATACAAATCACTCACATAAACTTGTACAACTTCTTTACCCTCTCGTTGACCTGTGTTTTCTATATCAATACTTACTCTTAAAGTATCCCCAGATTGGTTTCCAGTTGTTGCAATTTGATAGTTGCTATAGTTAAAACTTGTATAACTCAAGCCATGCCCAAATTCATACAAGGGTTGGTAAGGTGCTTGAATTCCTTCTATATTATGATCTGTGTATTTATGATCGTAAAGTGAAATTGTATTTGGATATTTATGCCAAGTAAAAGGCAATTTCCCATTTGGATTTTCTTTACCATAAACAATCTGAGCTAATGCATCTCCCCCTTCATTACCTGGCAAATATGCAGTTAATATTGCATCACATAATGGTTCTATTTCACTGATTATCTGAGGTCGCCCTGAATTAACAATTAAAACCATTGGCTTTTCAAGTTTTGATAATTCCTTCACCAATTGTATCAGAGATTCTGATAATTGATACTGGTTGATATTTCCTAACTCCTCAACACCATGTTGCTCTCCCACACAAACGACTATGGCTTCTGCTTTTTTAGCCTGAGCAATTAATTTTCTGGAATCCTCAAAACTATCTAATTCAGCACCTTTTGACCAAAGGATATTTTCTTCTCCAATGGCTTCAAAACCTTCTTTTATGGTATTCTTATCTTGAGGATAGTATTGCTCTTCATTACCCTGCCAAGTATAAGTCCATGGCCCATTCAGGTAGTTCATTTCATTGGAAGTTGGTCCACAAATAAGAACTTTGCCTTTGGGATTTAATGGTAGAGTCTGATTTTCATTTTTCAATAGAGTAATTGATTCCAAAGCCGCCTGAAGACTTTTTTGCATATGCTTTTCAGAACCAAAATCTGGATATTGATCAAAATCTGGAATTGGATTTTCAAATAATCCCAATTGAAATTTAACTCTCAAAATTCTTTTTACCGATTCATTAATTCTGGTCATGGGAACTTCACTCTCCTCTACCAATTCTTTTAAGTATTTCTGGAAATCAAAATCCATAGGTACCATGCTCATATCGATACCTGCATTAATGGCCAGTTTTATTGCTTCCTTATAAGTACTCGCCACATGATGACTTTTATGCAAAAGGATAATATCTTTAAAATCAGTAACTACTAAACCCTTAAAACCCAATTCATCTCTTAACACCTCAGTCAACAAATACTCGTTAACATGAACAGGAATTCCATTTAATTCACCAGAATTCACCATTAAAGTAGGCGTATTTAATTGAATGGCCTCCTCAAAAGCTGGTAAGAAATACTCTCTAAGCATTCTTTCATCTATCCATGCTTGAGTTCGGTCTTTAGCACTTAAAGGCAAGCTATAACCCACAAAATGCTTCATACAAGCAGCCACATGATAAGGGTCGGCTATATTATCGCCTTGATATCCTTCAATAACTGCTTTTCCAAGGGTTTTAGATAGTAATACATCTTCTCCAAGGGTTTCAAAAAACCTAGACCAACGGGGTTCTCTACCAAGATCTAATACCGGAGAAAAATTCCAAGGAACACCAGTTGCTCTGCATTCGTAAGCCGAAATTTCAGCTAATTCTTTAACCAAATCAGGATTCCAAGTGGCGGCCAATCCTATTTGTTGTGGGAATATGGTTGAACCTAAAACAAAAGTTCCTCCATGAATGGCATCAACACCATATAATACCGGAATTTTCAATCTTGTTTTTTGGGCATAGTCTTGAATTTGAGTAGTGAATTGTCGCCACTCCTTTAAAGTAAACGGCGCTCTTGCTCCACCAAATATGGAACCCACATGATTGTCGACAATGGTTTTCTGAAGTGAATCTTTATCTAAGGAATATGGCAAGTTAGCCTTATACACCTCTGTTCCCTCCAACATATAGTTGATGGTGATTTGTGTCATTTGCCCTATCTTTTCATCAAGAGTCATTTGGTTCATTAATTCATCTACTTTTTGTTCAATCGGATCTTGATTTTTTTCTGAGGTACAAGAAAACATTAGTAGAAACGAAAGAAAGACAAGGGAAATGCCTTTAAAATAAGTTTTGATCATTTTTAATGGTGCTAAAATTGTGTTTATAAACTGAATTTTAAAAGTATGAGCTAGGAAAACAAATCAATACTTTTAATGTCTTTATTGTCTTTTAATTTCTCATAGATATAAGCAGCACATGCCACGTCTTGAAGTGCTGTACCTGTTGAATCGTAAATAAAGATATCGCTATCATTTGTTCTACCATCCACTTTACCAACAATCAACTCTCCTAATTCAGCGTAAATATCATCTTGCTTTATTAAGCCCTGCTTGATAGCATGTTGACATTCTCCTACTTTAATGATTTGCCTTTTGATATCACCTACAATTTTTGAGGAGGCTACTAGATCAATATCCAATTCATTTTTTCCGGGGCTATCAGCGCCAATTGCGCCTATAAAAGTACCTGACTTAATCCACTCTTTTTTTACCAAAGCATTTTTAGAAGTTGTTGTAGTGATTAGAACATTAGAATTTCTACAGGTATTTTCTATTGTATCTACCTTAATCTCAAAATCATACAAGCCATTATACTTCTCAACAAACTCATTTACCTTTTCACTATTTCTACCAGCAATACTAACAGACTCAATCTGTCGAACACAGGAAAGGGATTCCAAATGTGCAGCTGCCTGATTTCCATAGCCAATAATCCCTAATTTTATTGGGCTTTTAGGCGCTAAATATTTAGCAGCCACTGCAGTAGCTGCTGCTGTTCTCATTTTAGAAATTAACGACGATTCAAAAATAGCTAAAGGATAGGCATTTGAGGCATCAGAAAGATAGATAACACCTAATATATTAGGCAATTGAAAATTTACAGAATTATTAAAAAATCCTCCATTTGCTTTAAGGCCATAATAAGGTTTATCTCCTAAAATGCCACCTGTTTTAATGTGATACTCACCATTTGGAGCATCGGCATGAACTATATCGGGCTCTATTATATTTCCTAAAGCATGCATTTTATGCGCCATGGAAACAGCTTCTATATAGTCATTCATTTGTAATAACTTTTCAAAAGAGGATTTATTGAAAAGCATTGTTTTTTTGGATGGATTCATATTGGATTTGTGTTTACAATTCCCCAAATATAGAAATCCTCATTCTTAAGACCTAAACTATGGCAATTTAATTTTCTTATTATTTCAATTTTGTTTTATAACAGCAATGAATTTTTTTGATTGATGATTGAATTCTTAATTAATTTTACATTTTTTGAAACGCTATTAATAAAGAAACAACACAAGTCAGGATACTAAAATCCTATTTTGATGCGCTAAACAAAGTGGTTTTTATTTCTCTAATGTGGTAGCAAAAAAAAACGATAAATAGCCTTTTGCAGTTCCACTGCTGACGCATCGGTACAGCATCGTTCCGATACTCTGTAGCTTAGTCTTCTTTTTGTGATTTTTTATAGAGGTAAGCGGGTCTCTGACCCTTATAATAATTATACTAATACTTTATTCTTTATTGCTTCATTTAGAAGGTGCAGAGCACCGCAATATCTATAAAAATAAGAATATCATGAGTATTACAAAGTCGCCAGCTTAGTATTACATAGAAGCTGAATGTAGAGCGACGTTGTGAGACTTAAGTTATAAGTATCAACATCAAATTGTAGTTTACAACATCTCATTGGCTAGATTGGCCAAATCGCTACGTTCTCCTTTTTCTAGTTGTACATGAGAATATAGAGGATGACCTTGAATTTTGTCTATCAGGTAGGAAAGTCCATTACTTTGACTATCCAGATATGGAGTATCAATTTGATAGATATCGCCAGTAAACACAATTTTGGTTCCCTCTCCTGCCCTAGTGATAACCGTTTTTACTTCGTGTGGAGTAAGGTTTTGAGCTTCATCAACTATAAAAAACACATTGGAAATACTACGCCCACGGATATAGGCTAAGGGAGAAATTACAATTTTCTCATTTTCTAGAGCTGCTTTTATATTTTGGTATTCCTTATCTCTTTCGCTGTATTGATTACGAATAAACTTAAGGTTATCATAAAGCGGCTCCATATAAGGAGTGATTTTCTCTTTGGCATCTCCAGGTAAAAAGCCAATGTCTTTATTGCTTAAGGGAACAATAGGGCGGCTTAAAAACACTTGTTTAAAATCCCTCCTCTGTTCTAAAGCAGCAGCTAATGCCAATAGGGTTTTTCCGGTTCCGGCAATTCCTTGCAAACTCACCAGTTTTACTTCTGGATTTAATAGTGCATGCAGTGCAAATACCTGCTCTGCATTGCGTGGCATGATGCGATGAATAGGTTGTTTATCTATTCTTTCTATTCTATCTAATGTGGGATTGTAATAGCCCAACACAGAACTTTTACTACTTTTTAAAATAAAATACTGATGGGGTTTGATGTCTTCGAAGTCTAAATCCTGACGTTCGCAATATCCATTTTGGTAAATCAAATCAATAACAGAGCTATCCACATTATCAACACGGGCTTTTCCGGTGTATAGGGTATCTACATTTAAGATTTTACCTGTTTGAAAATCTTCTGCAATTATATTTAAGGCTTTTGCTTTTAGGCGGAGGTTGATATCCTTGGTGACCATAATTACTGACCTTTTAGGAAACTCATGTTGCAAAGAAATAGCAACGTTGAGTATTTTATGATCTGCCTTGTTGACTCCATACACCTTTTCAGCATCTACATTTCCGTTAGACGATTTGGTTTCCATCACCACTTTAAATTTCCCTTTTAAGTCTCCTCCAATTTTTTGCCATTTGGTAAGGGTTCCTTTATCAGAAAGGGTATCCATGATTCTAATAAACTCTCGAGCTTGAAAGTTCTTGGTATCGTTTCCTTTTTTGAAATTGTCTAATTCCTCTAAAACAGTAATGGGAATAGCCACATCGTTGTCTTCAAAACTATTAATGGCATCGTGACTATAAAGGATAACAGAAGTATCTAAAACGAATATTTTTTTTGCTTTTGACTTAGCCATGGTTTAATTTTTTAGTGAATACTAGTGTTGCTGCAATGTTCGATGAATTTGCATCACTTAAAATTAAAAAAAATAGAAGAACTCCACTCAAATAATTATTAGGACTTATTAACGATAATATTCTATTAGCCTGAAAAATTCACAGAATTTCTCACATGATATGTT
>JADGDY010000118.1:0-4540 GCA_016744655.1 Bacteroidales bacterium | reverse complement strand
AAATAATTGAATTTCAATTATTTCATCAGCCCTTTGGGTGATTAATTCATTTTTATGAATTAATCAGGTTAGAAACATGTGAATTTCTTCTTTTGAGGGTCGATGATTTTCTTTTTAAAACTTTCCCGTTTTATCGGGGCAAACATAATAATAGTGCTATCACGATGGAACACCAAAGGTGTGCATTTGTCCTATGAGAATAGTATAAATCAGCATTCACTAAAAAATACTTATATTGTAAAATTGGTTTTGATTATTTTTTAATCAAAAAGAAGGGTTCTCATGAAAGGCATTACAAAAGTTAGGATAAAAGTGATGGAGCATAAGGGGCAAAAAAGAATAGCTCTTTTTTACACTTATAGTGTTGGCGATACTCTTGATCAGCACACACGTTTATTACCTAATCGAATTTACAGCCAAACCAAAAAGTGTTGGCATATTCCTTTTCGTGATGATTATCAGGATTACTTAAAAGCGTATTATGCAGATATTTTAGATATTGAGTTGGTTTTTGAAACCATTTCATCTGAAATCAAGTTGAAGCAAAAATCCACAGTAAAAGGAAGCACTAGTGTCACATTAAAAATAGATTTAGACAAAAAGAAGATATATGTGGAGCATCCTTATTCACCTCACTTGCATGCTATACTATCTGCTACAAAAAAAGGATTTTGGTTAAAAAAACAATCTTGCTGGGTATTTCCATATACTGAACAAAGTTATAAAGGTCTTTCGCAACTTATAAAAAGTAGTGCTTATCAATTGAATCAGGTTTTAGTTCGAAATAATTTCACAAATTATGAAGCGACACCTAGTTCACTAGAAAAAGTTGATATTATCCCCTTGACACTTGCTGAAAAAGACTTATTACAAACCTATAGCAATACCATTTTGCTTAAACGATTAAGCCCTAATACTCGAGATATATATGTTCGATTTTTTATTTTATTTTTACAAGCACACCAAGGACAAGATATTGAGAATATGTCTTATCAAAGCCTATATAGTTATATTAAAACGATAAATAAAACTTTAGGGTCTACTCAGTTAAAGCAAAGCATTGCAGCCATAAAGTTCTTTTATGAACGTGTGATGGATAGGGATAAGATGTTTTTTCACTTACACGAGAAAATTAAGATTCAAAAGGGGGCTGTATTTATTCCCTATGTGGATATTGTTAAGTTATGTGATAGAATAAGTTCTCCAGTGGATAGAATGGTAATATTTTTATATTTCCATGTGAATTTAAATTATTCTGAGATGGTATCTATTCCAACAGGAAGTAGAGATTTATTTATTACTCAATATCGCATGCCTGGATCTAACGAAAGAGCGATTGCATATTTTCATAATATTTACGATGAAATGGAAAAGAATCACACTTCCTATCATTTTTTATTTGAGAATAATACAGGTTCTTACCAAGTAAAAGAATTGCAGCAAAAGGTATATAGAATTATCAACCGCTATAGGTTAGGGGAAATTTACCGTGCTCAGTACAAATATATTCTTGATTCTACAACTTATGGACTAAAGACCAAGCAAATGTATTTAAGTGCCTTTATGAAGTTTTTAGAGTTTCATAATTTCAGGCATCCTATGTATATAAAGAACGAAGAGATTCGTGATTATCTGGTTTTACATCGGGATAAATCCTCCTCTCATCAGGATAATATGATCAACACCATCAAATTTTTCTTTGCACAGGTTCACAAACAAGAAATTTCTGATCAGTATATTATTCGCCCTCGGAAAAGCTTTTTTCTACCTGATTTTTTCTCAAGAGAAGAATTAGCAGCTATGCTTACTGTAACGCATAATATAAAACATAAATTCATGCTTTCCATTTTTTACTGCAGTGGCATGCGAAGGGAAGAGTTGCGACAGTTAAAAATAACTGATATTGATTTAAAAAAAGATCGAATTTTTATTAGAGGAGGCAAAGGAGATAAAGACCGATATACATTATTCTCAAAGAGTTTACACAGAATACTGAAGGAGTATTTAGCAAAGGAGCAACCTAAACTCTATTTATTTGAAGGGACAAAAATAGGAAAACCATACAGTGTAACCAGCATGACCAATGTGCTTAAAAAGGCGGCGGTTACTGCGGGAATACAAAGGCGGGTACATATTCATATGTTGAGGCATAGCTTTGCTACACATCTGCTTGAAGATGGATGGGATATTAGGTATGTGCAAGAGTTATTGGGTCACAGAAGCATAAATACCACAATTAGATATACACATATTATAAGTGATGCTTTAAAAAATGTAAAGAGCCCATTTGATAAAATGATGGAATATACGCACAAAGGACAAGCTCCCTAGGTATTTAAGATAATTATTTTATGGTGTTTTGAGGCTTCTATTATCACATAGAATGCTATTATATTGTTTAATAGTTAAAAAAAACATTGAAAAATGAATAGTCATGGCTTATTATCCAATGAATATTCTTAATTTAGACGAATCGTATTAAATAAATGAATAATAGAAAAGAAAAGATGGATATAGATATCTTAAAAAACATATATAGTTCAAATAACTATATAGTCCTTAAATCAGATATTTACACCCCAATATTAATTTTTATATAATAGGTATATAGACCATGTCTATATACAGACGTTAGCTTTCATTAAAAAAACAGCAAATTAAATTGAACAGTAGAATTGCAATAGTAACTGGAGTAAGCCGACAAAAAGGAATTGGACGAGCTATTTGCTATGAATTAGCGAATAAAGGTTTTGATATTTTTTTCACCTATTGGTTACCCTATGACAAAAAGATGCCTTGGAGTGTTAACGAAGATGAACCTGAATTAATACAGAAAGAAATATTAGAACAAGGAGTTAAATGTGAAAAGTTAGAATTGGACTTTTCAAGCGAAAAAGCATATCAACAACTGTTAACAGCAGTTGAGAGTAAATTAGGCAACCCATTAATACTTGTAAATAATGCTACATATAGTACCGAGACAACGATTAACAGTTTGACAGAATCCGAATTAGATAGGCATTATGCGATAAATTTAAAGGCAACAACTTTATTGACTTTAGAATTTATTAGACAATTTAAATTCAACAAAAATGGCAGGATAATAAACCTAACCTCTGGACAATCATTAGGTCAAATGCCAAACGAAATAGCCTATGCAATTACGAAAGGAGCAATTGAAACATTGACTTATACCTTAAGCCAAGAAATTGCTTCCAAAGGAATTACAATTAATGCGGTAAACCCTGGACCAAATGACACAGGTTGGATGGATAAAAATTTAAAGAACAAACTAATAAATCAATTCCCAATGAAGCGAATTGGCAATCCAACAGACACAGCAAAACTCATTGGCTTTTTAGCAAGTGAAAACGCAGAATGGATTACTGGACAAATAATTCATTCAGAAGGTGGATTTAAGAGATAAATGAATAACGAAAAGCTAACAATGTATATAAAAAATAGGCGAATCCGTGCTAAAATCAAGGCTTTTGGCTCGTATCAAACTTTGTGCTTAACGGAAAGTTTGGTGCTTCGAAATCGCCTACTTTTCATATACTAAACGTTCTATGCCATTAGAAAAAACAAATGAAAATTGAAGATAAAACAGAATTAAAGGTTTCCAATAATAATTCAAGAATTACATTCCAAACGTCAGGTGGTGGTACTTGGAAAGTTTGGGATAGATTTATATCAATTGATAATGAAAAAATGTATCATATTGGAAACATATGCGGTACCTGTGAATTCTTTTTTATTAAACAAGAAAAAAGCTTAGAAGTAAACTTCAATCAACAAATATTAATAGATTCATTAAACTCAGGCAAATTTGACTTTTCAGAAAAAAATCTAAAAGAGCTCGGAAAAATAATACCTAACGGAAACTATTTAGTTCTTAAGACAATCATAAAACCAGAAATAGTAACAAAGGAAAGTGATAATAATTACTTCCTGAAGGAACAAAGAGAAACTTGGAGAGATGAATTTGACGAAGAATCGCTTAAACCTGAGTCAGAATTCAATAATTACTACAGGGAACAATTAGTCGACTTTGGGAAATTAAAATTAGACCATAAAGAAGCTTTTTTTAACTTTTTTATCCCACTTTGTAGTACTGACAAATTAGATAAATCAAGAATTAATTTTTATAAGGAAAATATTACAAATGGGAATTATCCGTTTGCAATTTCAATTGGAGTACTTGATGTAAAAACAAGTGAAGAATATCCTGAATTAAATGGTGTGGAAATCAAACCTGAATTTGGAACTCATTGGTGTCTTGCGAATTATATAATTGACGGACACCATAAGATAAAAGCTGCAAGTGAGCTAAAAAAAGAGATTGGGTTAATTTCTTTTATCTCAATAGATGAATCTTGGAAATTGATTGACGATATGGTATCAAAACTAACAGGAGAGAAAAATAAGAAGAATTGGAAATTTTAGGGAAATAAAAAACGGCATAGAATCGAGTAGACGGCTCCGCCAGAACTAGCTGACGGAGTGCGCCTCTCACACCACCGTACGTACGGGTCTCGTA
>JADGDY010000117.1 GCA_016744655.1 Bacteroidales bacterium | reverse complement strand
GTACGAACACTTATCATATTCCCTACCGCAAACAAAATACTTCCACTAGCTAGAATAATAAAGATACGACTTGCATCACGTGTACTGGTATATTGTATAATTCCAGCATGCATTTTTGCAATAAAAAAGCTAAAAACTCTTACCACAATAATAATGACAAAAGCCAATTTAAAATATTCCATTTCACTAGCTGGAATACGAAAATTAAACCTTAGCATATAGGCTGTTAGGATGGAAAATATGATAATTAGCGTATCAATTATAAATACGGTCCAACGAGGTACTTTATATTTTAAAATCCAATCTTTCATTGATGTGTTTTCGAGCTTTCAAATATACATGAATAATAGAAACGTCTAGTATTATCTATCAAACTCATTATAATTTGTTTAAATAAGGAAAATGCTAATTATATATTATAAAAAGGATGAATTCGTACCTATTTTATGATTATTTTCGCGGCTTAAATTATGTCTACTCAAAAATAATTAAAATGAGAAATACAGCTTTCACGCATATCCACGAGAGTTTAGGCGCTAAAATGGTGGAGTTTGCAGGCTATAACATGCCTATTCAATACGAAGGGCTTAATGCAGAGCACGAAACAGTAAGAAGTTCTGTTGGTGTTTTCGATGTATCACACATGGGTGAATTTTGGGTTTATGGTCCCAAAGCCTTAGATTATTTACAAAAGATCACTTCGAATAATGTTGCTGCATTAGAAGATGGTAAAGTTCAGTATAGTTGCTTTCCTAATGGAAAAGGCGGAATCGTTGATGACCTTTTGGTTTATCGATTCGAAGCTGAAAAGTATTTATTAGTAGTTAACGCTGCCAATATTGATAAAGATTGGGCTTGGTGTACTAAGCAAGCTGAAATCATGGGCTTAGAGGCTGGAAAAGACATCGTAAATGCATCTGATGATATTGCTCAGTTAGCAGTTCAAGGCCCTAAAGCTTTGGAGGCCATGCAAAAACTAACATCTGCAAATATTGTAGATATGGAATACTATACTTTCCAGGTAATTGAATTTGCTGGAATTCCAAATGTTATAGTATCAACAACCGGATATACCGGTTCTGGCGGATGTGAAATATATATTCCTAATAAAGATGCTGACCAACTATGGAAAGGTATTTTTGAAGCTGGTGAAGAATTTGGAATCAAACCAATTGGCTTAGGTGCAAGAGATACGCTACGATTAGAAAAAGGATTCTGTCTTTATGGAAACGATATTGATGACACTACTTCTCCAATAGAAGCTGGCTTAGGCTGGATAACAAAATTTGTTGAAGGTAAAGATTTCATCGATCGTGATTATATGCAAAAGCAAAAAGATGAAATTGTAACTCGAAGATTACGTGGTTTTGAAATGCTAGAAAAAGGTATTCCTCGTCAGCATTATGATATCTGTGATGCAGAAGGTAATAAAATTGGAGAAGTAACTTCAGGAACTCAATCACCAATGATGAAAAAAGGAATTGGTATGGGTTATATTGCTACAGCTCATGCAAAATTCGGAAGCGAAATTTATATAAAAGTTAGAAAGAACTTAGTGAAGGCTCAAATTGTAAAGATGCCTATTTATAAAGATTAACGAACAAAATATCGAATATAAAAAATGCCATCACTAAATTAGCGATGGCATTTTTTTATTTAAATCGGAGAAGATTAATTAACTAATCCCCTACCTATTTTCTTAATTTTTCCTTGTTCTTTTAGCTCAGCAATAATATGATCTAAAATTCCATTAATAAAGACCTTACTTTTTGGTGTACTGAAATATTTACTCAAGTCAATATATTCATTCATTGACACTTTAACTGGAATTGTTGGCATCTCGAGGATCTCAGACAAAGCCATTTTTATCAATATTTTATCAATAGCAGCAAGACGATCAATCTCCCAGTTTTTAATATTTGGCTTAATCAACTCGTCATACTCAAATTGCTTATCCAATACTTCTTTAAACAAATCTTTTGCAAAGGTTCTGTCTTGACTTCTACCCTCCTCTTTATCGTCTTTAAATAATGGAGGTAAGGTTTTATCTTCGGTCCATCCTTGTTTGTAATTGGCAACAATCATCATCACAACTTCAGCAGCTAAGTTATAATCATCAGTCCATTCAAGATTCTTCTCAGCAAACAAAGAGTGAAGACTTTCATGTGGTAAAACAATTTCTTCAAAAAAGCGCAACACAAATTCTTTATCCTGCTTATAATTTGATTCTTTTAATTCAAGATACTCATTATAAAAACCTGCATCTTGCAAATTCATAAATACCTTCCTAATCATCTCGGGTTCTGTTGACCAATTTACTGCCAAATTATCCTGGCGGCGATTATAATCTGCATTATCTCTTAATTGTAATAAAACAGGGTTATTGATAAAACGAGTGTTAGGATTTTTATTTTCCTCTGTTGGAAAATGTTTTTTCTTGGCTTCTTCTAGACGATTTTCAGAAAAATCTCTAACTTCAAGCATAAAACTCAACTGATAAATGGCCAGGTCGTACAATTTATCAAACTTCCCCATGAGCTTTTTCTGTCCATTGTATACGTCGGTTTGATCAGATTGAATGGCAGCATAAAGAGCCTGTAGTACTTTGATTCTGATATGTCTTCTATTTAGCATGGTATGTTTTCTATGATATAACTATTTCGGCGGCAAAAGTATCTATTTTTTCCATTCATAAAAGTAAAAAAAAATCATAACACTTGGAAATTTTTGTCAGCTTATTTATAAAACATGTTAAATAAAATCATGAAATAGCTAAGTCAGTCAAACACACTGAATTTCGTCAAAATCACATTGATTTTTTTTATATATTTGCAGCCCTAAAAATCCAAGAGGTTCTTAGTCCAATTCAAAACAATATTTAATAAGCATTTTGTTTTGAACTAAATTGAAGAAAATAAAACACTTATAAAAAGAAAATTCATGAATATCTCAAGAGAAAACACAGGAGATTTAACAGCAGTTCTAAGAGTAGAAATTGCAGAGCTTGATTATGCAGAGAACGTAAAGAAAGCATTAGGTGACTTAAGAAAAAAAGCCAATATCCCTGGGTTTAGAGCCGGAAAAGTTCCTTTTGGCGTTGTGAATAAAATGTATGGTAAGTCAGTATTGGCTGATGAGGTTAACAAAATGTTAGGTGATTCATTAAACAATTACATTACTGAAAACAAACTAAATATTTTAGGCCAACCGCTACCAAGTGTTGACCAAAAAGATGAAATTAATTTTGATACTCAAAAAGATTTTGTTTTCCATTTCGATATAGGTTTATCTCCAGAAATTAATTTAGAGTTAAACAAAGACATTCACGTAAACTACACTGAGATTGAAGTGGCAGAAAATATGGTTGAAGACTATATGACTGACATTCGCGAACGTTTTGGTGACCATGCTCATCCTGAGAAAGTGGAAGAAAACAGCAAAATTACTGCTTCTTTTAAACAATTAGACGAAGAAGGAAATGTATTAGAAGGTGGAATTACTGCTGAAGATGCAACATTTGCTGTAGAGGATGTTAAACTTAAAACCATCACTAAATTATTAGTTGGAAAAGCTGTTGGAGATACTGTAAAGTTAGACCCAATGAGAGCTTTAAAAGATGCTGATAAAGTTGCAGCAATGCTTAAAGTTGCTAAGGTTATGGTTGAAGGCCTAAAAGCTGAGTTTGAAGTAGAAATAAAAGAAATTGTTTTCATTACTCCTGCTGAACTAAACGAAGAATTATACAAAAAAGCTTATCCAAGTGCAGAACTTAAAACTGAAGAAGATTTAAGAAACCGCATTAAAGAAGATGCTTCTAAGCAATTTGCAGGCGAGAGCGACAAGTTATTCATGGGAAAAGCTGTTGATGTATTAATTGAAAAAGCTGACATGAAATTACCAGATTCTTTCATGAAGCGTTGGATTTTAGAAAACAACGAAGGTGAATTAACAGCTGAGCAATTAGAAGTACAATATGATAGCTATGCTAATTCTTTAAAATGGCAAATTCTCCAAAACAAAATTGTAACTGATAACAAACTAATGGTTTCTGAAGAAGAAGTTAGAGATCATGTAAGAGGCTTTATCAGCGGTCAGTATTTTGGTGGAATGGAACAAAATGAAGCATTTGAAAGCTCATTGAATGGCATTGTAGATAATGTATTAAAGAATCAAGAAGAAGTAAAGAAAATTTACGATCAACTTTATGATGCTAAAATTTTGAATTTATTCAAAGAATCTTTATCTTTAGATGTAGAAACATTGCCATTGGAAGACTTCATAAAAAAAGCAAGTGAAGCTCCAGCGGCGTAAAAACCAACGAGAATGAATCCTAACGAATTTAGAAAATATGCCACTGGCCATATGGGAATTAGCAGTCTAACTATGGATCGCTATACATCAATGGTTCAGAATTATATATCTCCTACTATTATTGAGGAGCGTCAATTAAATGTTGCACAAATGGATGTTTTTTCCAGACTTATGATGGATAGAATCATCTTTTTGGGTGTTCCAATTGACGATTATGTTTCAAATATTATTCAAGCACAGCTACTTTTCTTAGAAAGTGCCGATGCTGAAAAAGATATTCAGATTTATTTAAACACTCCTGGAGGTTCGGTTTATGCTGGATTAGGTATTTATGATACCATGCAGTATATACAACCACAAGTAGCTACTATCTGTACTGGTATGGCTGCAAGTATGGGTGCTGTTTTATTATGTGCTGGTGAAAAAGGCAAAAGAACAGCCTTAAAACACAGTAGAGTACTTATTCACCAACCAATGGGAGGTGCACAAGGACAAGCCAGCGACATAGAAATTACAGCTAAAGAAATTTTGAAACTCAAGAAAGAACTTTACCAAATCATTAGCAATCATAGTGGTCAAACCGTGAAGAAGATAGAAAAAGACGGAGATCGCGATTATTGGCTAACCTCTGCGGAAGCCAAAGAGTACGGAATGATTGATGAAGTTTTGGGAAGGTAGTTTTTATGGCAAAAAAAGAAAAAGCACAAGAAAAATGTTCATTTTGTGGTCGACCAAAAGAAGAAACTAGCATATTAATTGCAGGGTTTTCTGGCCATATTTGTGATAGTTGTGTTGAACAAGCACATTTAATAGTGAAGGAAGAAGTAAAAAGTGGAAACGATAATATTCCCACAGATGAAATTCCTACACCTAAAGACATCAAGTCATATCTTGATGAATATGTAATTGGACAAGACGAAGCTAAAAAGATTCTAGCCGTAGCGGTTTATAATCACTATAAAAGAATTGGCCAACCTGAAAGCAAAAAGTTTAAAGATGTTGAGATTGAGAAATCTAATATCGTACTTGTTGGTGAAACAGGAACTGGAAAAACTCTTTTAGCTCGAACTATTGCGAAAATCCTTAAAGTTCCATTTGCAATTGTTGATGCAACTGTACTTACCGAAGCTGGATATGTTGGAGAAGATGTTGAAAGTATACTATCTAAACTTCTTCAAGCTGCTGACTATGATGTGGCATCCACCGAAAAAGGAATCATCTTTATTGATGAGTTGGACAAAATTGCTCGTAAGAGTGATAACCCTTCTATCACAAGAGATGTTTCTGGCGAGGGAGTACAACAAGCATTATTGAAATTACTTGAAGGTACTGATGTTAATGTTCCACCTCAGGGAGGACGTAAACATCCGGAGCAAAAAATGGTAAAAATCAATACTCGTAATATCTTATTTATCGCTGGTGGTGCTTTTAATGGTATCGACCGTCAAATTGCTTCCCGTTTAAGAACCAATATGCTGGGCTATGGTGCGAAAAAAGAAACAGAGCAAATTGATATGAAGAACCTTCTTCAGTATGTATCCCCTACTGATTTAAAAAAGTTTGGTCTTATTCCTGAAATTATTGGAAGAATGCCAATTCTAACTTATTTAAATCCTTTAGACAAAGATGCACTACAGAGGATTCTAACGGAGCCAAAGAATGCACTAACTAAGCAATTCATGAAGCTTTTTGAAATGGACGATATAGAACTTAGCTTTGCTAATGATGCTATAGAATACATAGTTGACAAGGCTATTGAGTTTAAAATTGGCGCGCGTGGTCTTCGATCTATCATAGAGGCTATTATGACTGAGGCCATGTTTGAAGCTCCTTCTTCTAATGATAAAAGCAAACTTAAAATCACTAGAAAGTATGCCGAGGAAATGCTTGATGGACACGGAATAACTAAACACAAAGTGGCATAAACAGCTGCTCATTCATATTTAAAACTGTCTTATTTTCTAAGGCAGTTTTTTTTTGTGGTATAAAATTTGATTATTTTTGTTTTTCAATGTTAAGAACCTATGATTCGAAATCTCATTATCGTCATATTCAGTATCAGTTTGACAGGCTTATTTGCCCAATCAAACGGAATCATCCCAGCATATATTGAGGATGGTGATACCATATACGTGGAGTTTCTTAATGAAGTGGAGGTAACAGCACCATTGGTATTCGACAGCAAAAGGAATGCAAAACGCTATAGTCGAGTAGTTAGGTATGTAAAGAAAGTATATCCCTATGCTAAAGTCGCTGGAATTAAAATGCGCGAATATCAAGCAATTATTGCCAAAACGGAGAAGAAGAGAGAACGTAAGAAAATCATGCGTAAAGCCGAACAAGAGCTTAAAGAAGAGTTCGAAGATGAATTAAAAAAGCTCACTTATATGCAAGGCGAAATCTTATTAAAACTCATTGATCGTGAAACCAACACATCAGGCTATGAATTGGTTAAGGATATGAGAGGAGGTTTTAAAGCGACATTCTACCAAGGTTCTGCCAGATTATTCGGGTTCAACCTAAAAGATCGTTACGATCCAGAAGGACGAGATAAAGAGTTAGAGTTTATAGTACAGCTTATTGAAAAAGGTCAAATTTAATCTTCTTTCAAAATATTAGAAAGCTCAGCAAAATTAAATGGTTTACGTAGCATTCCGTTCATTCCAACCTTATAACACTTGTTTTTAATTCCTTCAAAATCTTCAGCAGTTAAGGCAATTATTCTCACTTCATTTTTCTTAGGATTGTTTTTTTCAATATTTCTAATCTCCGTAGCAACCTCGAAACCATCCATTCCCGGCATTTTTATATCTAATAAAATCAGATCATAATCTTTTACTCTATATTTTGCTAATGCAGCTTTCCCTTCTCGTGCAACTTCCACTTTATGACCAATTCGATCTAAACTAACTTTGGCAACTTTTTCATTAATAAGATTATCTTCTACCAACAGAATCCTCAATTTTGAATCATTAACTCCTTTAGAACCAGTCAGAACTTCTTTCTTAAATTTAGCAGGAATTACAGCTCCTATTTCGTTAGCTAAATGAGAAAGAACAATAGGTTTGTTTAAGTAACCGGAATATCCAGATTCTCTTAAAGTTTCTTTATGGTAAAGGTTTGCCGAGGCTGAAATCAGTATCATTTCTGCTTTATTTAAAGGTCGCATACCTTTTAGCCTTCTGATTTCCATTCTATCAGTAACCTCTTGAAAGCGTCTTTCTAATAAAATCAAGTCATAAACTTCGCTTACTTTATTTTTCTCCATGTACTCAATCACCTCACCAGTACTAGCAAAAGTTAGAACTTCAATACTTAAAGTTTGTAAGTATTCTTTTAGAATCTTTCTACTAATCTCATGCTTTTCAATCACTACAGCTTTCAATCCACTAAAAGTAATTCCAGTATTATTATGACTAAATGCCATCTTGTTAGTAGTTTTAACAAATGAAGCAGTAAACCAGAAATTACTCCCTATACCCTCTTCACTCTTAAACCCCATTTCGCCACCCATTAATTCACTAACACGTTTAGAAACAGCTAAGCTTAAGCCTGGGCCATTGTAGTCAAGAAACCTTTTTCTATCAATTTTGGTAACTGTGTTATAAAGGGCTTCTTGTTTTACAGGACTCATTCCCATCCCTGTATCCTCAACTCTGAACTTCAACATCACCGTATCTATTTGGCTAGATTCGGTTTCAACATAAATAACTATCTCTCCTTTTGTGGTATAATTAACAGCATTTCTGACAAAATTGAGTAAAATTTCTTTTAACCTAACCGGATCACCCAACATTAATTCAGGAATACCAGGTTCTAAATAAACAACTAATTCAATGTCTTTTTCTTTTATTTCGGGTTGTACATATTCAGCAACTCCATGTACAATATCATTAATATTAAATGGAACTTCATCTAGATCGATGGTATCTGAAGCTAAACGAGCTCTATCGAGTAATGAATTAACTGCAGTTAAAAGATTACTTCCACTGGTATTTAAATCTACTAAATACTCATCTTGTTCCTTATCTAAATTTGTCTTTTTCAAAAGGTCTACAAGACCTAAAATTCCGTTCATTGGAGTCCTAATCTCATGAGAAATTGAAGACCAGAATTCCATTTTTGTCGAATTTACGCTTTCTAAAATCTGATCTTTTTCTTCTCGAAGCATTCTAATCTTCCGATATTGCATAAGTAAATACACCAACAAAATGGCTATTAATACTATCAGGAATATGGCTAAAACATTGATATTCGTTATCATAAAATCTGTTTTTAAAAGTACTTCAAGATACAAATAATCAATGCAAAAGGCAATATTAAGTTCTTGACTTTTCAACACAAAATTATGAATAAACGAGGCTTTTTTTTCATGAATATCACAGCCATTATCCCCTAATAATATTTGAATTCATCAGTAAAAAAGTCTCATAAACACAAGTTATTTGTTACGGAATTATTAAATAAACAATAAGTTTTTTATCATCAAATACTGGCTGACAAAGCCATTTTTTTAAACATAAAACATCGCAAACAAAAAGAAATCAAAAAAAACATCTATTTTTCACTGCAATCGTTTGAAATTCAGAGATGGAAATAATCATTTACCTTATGATATTTTAACGCATTTTAAAGCATAAATTTTGTAAATTTGCACCCTTAAAACGAAATTTATATATTTTAAAATACATAATAATGGGTAAAGAAAAAAATCAAAAAAACGTTTATCTCTGGGGAGATAAAAAAGCCGATGGTGACAAGACCATGAAAAACCTATTAGGTGGTAAAGGTGCTAACCTTTGCGAAATGAATTTAATTGGTGTTCCAGTTCCTCCTGGTTTCACTATTACTACCGAGGTTTGTACCCTTTATAACGACAAAGGTCGTGATTATGCAGTTAGCCTAATCAAAGAAGAAGTTGAAGCTGCTGTTAAAGCAGTAGAAGAAATGATGGGAACTAAATTTGGTGACAGCGATAACCCATGTTTACTTTCTGTACGTTCTGGTGCCCGTGCTTCTATGCCAGGTATGATGGATACTGTTTTAAACTTAGGTTTAAATGATGCTGCTGTTGCAGGTATTACTAAAAAATCTGGTAACGAGCGTTTTGCTTGGGATTCTTATCGTCGTTTCGTACAGATGTACGGTGACGTAGTAATGGGAATGAAACCAGAATCTAAAGAAGATATCGATCCTTTCGAAGAAATTATCGAAGCTATTAAGGAAGAAAGAGGCGTTGAAGACGATAAAGACTTAAGCGTTGACGATTTGAAAGACATGGTGAAGCGTTTCAAAGCTGCCGTTAAAACTCAAACTGGTCAAGATTTTCCAGATGATCCATGGGAACAACTTTGGGGTTCTGTAATGGCTGTATTTGATAGTTGGATGAATGATCGTGCTATCTATTACAGAAAATTAAATGATATTCCTGCTGAATGGGGAACTGCTGTAAACGTTCAAGCTATGGTATTTGGTAACATGGGTGCTAATTCAGCTACTGGTGTTGCATTTACTAGAGATGCTGGTACAGGTGAAAATCTTTTCAACGGTGAGTATTTAATTGATGCTCAAGGTGAAGATGTAGTTGCTGGTATCCGTACTCCTCAGCAAATTACTAAGATTGGTTCTCAAAGATGGGCTGAACTTGCTAGCGTAACTGAAGAAGACAGAGCTGCAAATTATCCTTCATTAGAAGAAGCAATGCCTGTTATGTATAAAGAGCTTGATGAGTTACAAAACAAACTTGAGCAACATTATAAAGACATGCAAGATTTAGAGTTCACCGTTCAAGATGGTAAACTTTGGATGTTACAAACAAGAAACGGAAAACGTACTGGTGCAGCTATGGTAAAAATTGCCATGGACAAGCTTAAAGAAGGTATGATTTCTGAAAAAGAAGCTTTATTAGAAGTTGAAGCTAACAAATTAGACGAATTACTTCACCCTGTATTTGACGAAGAAGCTTTAGCTAGCGGTAATGTTATTGCTAAAGGTTTACCCGCTTCTCCTGGTGCTTCTACTGGACAAATTGTATTCTTCGCCGATGAGTGTGAAAAATATGAAAACGCTATCTTAGTAAGAATTGAAACTTCTCCTGAAGATTTAGAAGGAATGGTTGTTGCTAATGGTATTTTAACTGCTCGTGGTGGTATGACTTCTCACGCTGCTGTTGTTGCTCGTGGTATGGGTAAATGTTGTGTTTCTGGTGCTGGTACTATTCGTATCGACTACAAGAAAAGGGTCATGACAGTTGATGGTAAAGAATATGTAGAAGGTGATTGGTTGTCATTAAACGGAACAACTGGTGATATCTTAGAAGGAAAAATTGGTACTATCAAGCCAGAACTTAGTGGTGACTTTGGTGAGTTAATGGAATTAGCTGACAAACATTCTGTAATGTTAGTTAGAACTAATGCTGATACTCCACATGATGCTAAAGTTGCTCGTGACTTTGGTGCACAAGGTATTGGTCTTACTCGTACAGAGCATATGTTCTTCGAAGAAGATAAGATTAAAGCTATGCGCGAAATGATTCTTTCAGAAGACGAAGCTGGAAGAAGAGAAGCTCTTGATAAATTATTACCTCTTCAAAGAGAAGATTTCGAAGGTATCTTCCAAGCAATGCACGATCTTCCTGTTACTGTTCGCCTACTCGACCCACCATTGCATGAATTTGTTCCTCACGAGGAAGAAAGTCAGAAAATTATGGCAGAAGAAATGGGAATTACTGTTGAAGAAATCAAACAAAAAGTTGAAGATCTTCATGAATTCAACCCTATGTTAGGCCACCGTGGTTGTCGTTTAGGAAATACATATCCTGAAATCACAGAGATGCAATCTCGTGCTATCATCGAAGCTGCTTTAAATCTAAAAACTAAAGGAATTACTGCTAAGCCAGAAATTATGATTCCTTTAATTGGTACTAAAGAAGAGTTAAAGATGCAAGAGCAAATTGTTAGAGCTACTGCTGAAAAAGTATTCGAAGAAAGAAATGATAGAATCGACTATTTAGTTGGAACTATGATTGAAATTCCAAGAGCTGCTTTAACTGCTGACGAAATTGCAGAAACTGCAGAATTCTTCTCATTCGGAACTAACGATTTAACACAGATGGCTTTTGGTTATTCAAGAGATGATGCTGGTAAATTCTTACCTATCTACCTTGACAAAGGAATTCTTGAAGCAGATCCATTCCAAGTTATTGACCAAACTGGTGTTGGTAGCTTAATGAAAATCGGAGTTGAAAAAGGAAGAAAAACTCGTCCAAATATCAAGATCGGTATTTGTGGAGAGCATGGTGGTGAGCCAAGTTCTGTTGAGTTCTGTAATACTTTAGGTTTCGGTTATGTTTCTTGTTCTCCTTTCCGTGTACCAATTGCACGTTTAGCTGCTGCTCATGCTAACATTAAGCAAGGTGCTTGGGATGCTGAAGCTACAAAAGAAACACTAAAAGATAGTGCCAAAAATATTGGTAACGCTGTTAGTGCTGAATTTGATGTAGTTGAAAAAGAAGCTAAGAAAGCTGCTAAGAAAGCTCGTAAAGAAGCTGAAAAAGAGTTGAAAAACTTGAAATCAGAAGCTAAAAAAATCATCGGCAAATTCGAAGATGAAATTAAAAATCTTAAGAAGAAGTAATTCTTAGATTTTTAATCTAAATATTAAACCGTATTGCCTAAGGCAATACGGTTTTTTCATACTCCTATCTTTAATACAACAAAAGCAACTATTCAATATAAATCACAGTCTAGAGTAAAATATACTTTGATTTTTAAACTTTGGTACGATATTGGTAAGACTATCAACATAATCACCAGAAAAACTTTGATCATGAAAACTCGAATCATATCCACTATAATCATAAGCAGCATATTTGCTCTATTTTTTTCATCTTGTAGAAAAGATGACCGTGCTGCACAACTTCACACTGATAGTCAAGAAATCGTTTTTAATAAAAACGAAACCATTCAGTATTTTGGAATCACAAACATGGGTAATGAAACCATGGATTATCAGGTATCTACTAATGACGATTTTTTAAGTGTTAGTCCTGCAAGTGGCACTATAGGATTTAATCAGTTAGCAAAAATACAGGTAACAGCAGAAACTTCAGGTTTAGATTACGGTTTGCACTCAGGATCCATCTATATTCAAAGTAATGGAGGAAGTAATTTTGTAGATGTTACCATATTCAAACCCTACCCAGATCCTCCTGCATTATGGTGGGATATTGACTATATAAAAATTGCAAACAATACGGATAGAGAATACATAACTGTACGCAACGATGGAGAAGGTATATTAGAGTATGAATTAAATACAACATCAAGTTGGATGGACTTTTCTCAAAATTCTGGGAGTTTATCTCCAGGTCAAGAGGACAAAGTTTGGGTAATTGCCGATAAAACTGGTTTAAGTAATGATTTATATTCTGGACTTGTTAATATCACTTCAAATGGAGGAGATGCAAATATAGCTGTCGACATGGAAGTTGGAGTATATTCTGTTAGCTTCTTTAATCCAACTTATACGGTTATTGATATAAAGGTAGCAGGTTTTGCTTGGGCAAAAATTCCAGTTCTTGATAGATTCAATTTTGTATTCCCATCTAATCCGGGTGCGATTATTTATGAAGCCGAAACAAAAGGAGAAACTGTAAATTTCCAACAACTAGGCTTAACCCTAACTTGGGATGAAACTATAAACCTAGGTAATGAAAACTCACCTGTATTTTATTTAAATATTAGTGATAATTTTTTCTTCCTAAGTGCTAAAAACTATGGTTCACGAGATTTAAATCAATGGAGTATTAATTGGGAAACAGAATATCAGTTTGATGAGAACGTTACTATTCCTAATGATGGTTATGAGTACTATTTCGGATATTATGATGCACTCAACAATTCCAATGTTTATGCTAGGCTAGTGGGAACTAGTAATGATGCGGTTTGGGAGAATGGAAAAGAATTTAACTTTCCATGGACTGAAAACCAAGGAATATTAGTGGAGAGCGATTTAAAGTCGAATGTAGTAAAAAGCTCTAGAGCTTTTAATAAAGATGCAAGCGAGTCTGAAATGCTGAACTTAAAGCCTCAAACACAAAAAACCATCAGAACTCGAAATGCACAATCCTTAGAGAATACAAATCGTAAGTAATTACGTTAACATATCATTTGATCAATATAGCCGAAGTTTTCGTAAGAATTTCGGCTATTTTTTTATCTAAATCAGTAACATTTTTACGTTATGTCAATCAAATAGAAAAACGTACATTTGCACCCTAAAATGAAATTGTAACATGGATAGAAATTCAATCATAGGCTTAGTATTAATATTTGCCATCTTCTTTGGCTTTTCTTGGTGGAATGCTCCATCTGAGGAAGAAAAATTAGCCTATCAAAACAGAATGGATTCTATAGCTATAGTTAAAAAGGAACTTCGCTATCAAGATTCTATTAATCGCGTAAAATACAATCAAGAAAATCAAATTGCTAATCCACAAGATAGTTTTGTGGCCGATATTGATAGTAGTGTTATTAATCAGCAATTACAACAAAGATTCGGAGCTTTTGCCAACTCTTCTATTGGTGATAACAAAATCGTTAAAGTAAAGAACGAGGTGATGAAACTCGACTTCCAGTCATTAGGGGGTAGGGTACGACAAGCTGAGTTAATCAATTACCAAACAAACGATAGCCTTCCTCTGATTCTATTCAAAGGGGATACTGCAAAATTTGGATTTGTATTTTCTGCTGTCAATCGTTTAATTCACACTCAAGATCATCACTTTCAAACTTTTGTTGATGACAGACCATACCAAGGTCAAGATATTGAAGTTTCTGGTGATGATAGCGTGACTATTAGCATGCGACTTTTCCCTGACGTTAGACAAGGTTATAATCAGCATCAGTATATCGAATATGCATATACCATCTATGGCAATAAATACATGTATTCATTCAATGTAAGAATGAAAAACATGGAAACATTGGTGGATAGTAGAAGTGGATATGTAGACTTCAATTGGAGTGCCAATGTTAGAAATCAAGAAAAGATTGTAGACCGTTTTAATGGTTCTGCTATTTATTATAAATATTATCAAGATGATGTGGATGAATTATCTGATAATGATGAAGAAGAAGAAAAACTAGCCAGTAAAGTGAAGTGGGTGAGTTTTAAACAGCGTTTCTTTAGTATGACTATTATTGCCGATGATGCTTTTACTAATGGTGAAATCAGACAATATTTCATGCCATCAAACGATCCTAAATACGAAATGACCATGTCTACTGTTCTTGGTATTCCTGTTAACAATACAAGGGATATGGATTTTGGCATGCAGGTCTATATGGGACCTAACGAGTTTAAGAGATTAAAATCTTTTGATCTTGATTTAGAAAAGCAAATCCCAATTGGATGGAGTTTCTTCCTTTTAGCATGGATTAATGAATATATTGTAATTAATGTATTTGACTGGTTAGGTCACTTTGGGTGGAATTATGGTATTGTAATTTTAGTTTTGACTATCCTATTGAAATTGATCCTTTTCCCTATTGCCTATAAAACATATGTTTCCTCAGCTAAGATGAGGGTTTTAAAACCTGAAATAGACGAAATAAACGAGAAGTTTAAAGATAAAGATGCTGTAAAGAAACAGCAAGCAACCATGGATTTATACAAAAAGGCCGGAGTTAATCCTTTAGCTGGTTGTGTTCCCATGTTACTGCAAATGCCTATTTTATTTGCGATTTTCCGTTTCTTCCCATCCTCAATCGAGTTAAGACAAAAATCATTCCTTTGGGCTCATGATTTATCTTCTTATGATAGTATTGTTTCTTGGACAACACATATTCCGCTTTTAAGTGATGTATATGGAAACCATGTGAGTTTATTTACCTTATTAATGACCATTTCTACTTTGATTTATACCAAAGTAAATAATGATATGATGGGAACTGGCTCTAATCAAATGCCAGGAATGAAAACCATGATGTATATGATGCCTCTTATGTTCTTAGGAATGTTTAATGAATACGCTTCGGGATTGAGTTATTATTACTTCTTGGCTAACATTTTTACTTTTGCTCAGATGTATTTGATCAGACTTACTATTAACGAAGATAAGATTCATGCACAATTACAGGCCAATAAAAAGAAACCTGTGAAGAAGTCGAAATTCCAGCAAAAGCTAGAAGATATGGCAAAACAAAGAGGTGTTGATAAAAGATAGATACTAACAAAGACTAGGATTGAAAAGGGAATAACTTCCGACTTCGGTCTTCCAACTCAAAATATAT
>JADGDY010000269.1 GCA_016744655.1 Bacteroidales bacterium | reverse complement strand
CACTTACTGAGACACTATTTGAAAGTGAATTATTTGGTTATAAAAAAGGAGCATTTACCGATGCTAAAGAAGACAGAGCCGGAAGGTTTGAAGCTGCCAATCAAGGAAGTATTTTCTTAGATGAAATTGGTAATCTATCCTATAATCTACAATCGAAATTACTTTCAGTCCTCCAAAGTAGAAAAGTAGTCAGATTGGGTTCTCATAAAGAAACAGATATTGATGTTAGGGTCATCTGCGCCACTAATATGCCATTATATCAAATGGTGGAAGAAGGAAAATTCCGTCAAGATTTATTGTATAGAGTTAATACGGTTGAAATTCAGATCCCTCCATTAAGAGATAGAACAGAAGATATTCCTGATTTGGTGGACCATTTTCTGAAAATGTATTGCAAGAAATACAAACTCGATACAAAAAGGTTAAGCGTAGCTGCTGCCAAAAGATTGAAAAAACACAGTTGGCCCGGAAACATTCGCGAACTGCAACATACAGTAGAACGCGCTGTGATTATGAGCGAAGGAAATACACTTCAAGCACATGATTTCTTCTTAAGTAAGCCTATTCATAAAAATGCACTTCTTAATGCAGACAATCTCAATTTGGAAGACACCGAAAAAATCTTGATTAGGAAAGTTATCGATAAGCATGGCGGTAATATTACCAAAGCCGCTAGCGAACTTGGCCTTACTCGTGCTTCTCTTTACAGAAGAATAGAAAAGTATGATCTCTAATACCTTTCGCTCCTCTGTTGTTATTCGATTGGTATTTATCGTTATTAATACCTTTCTGTTTATTTGGTTATTCCAAAACCATAATTATATCACTTCCACAATAAGCCTTGTTGTGATGATTATCCAAATGGTATTGTTGATCAAATATGTAGAACAAACCAATAGAAAACTGACTCGTTTTTTTGATAACGTTAAATATAACGATTTTACGAGCAGCTTTGTATCGGAAAATAAAGGTGAAAGTTTTAACAAACTCAACGAGAGCTTTAATCAAGTTATCCAGCAATTTGTAAAAACAAGAGCAGAAAAAGAGGAGCATCATAATCAACTTCAAACCATCGTACAACATATCAGTATTGGAATTATTACTTATAGAACTGACGGAACTATCGACATCTATAATAATGCGGTGAAACAAATTTTCAAGATAAATAATTTGAAACATCTTAGGGAATTAGAATCTATTGATCCTGATTTACCAGAAAAACTATTACAATTACGACAAGATGATAGTAAACTGATTAAAATTTATCAAGAAGATGAGCTGATGCAGTTGTCTATTCAGGCCACTGAGTTTAAGAAAAAAGGGGAGGAATACTTATTAGTCAGCGTTAAAAATATCCATTCGGAGTTGGAAAGGAAAGAAATAGAAAGTTGGCAAAAGCTAATACGAGTATTAACCCATGAGATCATGAATTCTATTACTCCCATCTCGTCTCTGGCTTCCACTGTGCGTGAGATCCTTCCTGAAAAAACCCACCAAGAAATGGATGAGGATGATTTGGAGAGCATGCATCAAGCCTTGAGTACCATTAGCCGAAGAAGTAAAGGCTTGCTGGGCTTTGTTGAGGTTTATCGTGATTTAACTCGAATTCCTTTGCCAAACTTCCAAAGAGTGGTTGTAAAAGACCTTTTATTTGAAGCAAAATTGATGTTATTGCATAAAACGAAAAATGCAAATATCGATATTCAAATACAAACCTCTCCTGAAAATATTAGCATAATGGCAGATCCCAACTTGATTGAACAGGTACTTATCAACCTATTGATCAATGCTTTTCATGCCTTAGAGAATCAAGAAAACCCACAAATCATTCTCACCTCTAGATTTAATAAAAACGAACATGTTATTATTGAAGTCGCTGATAATGGAAAGGGTATTAAACCCGATTTAATGGACAAGATTTTCATGCCATTTTTTACTTCGAAAAAAGAAGGATCTGGAATTGGATTGAGCTTAAGTCGTCAAATTATGCACCTTCATAAGGGTAATATTTTCGTAAAATCTATACAAGATCAAGGAAGTGTTTTTACCTTAGTTTTCTAAATGCATGGATTGATTTTTTTTGTATCTTCATAACTGCAAATTAATCAAAGATTACAATTCATGTCCGATTCAAATATCAACTTTCAAGAAACTCTGGAGAAATCAAAAAGCATTCTATATTTTACTATAGATAGCCAATTGATTTTAAAATCTTATAACCAAAGATTTAGGGAGATTTTTCAATTACCTTCTTATACTGTCAGTTCAGAGGATTTATCCCTAACTAACATAATAGATTCCTCGTTAAACTCAATCCTTTTAGAAAACATCCGACTTTACCAGTCGACTAAAGAAGCTCCATCATTACTCATTTTAAAAACTAATAAAACAAGTTATGAGCTTGAAGTCAATGAAATAAATCATAACGAAAACATAGCTTCTCAATGGATGTTTATTGGTACACAATTAGAAAAGCCTAAGTCAGGAGAATCCTCCGCTTTTGAATTAAACCATTACGATAATGATATATTTGATTTGGCGGGAGATGGGATAATTGTAGGTAATCACGAAGGTGAAATTATAAAAGCTAATAATAGAATATTTGAACTTACCGGTTACTCTTCTCATGAATTAATAGGGAAACACATTAGTTTTCTTTTTAATCAGGAACACTTAATACAGAATCCCCTTCAATTTAAGCAGGTTAATGAAGGAGAAAATATACAAAAAGAAAGGCTTATTAATAGAAAGGAAAATGAGCCACTAAATGTGGAAATGGTGTCTAATAAGACTAAAACTGGTTACATCACCATTATGCGTGATATCCAAGATAGAATAGGTTCCGAAATGGTTTTGAAAGAGTTAAAAAACAGACTCCTATTTGTAACTCAAATGGACAAAATCGGAATTATTGACATCAACATTTCAAACCCTAAAGCAGGTTTCAATAAAGAAATGAATACCATTTTGGAGGAAGCCAATATAGAATTTAGAAATATAAATGATTGGTACAACAACATTAAAAAGGAGGATGTTGAATCCATTAAAAAAGGCCTCGATCAACTAAAGGAAACAGGTGAAATATTTGAGTTTATCTATAGGTTAACTGGTAAGGGTGGTAAAGTAAAAAACATAAAAGCCTCTGCCAATCTTTCTAATTTTAATAATAGTGATCATATCATCATCAGTTCAATTGATATTACCAATTCTGATTGGATAAAACTAAGACTAGAAGAATCAGAACAAACATTTAAAGCACTAACGGATTCTGCATCTGCCGCCATATTTATCTATAGTCAAAAATACATTTATACCAATCAATCTTTCGAGAAAATTACTGGC
>JADGDY010000116.1 GCA_016744655.1 Bacteroidales bacterium | reverse complement strand
CATTTGGGGTGAACTGGATTATATGGTTCTTGATTTACCTCCAGGAACAGGAGATATTCATTTGACATTAGTACAATCAGTTCCTGTTACAGGTTCTGTGATTGTAACAACCCCTCAGAACGTTGCTTTAGCAGATGTTCGTAAAGCTGCAGATATGTTTAATAACCAAAATATCAATGTTCCTATTTTAGGGGTGGTTGAAAATATGGCCTATTTCACTCCTGCAGAATTACCTGAGAATAAGTATTATATCTTTGGTAAAGGAGGAGGCCAGATTGTGGCTAATGAGTTGAATGTTGATTTAATTGGTCAGCTGCCGATAGTAGAAGGAATCGCAGTTGGTGGTGATTCAGGAGTTCCAATTGTAATGGATGATAAGTCACCTGTTACCGAGGAGTTCATGAAGATGGCTAAAACTTTGAAATCAAAAGTTGAGGCGCGTAATACTGAAATGGCTCCAACACCAATTGTACAAATTGATCCAAATGCCAATTGTGCTACGGACTAATGAAAATTTAATTATTTTTGCACTCTTATAAAACAGAATAATATGGCTAGCAATAAAGCAGATTTAGAACGCAAAGTACAAGGAATCATAGAACAAATACGACCTTACCTTCAGAATGATGGTGGAGATATTAAGTTCATTGAAATCACAGACGAAAACATTGTTAATGTTGAATTATTAGGAGCTTGTGGTTCTTGTCCTTACAGTACAATGACCTTGAAAAACGGAGTAGAAGAGGCTGTTAAGAAAGCTCTTCCTGAAATCAAATCCGTTGAGGCTATTAATGTAGGAATGTAAAGTTCTAGGATTTTATAGATTAAAGAAACCGAGCAATTTGTTCGGTTTTTTTTATGGATGTACTTATTATTTACTCACTTTCCATCATGATAAATGCATCTTCTGCAACCTCAATGCTATGGTAATCTACATTATAATGTAAATAATGAAAGTTATCTCTTTTTTCGAGTGGAAGCTTATTCCAGATATAAGAATTCAACATTAAATCAAACACATAAGAAGCATGCAATATTCCCATGTCTTTAGCAAACTCATAAATGTATTCTAACTCTATTTCGTATTTGGTGTAATCGAATCTATAATCAAAGCTCCAGTCGTCTTGAACATAATTACCATAAATATCATCAGTGATATATTGCTCATCAAAATAGGTGAAATTTTGTACAGAATCTTTCATGGAGATATCAAACCAAGTGCTTAATGCAATCAGATTGTAATCAATTTCTTTCATGCTAGGTTGATAGCTATTACGTCTCTCTTCAACTAAATATTTGGCCGTATCTTCCATCAATTCCATTTGGGAGAATCTTACAATATAAGAGGTGTTTTGTACTTTTAGAAATTCAGAGATGTCATTGGGGAAATAGATTTCTAGGCCATATTCTTTTGCATGCTTGTTGAAGTAGGTAAAATAGTTCTCCAAAAAAATACTATCGGAAACATATTGAATAAAATCACTATTGTAAAATTTAGCGGAGTCTATATTTTGATAATTCCCATAGGGAAGACCTTTCTCATTAAACATATAAAGGATTTCGGGAGGCACAAGCATGACTGAAGTATTTTTGGCATCTCCTTCAATAAATTGCAATGCTAGTTTTCGTTCCATAGTACAGGAGCTAAATACTAGCAAAAAACCAATAATTCCTAATATGAGTTTAATTGATGTTTTCATCGCTGCGAAAATAAACAAATTTAATGCCAATCTTGATGAAGCTTTTTCAAAAGAATTCTTAAAAATTTACTCATGGATGAAGTGCTATATCGAAATGTCTCACCTTGGGAAAGTTGAAATAGCTTAGAATGGATATCCTATCCCAAAACTCCAATAGATATCTGAAATATGAGATTTAGGTAGTACAAATCTTTCGCTTTGATCTTTGGCAGGATCAATAAATTTGACTGCGCCATCAAGCCTGATAATGAAAAAATCTAAATCGAGGCGGAATCCGAAGCCACCATCAACAGCAAATTGCTTATAAAAGGTATCAAAACTAAATTCACCTCCTTCAAAAGCATCACTTTTATAAAGTTGCCAAATGTTTCCTACATCAACAAATGCTGCTCCTTTTAAATAGCTATAAAGAGGGAAACGGTATTCTAAATTTGCTTCTAGTTTTATATCCCCCATTTTATCATAACTCGGTCCGTATGGGTTTTTATATACCCCAGGGCCTAAATCACGGTAGGCCCAAGCTCTCATTCCATTTGCTCCACCACCATAAAAGCCTTTCTCAAAAGGAAGAGCTAAGCTGTTTCCATAAGGTAGCCCTAAACCGGTATTAAATCTATAGATGACTCCTTGTTGATTAGTTAATGCAATATAATGTCTATAATCTAATTCTAATTTCATGTATTGGGCATATCGAATTCCAAATGCTGTATAATAGCCATTTGTTTTTTTTGCATTTAATAGTTCTGATAAACCATATGATAAGTTACCTGCTGCCTCATAACGAGCATTAAAAAACTTAAAACTTTTGTGTTTTCTTATTTCCTGTGTATTATAAATGAATTCGTATTTTAAAGCAGCTATAAAATGATCTTGGTATTGGTCTTTGTATCTAAGGTTATCAATAGTATCTAAAGCAGCTTGAAATTCTTCTGAAGGATAAATTTTTATCACGCTGATGTCCAATGCAGTTAATCTGTGAAAAACGAATTCCTTTTGTTTCCATTCATATCCGAATTGAAAACTAGTGACATGTCTTTTGTAAGAAGGACGTAACTGATAGTTGTATCCAAAACGAACAACGGTTTGAGGTTTAAAGTATTTTGGGAAGCGACTTTGTTTAATGGGAACAATAAAACTTGGACTATATATACTTAAGATTATTCCATATTCTAGCGTGTTGAAGAATAAAAAATTACTAGTGTTCTCATAGCCAGTATATTTTCTGTTTTCAAAAGCTGTGGTTACGCGTAGACTTAATAACTCACCACCTCTAAAAAGGCTTTTATTACCATAGTGTACTCCAAGTCTAACCCCTAAATCCCCGCTTGAATTAGTCCCATCTGTTTCTAAAGTGTAATATTGTAATTTGCTTCTGTAGAGTTTGATGTGGGTGTCTAATTCATCTTTTATAGAATCCTCCGTTTTTTTATAATTGATATCGATATACTTAAAAGTAGGAAACCGATTAAGTTTTTGATAAGTTTCTCTTAAATCACGACTATTGAAGTCTTCATCGGGTTCAATAAATACAGATTGTGCAATTACATTTGGATTTACACGTAACTTGTTTTTGTATAAAAAATGATAAGTACCAGTAGCCTTGGCTTTCTTAGCTTTTGCTAAATCTACTACTAATGTATCGTATGCTTGATCCAACTTTTGGTCAGATTCAAAGTCTGTGTAAATATAAACATCATCTATTTTATATCTCTTAAAATATGTAGAGATAGAATCGGAATCTGAAGACAGGGGCGGGTTGATTTTCGTAATAATATTAATCTGATGGGAATTTAAAGCACTGTCGACTATGTAATTTACATATTCTGGGTTGAATTCATAATATCCTTGGTTTCTTAAGGCTTCAGATATTCTAGTTCTTTCATCATCAAGAATATAGGTGTTAAAATCTTCGCCTTCTTTTAATAAGCTCTCATTAGAAATATCAGTATTTTTTAATGTCGTATCTACAAAGTCATATTCTATTTCCCCAATGGTATAAACTGTACCTGGAACCACATTGTAAGTTACCAATGCTTTTTGTGGTTTATGTACGATATAGGAAAACACTTGGGCATTAAAATATCCGTTATTATGGAGAAATGATTTGATATCTCTTTCAGATTTTTTTGTATCTGTTTGATTCCAAATGACTGGAGCATCGCCAAATACTTTTTTCATCCATCTATTAAAGCCATTATCGCGCTTCTTCTGATAGGTTTTGTAAATCCATAAATTATAATAGAATAATCCTAGCGCTTTAGGTGTTTGTGGTTGAGTAATGTATTCCTCAAGTTCTACTTTGGAGAGCTTTGTATTATTTGAAATTTTAATACTATTTTTCGCAACTATTTGTTGATTTTCTGGCACACTCCGTGTGAGGCTGCACGAGCCTATCAAGAATAGCAATGCAAGAAAATAAATGATTCTAAAAATAGTTTTCACTGAATAAGCTCCTTAATACATACCAATATTAAACTTTACATGAAGTTAAAAAGCTTGACAGATTATAATTAATCTCTGCTCTGGTAATTATCGTTATCTTGATATTTAGCTTTCTTACTTCCTTTATAAAGCTCAAATTTTTCAAATTTACACAATAATGGGCCATTCCACAATTCAATTTTTCTGGTAGGATGAAGTCCTAATCTTTTAAGAGCTTCTAGATCTGAGGAAATTACCCAAGCAATATAGCCAGAATAGTTTTGTTTGAAACTATCTCCCATTTTTTTGTACAGACCAACTATATCTCTAGTTTGTAGTCTTTCACCATATGGAGGATTCACAACAACGATACCTTCTCCTTCTGGAGGTGTAAAATGTGCCATGTCGCCAACATTAATAGTGATATCATGATGCAGTTTGGCATGACGAATGTTTCTCATTGCTTTTTCAGCTACTTCTTTTGACCATTCGTTTCCGATAATTTCATATTCAAATTCATCATCAAAGTCAAAAGCTTCTTTCTTTACTTTAGCCCACAATTCTTCGTCAAAATCAGCCCATTTCTTAAAACCATAGTATTCTCTATAGAATCCACTTGGTACATTGTTGGCAATTAATGCAGCTTCAATAAGTAAAGTTCCCGATCCGCACATAGGATCTATGAAATTACTCTTCTTATCCCAGCCACTGAGTAGAATCATACCTGCAGCCAATACTTCATTTAAAGGCGCTTCACCAGTTTCTTTTCTATATCCTCTTTTGTGGAGAGAAACAGCAGAGCTATCAAAGCTTAATGTACAATGATTGTTATGTAGGTATATATTGATTCTTAAATCAGGAAAATCAGTATCTACATTAGGCCTTTTTCCTAGCTTTCTATTGAATTGATCAACAATAGCATCTTTGGTTTTAAGAGCCACGTATTTTGAGTGAGTCATTTTACTATTACTCACTGTTGCATCAATGGCAAATGTTTTATCTAATGCTAGATAATTTCCCCAATTGATTTTACTTACAGCTCTGTAAAAGTCTGTTTCGCTAGCAGCTTCAAAATTGGCAATGGGTTTTAATATTCGAATTGCAGTACGAGCCTGGTAATTGGCTTTATACATGATTTCTGTGCTACCTTTAAATTCAACTGCTCTATAGGCTTCTACTACGTCTGTGGCTCCTAAAGCCTTAAGTTCTTCTGCCAAAACGCCTTCTAGTCCGGCGAAGGTTTTGGCTACATATTGATGATTTTCTTGCAAAGCTGTATTTTTTTTGCAAATATACTTATCTATTCATAAAAGCCTCGAAAACTTATATATTTCAGTATATAGCTTATTATTATTCTAATTAATTGGAACTTACGTGTTCTAATATTGATAAAGATAATCAAAATGAACTGAATAGAGGAGGTTTAAATAAGTAATATTGGTAATTTTTGAAAAATGCAGGACTAAATTGAAATATTAATCCTGCAATTGTTGTCTTTTATTTAATAATTAGTGCCAGAACTAATTAAAATTTCTTTTGATATATATGGCAGTAAGGACTACCGCCTTTTTTATTATAATAGCTTTGGTGATAGTCTTCTCCAGGATAAAATACTTCTGCCTTCTCCAATTCTGTTACTACTTCTATTCCTTTGTTTTCAAGAATTGCGCTCAGTTTTTCAATGGTTTTCTTTTGTTCTTCTGAGGTGTAATATACTGCCGATCGATATTGAGTACCAATATCTGGGCCTTGTCTATTCAGTTGTGAAGGATCATGTGTTTCAAAAAACAAGATGGCCAATTCTTCGAAGCTGGTTTTACTTGGATCGAAAATTACTTTTGTCGCTTCTGCATGACCAGTAGTTCCACTGCAGACTTCTCTATAGGTGGGGTATTGAGTATGGCCGCCCATATAACCTACTTCTGAGCTGATCACTCCTGGTTTTTTCTCAAAATGATATTGTGTTCCCCAGAAACATCCAGATGCAAAATATGCAACTTCTCGTTGGGCTAGTTTTACAGGTTGGAAATCGAGTGAAACAGAATTTACACAGTGTCTTGTGTTTTTATCAGTGAATCTTTCTCCCATAAATACATGACCTAAATGGCCACCACAATTGGAACAAGTAATTTCTGTTCTTCTTCCATCAGCATCCGTTGTTCGGTTAACGGCTCCTTCTATTTCTTCATCGAAACTTGGCCACCCGCAATGTGCATCAAATTTATCCTTTGATTTATAAAGATGAGCATCACATTGTTTACAAACATAAATGCCTTCTTCTTCGTGTTCGTAGAATTTTCCAGTATAAGGTCTTTCTGTTCCTTTGTCTAGAATTACCCTCTGTTCTTCCTCAGTGAGTTTGTTGTAATTTGTGTTTTGTCCTTGACTTGTCATGCTAAATAATATTATCGTTGTCAAAAATAGTATAGTTCTCATTGTCTTCGTTTTTAGTTTTCCAAAGTATCTGTTAAGATTTACTATATGGACGCAGAGTATCTTCTATTCTTACTTCTGATAACTTATTTTAACAAATGCTCTACAAAGATAGCTATGGCATCTGCAGCGAGAATAATTAGGAAGCCCAATTCATTTCTAAGTTTTGCTTGGCTAATTAAACCAATTGCTCCTGCAATAAGAGTGATTCCAGGAAAAATGAGGAGGTTACCTTGAAGATGCTGTGTTACCCAAAGCCAATGTAAAAACATACCTGTTGACATAAATAGAATGACATAGGCTGAAATTCTATTTCCGCTAAATTTGGTAAACCCATAAATCATGGCTAACAAACAAGCTCCAATATATACATAGAGTCCGTAGAATTTGTTTTGGATTTCTGGATATAACACAAGGATAATACCAACAATCATAGCAATACTTACTATAGCAGGAACTAGTTTCTTTGTTCTTATGGTCCAATATAATGCAAATAATGCGGCTACTTCTAAAATGATATGAATGATTAATCCCATGGCTTTTTATTTTTTTGCTAAGATAAGAAACAATAGTATTGGTGAGAATTGTTTGACCTGATCAACTAAATATTTTTGAAATTGCTTGACTTTATGAATAAAAATGTTGTATTATTGTGATATCAAAATAATATCATTATAAACTTAAATATAAAGAGATGAAAACAGAAAAACAATTTAACCCAATGGGTGGCTATTTTATGCTTTTGGTAACTTTAGTATTAATATTAGGTCCGGTTGCTTTAATTGTAATGACCAAATTTATTGGTTTGTTGATAATCATTATTGCTGGAGTATTTACTTTACCTGGTTATTTTGTGGTTAATCCCAATAAAAGCGTAGTTATTACTTTGTTCGGTGCATATAAAGGTACAGTAATGAAGAATGGTTTCTTCTGGGCGAATCCTTTCTTTACAAAAAAGAAGATTTCTTTGAGGGCTCGAAATATTGATAGTGAGCCAATAAAGGTAAATGATAATGTGGGGAATCCGATTATGATTGGTATTGTATTGGTATGGCGAGTGAAAGATACTTTTAAGGCAGCTTTTGATGTGGATGATTTTGTTCAATTTGTGGAGATTCAAAGTGAAGCTGCTATTAGAAAACTAGCTGGAGATTATCCTTATGATCATTTTGAAGATAAAATGGCTGAAATAACTTTGAGATCTGGAGGAGAGGTTGTGAATGAGATGTTAGAAAAAGCCTTAAAAGAAAGACTTGATATAGCTGGGATTGAAGTGATGGAAGCTCGTATTTCTCATTTGGCTTATGCTCAAGAAATAGCTCAAGCAATGTTAAAACGTCAACAGGCTACAGCTATAGTGTCTGCTCGTTTTAAAATTGTAGAAGGTGCGGTAAGCATGGTTAAGATGGCCTTGGAACAATTGAAAGCTGAAGAGATAATAGAAATGGATGAAGAAAAGAAAGCTGCAATGATTAGCAATTTAATGGTTGTTCTTTGTTCTGATAAAGATGCTGCACCAATTGTAAATACTGGAACTCTGCATCATTAGAAGGTGAAGAATATTGATAATTAATAGATAGAAAGTATATTTGCATCTAATTAAATTAAACCATGGCTAAGAAAAAAGCATTTGCATTAAGGCTAAATGAAGAAATGATGGAGGCGGTAGAAAAATGGGCGGAGGATGAGTTCCGAAGTACCAATGGCCAATTAGAATGGATTATTGCCGAGGCTTTGAAAAAATCCAGAAGGTTTAAAAAGAAAAACGAGAAAAAATAGTAATACAAGGGAGCCGAATGGCTCCTTTTTTATTTCTTAGTGGATGGTTAGCAGAGTTAACGGCTAGCAGTGAACAATAAACCACGAACAACAAACATATGATAAGTAGCAGTTAATGCGAAATACCCAGTACCCAGCAATTAGTCGCAATTAATCAATTTCCATTTGGCTTGGCCAATTTTTTCTTGCCCATTCAAAAGCTCCAACTGTGAGTGCATGTGATACATTCATCGAACTCGTTTTACCGGGATTGGGGATAAAAACGCTTTCGTCGCATTTTTGCAAGGTCTCGTTGCTGATGCCAAATCTCTCGTTCCCACACATCAAAACGCATTTGTTTGGTAAGTCATGAGTAAATATATTTCTACTCTGCTCTGTAGTTTCAAGAGCTACAACCTTAAAGCCCTCCTCAATTTTGTCCCAGAATTCTTTCTCAGTAACTATATGATAATTCACATGACCCAAGCTTGAATGTGCTACTCTAGTCATTTTTCGCGGACGCATTTCAAAGTTCTCATGGATAAAGTAAACTTCGGTAACACCCAAAACTCCGGCTAGTCTGATAATGGAACCTGCATTGTCTGGTGTTTTGAGCTCGTAGGCTGCAAGAATTAAGGAATGCTCTTTTTCCTTCTCTTTAAACACTTTTTCTTTAAAAAACTCCACTGAGTTTCTGTACTGATCTTTCATAATTTGAGATAAGGATAAACTATAAAACCCGACCGGATTGTTCCGAACGGGCTTTGTGGTTCAGACGATTAGTCTGAAAAGTACCTATATTAAATCTACTTTCTTCCGATAAACTCGTCAGAAACTGTCAATTTATGTCTTCCTTTTGCTCTTCTGCGCGCTAAAACTTTTCTTCCGTTCTTGCTAGCCATTCTAGCTCTGAATCCATGCTTGTTTTTTCTCTTACGTACAGATGGTTGATATGTTCTCTTGCTCATTTTCTTTATTTTTTTGGGACTGCAAAAATACGCCCTTTTTTAATAAATGCAAATATTTTGAATACTTTTTTTCAATAAAGAAAAAAGCTTGCAAGTATATGACCTACAAGCTTTTTTATTGTGTTTATTCACAATTATTTTTTAGGAATATTTTTTAATGTTTCTACTAAGTAGTCCCAGAATTTACCTACAGTCTCAATATTTACTTTTTCATCTGGAGAGTGTGGGTTTCTGATAGTTGGGCCGAAAGAGATCATATCCCACTTAGGATATACAGCACCAAGAAGTCCACATTCTAAACCAGCGTGAATAGCTTTGATCTCAGGAACCCTACCATATTTGTCATTATAAACCTTTTTCATGGTTTCTAAAATCTCAGAATTTGGATTTGGTTTCCAACCTGGATAAGCACCATCAAAAGTCATTTCTGCACCAGCTAGAGTGAAAACAGAATCCATCATTTCAGCTAAGTCTTTTTTAGCACTTTCAACAGAACTACGTAATAAACTCTGTACTTCAATTTTAAAGTTTCCACTTTTTACTATAGCAAGGTTTGTACTTGTTTCAGTTAAGCCTTCCATATCGTTACTCATTCTCATAACACCATTAGGACATGCATAAACAGCATTAATAACAGCATTTTGAGTTTTCTCATCAATTACAGAATCTGGCATTGTAGTTTCTTTACAAGAGAAAGTGAAATCAGGCTCAACAGTACTCAATTCGTTTTGAACTGTTCCTTCGAAAAATTCAACAGCATTTTCAAAATCTCCAGCTTTGTCAGCAGGAACTACTAGTGTAACAAATGCTTCTCTAGGAATAGCATTTCTTAAACTTCCACCTATAATCTTAGAAATTCTCACGCCATATTCTTGAGCAGCTTGCTTTAGGAAACGGAACATGATTTTGTTAGAGTTTCCTCTACCTAAAATGATATCCATTCCAGAATGGCCACCTTTTAGTCCTTTAGCAATTAATTTGTAAGCAGCACTTGCTTCTGGCACGTGAGCTTCTTTGTATTCGAAAGTAGCAGTTCCATCAATTCCACCAGCACAACCTATATATAATTCTCCTTCGTCTTCTGAATCTAAATTTAATAAGATATGACCATCAAGAACATTGTTTTGTAATCCGAAAGCACCAGTCATTCCAGTTTCTTCATCAGCTGTCATTAAAGCTTCAATTGGACCATGAACCATGTCTTTTGATTCTAAAACAGCCATTGCAGCAGCAACACCCATTCCGTTGTCGGCACCTAAAGTTGTTCCGTCAGCTGTAAGCCAATCACCATCAACATAAGTTTCAATAGGATCAGTTTTGAAGTCATGCACTTTGTCACTATTCTTTTGTGGAACCATATCGAGGTGACCTTGTAAAATCACACCTTTCCTGTCTTCCATTCCAGGTGTTGCAGGTTTTTTAATAATGATGTTTCCAACCTCATCCTTAATAGTTTCTAAACCTAAATCCTGACCAAATTTCATCATGAAATCTTGAATAGCATCTTCATGCTTCGATGGTCTTGGGATTTGAGTTAAACTATAAAAATGTTTCCAAATCTCCCTTGGGTTTAAGCTGTTTATATCCTTACTCATGTTTAATTGTTTTTGTATGTTTAATGGTGCTAAATTAATAGAATTAATTCATTTTTAAATGTTATTTATCTTTAAAAACATATTTTTCGGAGATAATCGTAATTTTGCCCTCTGAAAAAACAGCATCTTAAAATGAAGAAATATAAACACTTGTTTTTTGACTTAGATCGTACCTTATGGGATTTTGAGAAGAATTCTGTATTTACACTTCAAGAAATGTTTGAGGAGGCTAAGATTGAGCAAAGAGCTCATATTTCTTTTAGTGATTTTCATGAGTATTATGTGGGATATAATTTGAGTTTATGGGACCTTTATAAAGACGGTAAAATAAAAAAAGAACACTTAAGTGTGCAGCGATTTCGGGGAACCTTAGAGCATTTTAATATTTCAGATGAGACTTTATCTTTGAAAATGGCACAAGATTATATTAGGATCAGTCCAACAAAAACAGCTCTTTTCCCTGATACAATTACTGTTTTAAAGGTACTTAGTAAGCGATATTCAATGCACATTATCACCAATGGGTTTAATGAAGTCCAATTCATTAAACTAAAGAATTCGGGTTTAAGTCCGTTTTTTCAAGAGGTGATTACTTCTGAAATGGTGGGTGTTCAAAAGCCACATAAAGAGGTGTTTAGCTATGCTTTGGACAAGGCTGCTGCTTTATCTGATGAATCGTTAATGATAGGGGATGATCAGGTTTCTGATATCCAAGGAGCTCAAAAAGTTGGTGTAGATCAGGTTTTTGTGGATTTTCATCATGATGCCTTAAAATGCAATCCTACTTTTCACATTCATAGCCTATCAGAATTGTTAAATTTTCTCTAGAGCTTATTAACATTCAACTGTTTGTTATTTTGTTTCCTAGCTGTCTTTTGATGCACTAATATCTAATATTTTTATAGTGTGAAAAAAGATTGTTGTCGAAATAATAAGTAAATCATGAAAAATCGCTCTATTCAATATTTATTAACGTCTATATTGGCCTTAATATTTACTTTTTCTGGTACAGTTTATGCCCAAGAGCAAACTGACAAAAAGAAGGATAAAAAAGAAAAAACACAGGAGGCTCCAAAAAAGAAACTCCAGGCTGGTGTAGTTAAGGATGATGCTAATCCAAATGGAATTTTGAAAAACTGGTATGTTGGAGTTAAAGGGGGAGCGACTTTCTTCTTGTCTCCACTTAAAGATAATCCTTTTAGCTGGGGTGCAGGTGTGAGCCTTGGAAAGCAGTTGAATAGTAAAGTTGGTTTACGAGCTGATTACATATATGGTAACATGAAATCTGATGGGGAGTTTATAAAACTCAATGAAGACGGATCTTATTATAAGAATAATTTGTCAGCAAATGTGGACTTTATGGAAATCTCGCTTTTATTAAAGTTAAGTCTAAATGATTTTTTCTATTCTAAATCTCCAAAGTACTTAAGAGAACTATATCTAATAGGTGGAGGTGCTTATACAATGTATAGAACGGAAATAACTGATAGTAATGGTAATTTTCTTATAGGGACTGGCTATTCTATATCTGGTAAGGAAGAGGCCATGGAAGCATTAATTGCTGTTCCATTAGGAATTGGTGTTACTTACAAATTAGGGGAGAAGGATATTGTTAATTTAAATGCAGAATTTGGTTATCGTTTTACTTCTTCACCTGATTTAGGAGGTAATTTAACTGATAATGCAAGTAATTATACATTTTCATCTCTAGGTTTGTTATTTAATCTCGGACGACCTGGATTAACTCCTCAGAAAATCACCTCTGATATGGTTAGAGAAGATGTAGAAAAAGAAGTTTCAGAGAAGTTTGGGAAACAAATTGATGCTAAAATAAAAGCTGAAACCAAACCTATTAAAGATGACTTAACGAAACAATCAGTCGCAGTTGCTTCAAACCAAGAGCAATTAAATATCCTTCAAGAAGAAATGGAAGCTAGAACTAATGCCATTAAAGAGCAGTTAGCTGGTGTAGTATTTCAAGATGCAGATGGTAATATGGTTCTGCGTTCTGGCTCAGGTTCTGGAATTGATGTAAGCAGTGTTTATTTTGCTTTTAATTCGACATATATTACTCCTGCAATGGAAAGAGAAATTGCAGTAATTGGTAAGATGCTAAGAAAAAATAAGAAATTAAAGTGTGATGTTGTTGGGAATGCTAGTAATGTAGGTAGTCCTGAGTACAATATGCAACTGAGCCAAAAAAGAGCAGAAGCTGTCATGAATATGTTGATTGACGAATTTAAAATTGACGCTGAAAGATTAACATTAAGCAATAATGGTCTTGATGAGCCTTTGGCTGAAAACATAAAAAGAATCAATCGCAGGGTCGATTTAATTATTAAATAATGCGGTAAACAGAAATTGATCTGAACAACATAGGGGGAATCCTTGACTGAAAAGTCAAGGATTTTTTTGTGCATATATGGAGTGACTTTCGACTTTAGTAATAGGGTCTAGTTTTTGGATTAGTTTATCTATAGCATTTAGGGATTCTTTTTGAGTGATCTCAGTTGTTATTGAACCTCACGTATAACTATTTTGGACTTTCCTATATATGTTACTTTGAAATAGAAAATGATGTGTTCAATAGAGTAACGCAGGCCTCTCGACCTACGGCTTAATCAGCTGTACTAATAGTTAAAGCTCATTGATTTGTTTAAGCTGAATGTCTGAGAGAAAATAAATTCATCAATACAAATGGAGCATATCGGAACTTCGCTTGCTTTTAAACACTAAAAAGTATGATTAACCATTTCAAATTCAAAAAGAAGTATTTCCTAATGAAAACTCTATCTTTTTTTGGCTCTTCAGTTGAGGCCATCAAAGTCCTGAGCTTTAATGTTCTTTCATTAGCAATCAATGTGTTTCCTTTATTGTTTTCATATTCAGCTTATAAACAAACGTTTGAAACAACGAAAATGCTGAAAGGTAACAAATAAGCAAAGGACTAATCGACCTTTCTGCTGCTCATTTTTCACAGTGTAATGAATGGAAGGTGGTATGGATACCATATATATCCCTAGATAACAGATGCAAATTGTTTGTTTATCCCTTTAGCTTCAGAAATACATATGGTATGAAATCAGGCATGAATATGCTTGATTCCGCCTGGAATGGTATTATTCGACCATAGGGAGAATGATAACACCATTGAAAAATGGGCCCTTTCTTTTGGTTCTTTTCTTTGGGCAAACAAAGAAAAGAATAAGTAAATAAATTCAACTCAGATTCTATTTATTGCTTTCCCTATAAAAATTAATATGATCCAGGATACTTAGCTAATCTAGGATTATATAAGTCAAAGAATGGAATTAAAAAGCTTAATGCCAGTCAGATAATCAAATCAATAACCAAATTAGATAGTTCGAAATGGTTTAACCCCATTTTCTGAGATTGGAAAGTTGAAAAACCATTAAACACAAAAAGCCCCCACAAGGGAGGCTTTCAAAATATTGTTGTTAAGATAAATATCTTAGAATAATCTACCTTTTCTAATAACTACAACTAATCCAATTAATAAACCAGCAATAATAATACCTTTAGAACTTACAGGTACACTTGGAGTTGGAGTTGGTGTCATGTCTCCGATAGCTCTTGGAGTAAGTCCAATACGATTGGCAGCTGCATATTCGCACGCAACACCTACCACGTTTAATTGGCCGCTTGGGATAGGAAGACCAATATATGTTACTTCAGTTTCTTTGAAATGAGTAGCTACAACAGCATTTTCTCCTGTTAATGAAGTTACTCCGTATTCCTGATATTTTTCAAAATTACCATTGTCATCAAATGAAACTTCCGAGAATTGAATAAGCTGAGATTCATAATTTTCAAAATTTGCCATAAACTCATCAGGGCTAACTATAGTAGGAGTAACAACGTTTCCGGTTGTAACAGCTGCTACGGGTCCAACTATGTTTTGAAGTTGAATCATACCTTGATATGCGCCAATTTCGCCGATTAGATTCGAAAGTTTATCACCAATACTAATACCAGCGAATATCGTGCCAGTACCATCATAAATTGAAATAGCTGCAGAAGCATCTTCGATAAATACTTTTTTACTATCTGTAGTAATAAATGTAACGATTGCATCACCAGTTAATTCATATAATTCAGGGTCAGCTTTAGTAGGATTATAAAAACCTCTTAATTCAGCAATGTTAGTCGCTTCAATAGGTTCAATAATTGTATAGACTCCTGTTGTAATTGCACTATAATCACCACCATTTTCTGGTACATCTTCTTCGTACGTTGCAGCTTTTAAAGTAGTAGTACTGCTAATTTCTATTGGGTTTTCGTATAAAATGCCATCTGTAGTTGGGTCATCACCATTAATGGTATAATAATATGCATAACCCTCTATCTTATTAGGTATTCCGATTTCTACGTTTTGTGTATTAAAATATGTTCCTGCAGTTGGAGTGAATACTGGCTGTGGGATTACTGGTGCGCCACCTGTAGTGTAAGTTACATCAAAATTATCAACATATACTCTAGTACCAGAAGAAGTTCCGGTACACCAAAATTCAACTTCACTAGTCGCTGATAAACCTGTCATAGTATATGAGCCATCACTTATACTTAAAGGTGTACTTCCTACTCCATCTACAGAGTAAGCTGCAGGGCCTGTTTTACTAGAAGCGTTAATAACAACTTTAGTTATTGTGGCTCCATTACTCGCATAAATCTTAATAGATCCGCCTTTTGTCGCATTCTGATATAGTCTTATTTGTCCAGAATTAATAACCGGATTAGCTGTTCCATCATTTTTAAAGGATCCAAAACCAATATTAGCGTCTAAAGATATACCAGGAC
>JADGDY010000268.1 GCA_016744655.1 Bacteroidales bacterium | reverse complement strand
AACGGAGGATCCCCGACTTATGAATATTCTATTGATAATGGATCAACTTTCCAAACATCCAATATATTCACAGGTTTGTTAACCGGAGATTATGATATCTTGGTTAAGGATGCCAATTCATGTGAGTCAACAAGCATGGTGAGTATTTTAGAGCCCAATACATTGTCTCTTACCGTAAATACAAGTTCTGTAACTTGTTTTGGGGGTAATGATGGTGAGATTGAAATATTTGCTAATGGTGGAACAGAAGGTTATCAATACTCTATAAATGATGGACTCAATTATCAAAGCTCTCCAGTTTTCTCTTATTTAATCGCTGGGGATTATCAAATTAGAGTACAAGATGCTAATTCTTGTGAGGCTGCATCAATAGAATCCCTTACTGAACCGACAGGCTTACCTTCTGTTTCTTTTTCTGGTTTAGGTAGTGATTATTGTTCTTATGACGAACCTATAACTTTAGTTGGTAATCATGCCCCTTTGGGAGTATTTGTTGGAAATGGGATTTTCGATAATGGAGATGGAACTGCAGAATTTAATCCTATTGATGCGGGAGACGGTAACCATACAATCATTTATCATTTTACAAGTGCTGAAGGCTGTTATAATGAAGAGCAACAAATTACCAACATTTCATTACCTACCGCAATTTCAATAGAAGGCTTAAGCGAACAGTATTGTTTGAATTCGGGTGAGATTTTAATTACAGGAAGTCAGGCTCCCGAAGGATTATTTAGTGGTATTGGAGTTGATGATAATGGAGATGGAACAGCTTGGTTTAAGACTGCTGTTGCAGGATTAGGTGGTCCTTTTTCAATTAGCTATCAATATGAAAATGAAGAAGGGTGTTTGTCAGAAATTGTATTAAACACAGAAATTCTGCCAGATCCCTTTGCTTTTCAAGCAGGCTTAGATTCTATTTATTGTGTAGATGCCGGTGAAGTAATAATTACTTCGAATAATCCTACAGGTACTTTTTCTGGCCCCGGAATAATTGATAATAATAATGGAACTGCAATATTTACTCCATCATTAGCTGGTGTAGGTGGACCATACCAAATCCGATATGAAATAATTAATAATATTGGGTGTGTGGCAGTAGATCTAAAAGAGGTTACTATATCAGGTTATCTTGATATTAGTTTTGCCAACTTGGAAGAGTCATATTGTTCAAACTCCTCTTGCATTCAAATTACAGGTAGTGAGGTGCCATATGGAAATTTTATTGGTCCTGGTATTACTGACAATAATAATGGAACTGCAGAGTTTAATCCCTCTGCAGTAAATGCAGGAGGGCCATATGAATTGACATATTATTATGCTGAAGAAGGAGGCTGTACGAGTGAATATCATCAAGAAGTAATGATAGGAGAGGTTGAAGAAATAAGTTTCTCTGGTCTTGCATCATCTTATTGTTTTGGCGAAGGTCAACAGCAATTAGTAGGTAGTCATGCACCATATGGATATTTTGAAGGCCAAGGAATAGAAGAACAAAGTGAAGGTATAGCTTCTTTTAATCCAGATTTGATTATTCCAGGGCAAGAGGATACTGTTTCTTACTTTTATGAAAACGATAATTTATGTCTGAGTTCTGTTTCTCTAATATCTTTAGTAAAAGAAAATCCTGTGGCTGATTTTGAATTTGTAGTTTATCAATGCAACGATGAAGTGGTCTTTATGGATCAATCTTATTCCTCAAATGGTGATATTGTTTCATGGGATTGGAATTTTGGAGATGTCTATAGTGGTGGATTTAATGTTTCGGATATTCAAAATCCAGTTCATGATTTTGTAACTAATTACTCTTCGTTTGACATTCACTTAGCTATTGAAGACCAGTCTGGATGCCATGCTGATACATTAAAAACAATAATTCCCTACTCTGGGGTGAGTATATCTGGAAACGTATCGAAAACCGATGGAGAACCAATTCAAGAGGGTTATGTTGCTGCATTTTATTTGTCAGATGGAGTACTATCAATCTTTGCAGATTTAACTCCAATACAAGAAAATGGAGACTACGAATTTGTTGGAATGTCGTCATGTGTTGACTATCTAATTCATGCCATTCCTAAAAGACAAGTTTATCCTTATGTTTTTCCACGTTGGTATGATGATGCTTTTTATTGGACCGATGCTGAAGTAGTTTCAGCTACATTTAGTAGTGAGCAAATAACAGGAATAGATTTTGTGTTACAAGAACAATCACCCTTACCTCAGGGGTCATCAAGTATTAGTGGGGGTGTTTATTATCTTAATTCGAAAGGTGAACCTGTAAAAAATGTAGATATAGTTCTTGAATTTGATGATCCAATGGATAAAAACATGGGTGTTAGTGAGTATGAATTTTCAGGTAGTGATGGACAATGGATATTTGATCAAATACCAAATGGATCCTATAAAGTGAAAGTAGATATTCCTGGTTTAAGAATGGATTCAGTATATCATATTCAAATTTCTGAGCTAGAAACACATATTTCAAATTTAAACTATTATGTGGATACATTAAGTGGTATTTATATAATTATATCTGGTATTGAGGATGTTAATCAACAAGCTTTTGGGCAAATAGATATATTCCCCAATCCAAACAGAGGTTTGTTCAATTTAGTAATAGGTAAAACAGAGGGGAAAGTAGAGATAGAAGATATAGAAATTTGGGATATAGAAGGACGTTTCATTAGGAAGATTCCAGTGAATTATACTGGTATTAAATATGAAACAACAATAGATTTATTGAATATTCAGTCAGGATTTTATTTAATAAAGGTAAAAGCTCAAGATGAGATCGGTTTGAGGAAATTTTTGATACAAAGATAAGTTTTGAGTAATTAATGTAAATAAAATCCAAAGTTTTTACGCAGGACTTTATTTACATTTTCTTAAATCTCTCGCATTTCATTTTGTGGTAAATAATAATTGTTTGATATATTTGTGTTTTCCGAAAATATAGATGATTAATTTAAAAAGTAATATTAGATAAAAATCACTAAGTATTCTAATTGATGACTAACATTAGGTTGGTATAGATATTAATGAAAGGATTATTTTTGCAGTCACTATTTTATCTAGGTTGAATTTGAAAACTAACAATAAGTTGGTTATCAGAAATTCTTTTATTTGAGTTGTTTAGGTAAGAACTTGTTCAATACTAGAATGTAAACATCTAACATCATGATATTCATTATTTTTTAGTTTACCCTAACAGTTGACCTTTTGGTTCGATATTCTGCCAATCTAATGGGAGCGAAAAATGTAATACCAATTAAATAACAAGATGATTGATAAAAGCCTCGTTATATAATTTATTGTGAGTTATTGATTTCACTATTGTTTGATTCAATTCATTTTTCACAA
>JADGDY010000115.1 GCA_016744655.1 Bacteroidales bacterium | reverse complement strand
GAGTGGTTATGCCTACGAAAATATTTGTTTGCTCCATATTGATCAAATAATTGATAAGTTGGGCCTTAGCGGAACCTATACAAATGCATTATCGTGGAAGCATAGTGGAAATGATGAAGTTCCAGGTGCTCAGATCGACCTGTTAATAGATAGAAGAGATGGGGTTATTAACTTATGTGAAGCAAAATTCACCAAAGATGATTTTATGATAAGCAAAGATTATAATACTGTCCTGAGGAGGAAGAGAAGTGTTTTTAAAAATATTACAAAAACGAAAAAACAAATTGTTAGCACCCTGATCACCACTTTCCCTGCCTTACGAAATAAATATTATTTAGAAGAAATACATTCGGAAGTTTGTATGGATGATTTGTTTCAACCAATAAAAAAAGGTTTTTAAGACCAACATCACCTAATTCTAAAATGCTTAATATAGGGGGTGAAAGCATTAAAAAAGGAATGTGATTATCGACCTATCAAAATTCGGAAACCTTGTTTTGTGAAATATAAAAAGAGGAGTTTGATTTATCAAACTCCTCTTTTTATTAGTCGTATTTGTGTGGAATACTATTATTACTTATTTAATAACTACTCTTTCTTTAAATTGAGTAATTCCATTATTAAGGCTAATTACATAAACACCATCAGTTAAATTTGAGATATTTAAGTTATTGCTTTCAGAAGTTAAAGTTGTTGTATAAACAATATGACCAGCAATGTCATAAACTTGAACTTCAAAATCTCCAGCTTTAGGAAGATCCACTTGGAAGTTTCCATCTCCAGGATTTGGAGAAATTCTCATCTTGTCTAATGCTAAAGAACCAATTCCAGTACAATTATGAACAGTGATATAAGATTCTTCAATCACTTCAACCTCATTATCACCATTAATAGCTGTTAAGGTAACAGAATATGTACCTGCAGTATTATAAGTAACAGTGGGATTTGCTTCATTAGAAGTAGCGGGTTCACCACCTTCAAATGTCCATTGTAATTCCTCAGAACATGTAACTGAACTAGTGAACTCCACAGACTCAGTGTCACAAATATCATCTTCATCTACCTCAAAACTTGCAGTTAAATCTAAAACGGAGATGTATTCTTCCATAATGTTTTCGTCTTGTTCAGTATCATTAGAAACAGTAAGAGTTACATCATAATTTCCAGGAGTTTCATATGAAACAACAGGATTCTCTAGGTCAGATGTAGCAGGATTTCCGCCTTCAAATACCCATGAGTAAGTAGTGATGTCACCGGAAGAGCTGTTTGTGTATGTTACTGAGTTTCCTGCACAAGGGTCGGTCATATCTGCTTCAAAATCTGCAGACATTGTGCTACTACCACATTCATGGGCTTCACAACCTGCGTTTTCAAGAGGGACAATAAAATCATTAGGGCTAGAAACCGGCCAAATATCCTGTTCAATTATCGTATGATCAGGAGCAATAATAATGTGTGTCGGAAAAGCTGGTATTCCATATGCTGAAGCAATGGCTGCTCCTCCTCCTTGGGTTCCGCTAATTGAAGGATATAATACTCCTAGATTTTCATCATAAGCAATCACTGCTGCGTCTGAATCTCTATCTGAAATACTTAGTATTGTTACATCATATTCTCCGCAACCAAAATGTTCATAGGTTGCATTGAGAAGGGGTACTGATGCTGGACAACTACTTCAAGTGGTAAAGAAAAAGTCAATCACAACATGTTTCCCTGAAGCTAAAATATCAAAGAGGTTGTGTTCATGACCTTCTGTGTCGGTGGCCGTAAAGTCCACCGCTTGTGTCAATCCTGTTTGTGCAAACGAGGTGTTCATCGTTAAAGCAGCCAGCATGACAAAAGCAAAACGTAATAGTTTTTTCATAAGGCTTAAATTAAAATTAGAACTTTGTAAATTATTTTTCAAAGATAGCAGGAATTTCATAAAAGCCAAGGAAAGTTTTATGGGATTATGTTAAAATGGTATTGATATAGTGCAAAATATGAAAGTTTGATTGCTGTTATAATATATGTTGTGATTTTTATGGGTTCAATAGTATAGCCTTTAAAACTTGATAAATAGTCCTAATTGTTTTCAATTCAAATTGTTTTGTTTCATTGCATTTTGATAAAATAGCTGAGTAATTCCTCAATCTCTACGTTTTTTACTTAGAATTTCAAAAATATCTTAACTCGTTTTAAATTGTAAAATGGTCCGGTAAATCAGTTAGTTATGGTGATTCTTATTTGGATTATTTATAAATTCTCTGAAAAAGCTCAATATTGTGAAAATTATAACAAAGTTGTTTGGAGGATACAATTCTTGAAACTAATTTTGTCCACGTTGTTAGTAAAATAACAAGCGCTTAAATAGAATCAAATACGAAATAAATATAGTAAAATGGCAAAAGTTAAAACGTTAGCAGATTTACGCAAGATGAAAAGTGAACTGCAATCGAAAATCCAGCTCAGGGAAAACGCAGAAAACCCTGAATCAGTAGTCCAGATCAGAGTAGGTATGGCCACCAGTGGTATTGCCAGTGGAGCCAAAGAAGTATATCATTACTTCACCGAAGAAATGGCCAAAAGAAATATCAATGGTCTTACAACTCAGGTAGGAGATATGGGATATTGCTATGCTGAACCAACTGTTGAAGTTTTGGTTCCTGGTAAAGATCCTATTGTTTTTGGTTATGTTGATGTGAAAAAAGCTGACCAAATCATTGAGAAATATATCAAGCAAGGTGAGTTGTTGGATGGTATCATTCCTCCAAACTATCAAAACATTAATGAATAGTCAATAGGTTTATTAATCAGAAAAAAAAAGCTAATGTCAGAATATAAAATGCATATGATGGTTTGCGGCGGAACAGGTTGCCGTGCTTCTGAAAGCGATACCATAGTAGAGAAAATGAAAAAAGAACTGGAATACAGAAATCTGGACGAAGATGTTCAGGTGGTAATTACCGGTTGTTTTGGCTTTTGCGAAAAAGGGCCTATTGTAAAAATGTTACCAGACAATACCTTCTATACAGAAGTTAAGCCTGATAATGTTACTGAAATTATTGATGAGCATATCATCAAAGGTCGTAAAGTACAAAGCTTATTATATGTAGATCCTAACAAAGGTCAAGCAGAACCAGATAGCAAGCACATGGATTTCTATAAGAAACAAATCCGTATTGCTTTAAGAAATTGTGGTTTCATTAACCCAGAAGTAGTTGATGAGTATATCGCAGCTGATGGTTACGAAGCTTTAGGAAAAGTGTTAGCAGATTACACTCCTGAGCAAACTATCGATATTATTAAACAATCAGGTCTTCGTGGTAGAGGAGGAGGGGGATTCCCAACCGGACTTAAATGGCAGTTTGCTGCTCAAAACGAAGCCGACAAGAAATATGTAGTATGTAATGCCGATGAAGGTGATCCAGGTGCATTTATGGACCGTTCTATTTTAGAAGGTGACCCACATTCAGTTCTTGAAGCTATGGCCATTTGTGGTTATACTATGGGTTCTGATGAAGGTATTATTTATATTAGAGCTGAATACCCTTTAGCAATTGAGAGATTACACATTGCTATTAAGCAAGCTCGTGAGTATGGTTTATTAGGAAAGAACATCTTAGGAACTGGATTCGATTTCGATATCACATTAAGATACGGAGCTGGTGCTTTCGTTTGTGGTGAAGAAACTGCTCTTATTCATTCTATGGAAGGTCTTAGAGGTGAGCCTACTGTTAAGCCTCCGTTCCCAGCAGAATCTGGATATAATGGAAAACCTACTAACGTGAATAATGTTGAAACTTTTGCTAACATTCCAGCAATCATCCTTAAGGGAGCTGAATGGTTTTCTGCTATCGGAACAGAAAAATCAAAAGGAACTAAAGTATTTGCTTTAGCTGGTAAGATTAATAACGTTGGTCTTATTGAAGTACCAATGGGAACTACTCTTAGAGAAGTGATTTTTGAAATTGGTGGTGGAATTAAAGATGGAAAGAAATTTAAAGCTGTTCAAACTGGTGGACCTTCTGGAGGTTGTTTAACTGAGAAGCATTTAGATACTCCTATCGACTTTGATAACTTATTAGCTGCTGGCTCTATGATGGGTTCTGGTGGTATGATTGTTATGGACGAGGACGATTGTATGGTAGCTATGGCTAAATTCTACTTAGAATTTACTGTTGAAGAATCTTGTGGAAAATGTGCTCCTTGTAGAATTGGTAATAAGAGACTACACGAAACACTCGACAAAATTACAGAAGGAAAAGGTACACTTCACGATTTAGAGTTACTTAAAAACATGAGTAATGTTATTAAGGATACTTCACTTTGTGGATTAGGTCAGACTTCTCCAAACCCAGTTCTTTCAATGTTAGAGCATTTCTACGATGAATTCTTAGGTCACGTTTCAGATCATAAGTGTGAAGCTGGTCAGTGTAAGTCATTATTGAAGTACAATATCATTGAGGAAGAATGTGTAGGCTGTACAGCTTGTGCTAGAGTTTGTCCTGTTGGTTGTATTTCAGGTGAGAAGAAAGAAGTTCATATTATCGACCAAAGCATTTGTATCAAATGTGGAGCATGTATGGACAAGTGTAAGTTTAACGCCATTGAATTAATATAAGGAGGCTTGAAAATGGACATGATCAAATTAACAATAGATAATAAAGTGGTAGAAGTAGAAAAAGGTACTACTATCTTTCACGCAGCTAAAAAATTAAATATCGAAATCCCAATTTTATGTTACATGAATTTGGAGCATTTAGATATTGAAAATAAACCAGGTGGTTGTAGAATTTGTGTTGTAGAAGTAGAAGGCCGTAGAAATTTGGCTCCTTCTTGTTCTACTAAAGCAGATGACGGAATGGTTGTTCGTACCAATACAATGAGAGTTATTAACGCTCGTCGTACTGTTATGGAATTCATTTTAAGTGATCACCCAAAAGAGTGTTTAACTTGTTCTAAGTCGGGTCATTGTGACTTACAAGACATGGCGCAAAAATTGGGAGTTCGTGAAATTCCTAATGAAACTACTTGTGAAATGTCATCTTATCGTTTAGACACTTCTCCAAGTATTATTCGTAACCTCGATAAATGTATCATGTGTCGTCGTTGTGAAACTATGTGTAACGAAGTTCAAACTGTTGGAGCACTTTCTGCTATCAACCGTGGTTTCGAAGCAGCTGTTGGTACAGCATTCGAAATGAACTTAGAAGCAAGTACTTGTACTTACTGTGGACAGTGTGTGGCTGTATGTCCTACTGCTGCTTTAACAGAAGTTGACCATACTCCTCAAGTGATTAGAGCAATTGCTGACCCAACAAAGACTGTTGTTGTTCAAACTGCTCCAGCTGTAAGAGCTGCTCTTGGTGAAGAATTTGGAATGGATGCTGGTACTTTAGTAACTGGTGAAATGGTAACTGCTTTAAGAGGACTTGGTTTCGATCATGTTTTCGATACTGATTTTGCTGCCGATTTAACCATTATGGAAGAAGGTACTGAGTTATTAGGTCGTTTAAATGCACACTTAGCAGGTGATAAGGATGTTAAACTTCCTATCTTAACATCTTGTTGTCCAGGTTGGGTGAATTTCTTCGAAACTCAATTCCCAGATATGAAGGACATTCCTTCAACTGCACGTTCTCCTCAGCAAATGTTTGGCCCTATCGCTAAAACATATTTTGCTAATAAATTAGGAATTAAGCGTGAAGATATGGTAGTAGTTTCTATCATGCCTTGTTTAGCTAAGAAGTACGAAGCTCAACGCGACGAGTTTAAAGTAGATGGAAATCCAGATGTTGATTTCTCTATCTCAACTCGCGAATTAGCTCACCTAATCAAGCAAGCTAACATGGATTTAACTACTCTTGAAAAGAGTGAGTTCGACCAACCAATGGGTGAATCTACTGGTGCTGGTGTTATCTTTGGTGCTACAGGTGGTGTAATTGAAGCTGCTGCACGTACTGCTTATGAAGTTCATACTGGTAAAACTCTAGAAAAAGTTGACCTTAAGCAATTAAGAGGTATGGAAGGCATTAGAGCTGGTTCTGTTGATTTTGACGGATTAGAAGTTAAAATTGGTATCGCTCACGGTTTAGGAAATGCCCGTAAATTATTAAATGATATTCGTGAAGGTAAATCACATTTCCACGCTATTGAAATCATGGCTTGTCCTGGTGGATGTATTGGTGGTGGTGGACAGCCTCTACACCATGGTGATTCTGAGATTCTTCAGAAACGTGCTGCTGCTCTTTATAGAGAAGATGCTGGTAAGCCAATCAGAAAGTCTCATGAGAATCCTGCAATCAAAGAATTGTATGAAACATTCTTAGGTGAGCCTTGTGGTGAGTTGTCTCACGAATTATTACATACTCATTATTTCGATCGCAAACGCAAAAGAGATATTGAAGATTAGTAATTAAAGTTTAGAGGAATCTAACGAATTAAGAATCATTTAAAATTGAAAAAATGTCAGAAACTAAAATAAAATTAAAAGAAAAAGACGTAGCAAAAATCGTTGAGATTTGCGGCTTTTTCGGCAACGAGCCAGGTGAGTTAATCAATGTATTACACAAATGTCAAGGTGAGTTTGGTTACCTTCCTGCAGAAGTACAAGAAGTAGTTAGTGATAACCTAAATGTAGCTTTAGCTAAGGTTTATGGAGTAGTTACATTCTACTCTTTCTTCACCATGAAGCCTAAAGGAAAACATCCAATTAGCATTTGTACAGGAACAGCTTGTTATGTTCGTGGTGCAGAAAATGTAATGGAAGAATTCGAAAAAGAATTAGGAATCAAACAAGGCGAAACAACTGCTGATGGTAAATTCTCTTTGAGTAGCTTACGTTGTGTAGGTGCTTGTGGGTTAGCTCCAGTTGTATTGGTAGGTGAGAAAACCTACGGTCGTGTAGCTGCGGATGGTGTTAAAGAAATTCTTGCTGAATACGAAGCTTAGAAAATAAGTTCTTAAAGTGAACTAATTGCCTTGTGTACTTAAAGTTTGCTTCTAATATAAAATCCCAAGTCATGTTTTATGGCTTGGGATTTTTTTATTCAAGGGTGTTTATATTTCTTGTGTAGTTTTGTGTTGTTTTGAGCCCACTTAACTATCGGACAAGCCTGTTGAAGGTTATTGCAGTAGAGAAGTATTAATAGTCTTCATTAAGAATGAATGAAAAAACAAAAAAGTATTCATTAAGAATGATTGAAATTGTAGGTTTTCAATAAAAATGATGAAATTAATCTTCAAGATTAAATCACTAATGTTTTTTTCCTTCTTTACCTTAGTGAAAACCTTATATCACCTTTGTGGTAAAATCTCTCTTTAAACCCCATATAAATAAGTAATCACTAACTGAATTTTCTAATAATATTCACCCCTAAATCCCTAAATTTGTCCTTGAAAAATTTAATATATAATGCGAACAATACAAAACCTATTAGAACCCCTTCAGGCTAAACTGCATTCTGGATGTACAGATGCTGCTATTCCTGAATATGCCTTTGGTTCCGACCTGATGAGTGATGTGCTCACACTAGAGGAGGAAGCCCCAATGCTTATTACTGGACTTGCCAATACTCAGAGTATTAGAACTGCTGAAATGGCCGATATCGAAGTTGTACTTATAGCACGTGGAAAAGAAGTAACTGAAGCAATGATTGACTTGGCCAAAGAGAATGATATTATATTGATTTCTTCTCCTTTTTCACTCTATAAAATTTGTGGAATATTATTCCAAAACGGATTAAAACCTCTCTATTAGTACATGGAAACACTAAAACTCAAATATTCACTTAAAGATGGTGATTTTTCGAATGCAGGAAATGCAAGCAGTAATATCAAGAAAAACCTAAAAATGCTTGGTATTAATGCTGCCGTGATAAAGAAAATGGTGGTATCTATTTATGAAGCAGAAGTGAATATGATTGCTCATGCCAATGGAGGTGTAATTGAAGTTTTTATTGATGAAGAGAAAATAAAAGCTATACTTGCAGATGTGGGGCCAGGTATTCCAGATATTGACCAAGCCATGAAAAAAGGATATACAACCGCCTCAGAGGAGGTCCGACAAATGGGATTTGGTGCTGGTATGGGATTACCCAATATCAAGAAAAATTCCGATGATTTAAAAATAGAATCTGTAGTTGGAGAAGGAACCACTCTTACTATTACATCATATTATAAAAGCTAGGAAATACAATGATAAAAAACGAGGTATTCAATCACATGATTAAAATTGACGAAGACCAATGTATTGGTTGTTCGCATTGTGTGAGAGTGTGCCCTACTGAGGCTCTTCGGGTGTGGAACGGAAAAGCTACCCTCGACGACCCAAAGTGTGTAGATTGTGGCGATTGTGAACGTGTTTGCCCGGTAAAAGCTATTGTTGTAACCGAAGACTTTACAGAATTCCGCGATGAAACCTACCATGTAGCACTATTACCTTCTGTATTTTGGGGACAGTTTTCTCCAGATATTTCAAGAAGAAGAATTACCAATGCCATTATAGAAATGGGATTCGATGAAGTTTTTGAAGTGGAAGAATCTGTTGAGTTTCTTTCACAAGAATTAGAAAACTATTTAGCAGATAAAAAAGGGGAGAAAACCATATCTTCATTCTGTCCAGCCATAGTTAGACTCATCCAAACTCGCTTTCCTGAATTAGTTTCTTCTGTCGCCCATCTTAAATCGCCAGTTGATATTTCAGCCTTGCATATCTCTCGTTCCATAAAAAAGGAAAGAGGAGAGGATGCTAAGTATCAGATTTTCTATGTTACTCCATGTGCTGCAAAAGCAGCTGCTATCAAAAATGCTCATGGCGATGAGAAAGAAAATCCTATTACTGGAAGTGTAAATATGGATGTGTTTTACAATAAAGTAACACAACTCCTACAGGGAAATGAAGAAGAGGAGGGTGAAGATATAGAAGATAACCTCAGTGGAAAAAGTGTGGGATGGAGTTTACGAGGTGGTGAAGGAAATCATATCCAAGGCCGATGCTTGAGCATAGATGGAATGAATCATAGTATTGAGTTTCTTGAAAATATAGACAAAGAAGAATTTAAAGATATCGACTTCCTTGAACTCAAAGCCTGTGACCAAGGTTGTGCAGGCGGAATACTCAATCCTCAAAATAGATTTCTTTGCGTAGAGAGTTTGAAGAAACGAGCAATGCAAAATGATCAAAAACAGAATCCTCTTCCTGATTTATTGTTAGAAGAGAAAGACATACAAATAGAAGAAATAGAAGAAATGTCGGTCTTGGCGCTGGATAGCAATCCAAGTCAAGCGTTGAAAATGATGAATAAAACGCGTAGGATGATGTGTTACCTGCCAGGCTTCGATTGTGGAGCTTGTGGAGCTCCTACTTGTAAATCCTTGGCTGAGGATGTAGCTAAAGGAAATGCTATTTTATCACATTGTGTTTTTATGCAACGTGAAATGGAAAAACATCACCGATTAAGTCCCGAGCATGCATTTAATATCATAGAAAGCATTTGGGGGAAAGATAGATTAGATAAAGACTGTAATAAAAAAGGAGCTATAAATGACTATTCGTGATATAGTAGAGAAATTAGACCTGAAGGTGTATTCAGGTGAAAAAGGATTAGATAAAATTGTTGAAACAGCCTATTGTAGCGATTTATTAAGCGATGTGATGGGAAATGGAGACGAAAATCAATTATGGATTACGTTGCAAACTCATAAGAATGCCATGGCTGTGGCTGCTTTAAAAGATATGAGTGGAATTTTATTAGTGAACAATCATCAACCAAACGCCGATACCTTAGAAGCTAGTAATGATGAGGATTTACCAGTGTTAGGTAGCGATAAACCAGCCTTTGAACTCTGTGGACTCATTTATCAATTGATGCAAAAGTCATGATAAAGTTTAGGGCTGATTTGCACCTACATACGGTTCTTTCGCCCTGTGGAGATTTGGAGATGAGTCCATCTCAATTGGTGGAACATGCGCATTTGCGTGGAATCCAAATCATGGGTATTACCGATCATAATTCTACAAAACATGCCAGACTAGTTCGTGACTTAGCAGCTAAAGTCAATATTTTTACCCTTTGTGGCGCAGAAGTGACTTCAAAAGAAGAAGCTCATTTATTATGCTTTATGCCCGATGATGAAAAGCTTCAATTGTTACAAGAGTTTATCGATGAAAACATCCTCAAAATTCCCAATAATCCGAAGTATTTTGGTGAACAATTGGTGGTGAATGAAAGCGAAGAAATCATTTGTGAGGAGGAGTTCCTTTTAATCAATGCCATAGATAAAGATGTAAACGAGATTGGTGAGTTTGTGATGCAAAATGGTGGTTTTTTTATTCCTGCCCATGTGGATCGTTCTGCTTTTAGTTTAACCAGTCAACTGGGTTTTGTTCCTCCAGATTTAGAATGTACTGCCATAGAAATTAGTAAACACAGTAGCCAAGAAGAATTGTTAGCGCAGTTTCCATATTTATCAGGAAGAAGTTTTATACAATCCTCCGATGCACATTATGTGGCAGATATAGCCAGTGGTTTCACTAACTTTTATTTAAAAGAAGCCAGTTTCGAAGAAATGCAAAAAGCCTTTTTAAAAGAAGAAGGTCGTTATTGCGAAATTCCCCAATAGAAAATTACTAATGAAAGATTTATCCTTACATATACTCGATATAGCTCATAATTCAATCAGAGCTAAAGCAAAAAATATTACCATTAAAATTTCTGAGGATGGTGAACAAGATAAATTATCTATTGTTATCATAGACGATGGAAGTGGAATGAGTCAGGAGCAGTTAGAAGCTATTACTGACCCGTTTTTTACTACTCGAACCACAAGGAAAGTTGGTTTGGGAATTCCGCTGATAAAACAAAGAGCCGACGAGTGTAATGGTGATTTTAGTATTAAATCGGAGCTAGGAAACGGAACAGAGCTTTTTATGGAATTCCAGCATTCTCATTTAGATTTACCAGAATTAGGTGATATTGCAGGAGTGATTTCAGGACTTTGCTGTTCCCATGCCGATATTCGCTTTGTTTTTGATTATACAGCTGAAGCTATAGGCTTCCATTTTGATACTGTAGAAGTTTTAGAAGTGTTAGATGGGCTTCCTATCAATACTCCAGAGGTAGAAATGTTTGTTAAGGAAATGATTGAAGGGAATATGCAGAATACTGAGGAGCTTTAGTATTTCGTTTAGAAATAAATGGATCCCGTTTTCAAGATTAGAGATGGAATACATGATATGAAATTAAAAGCTTATATCATGTATTCCACAAATGAGGTCAAATTATTTGTTGATCATTACCTTTTGATGAATTAAAAGCTGATCAGTTGTTTTTAATTCTAATATATATGATCCTACAGGTAAGGAAGTCAGATCTATTTGGTTCTCTTTAAGCTCTTTTAATTGGCTGACAATTTGACCATTTAAATGATAAACCCTAAGCTCTTCTATTTTTTTGGAAGAGTGAATATTGAAAATTCCATTTGAAGGGTTGGGGGATATGGAGACCTTGGAATTAATGACTTCTTCAAAACCAGTGTTCTCGCATGATATTTCGTAGGCTTCACCGCATGAAAAGGCAATATTATTATAATAGTCTATCACATCACAATCTGCATCAGAATCCGATTTTGGGCCTATATAGTTTCCTATTCCTTCTGCGAATACATGGACTGTGTTTGCAGAAAAATGATCGTAGGGAATCATGTGCCAAAACACTCTGCCATCAACTTCAAATTCATCATTTTTCACATAACATGAAAACCTAAATCCATCCACATCGGTGCAAGAATAATCATCTGATTTAATTCCAATTTCCATTTTAAATTCGCTACCAAAAGTGCTGGTATCCATTACTATTTCATTGGGCATAATATGGATAGGGAAAGCTACAGTATCGGCCCAATTGGTATAATAAGTAGTATCAATGGGATGGGTCTCATTTATTTGACCACAAGCATCGTAAATATAGCTTACTTTTTTCTCCGTAAGTATTTTATCCATTACTTTTCTTTTGAAAAATGAACCATAGTAAGCTGTATTTCGGTAGTGCGTTTCATCGCCTACTTCCAAACTATTGATAATTTCATTCATGGAGAAATTGGTTCCTATTAACTCCTCCTCATTTTCAATACCCACTATGGAAGGGATAGGGCTATGTAAGTAAAATCTATAAAATTCAGGGAAATCAATCAATCCATAATGTTTCGACAAGCGCAAATCCAATTCCTGATTATTATAAGTTAATCGAAGCCATTTTACACTATCGTATAAATCGGGTAATATTTCATGGTATTCCTTTGAAATAATCGAAGCATTTATGCTTCCCCAAGAATGTTCACTAGCTAGCCATGTTTCTCCAATATCTGCTTTTGTTTTAATCCTAAATGGGATTTCATCTTGGTCGTAAAAAACATTATCTCCATTTCCAAACACATCCACATATATTCCTAACCAACTAGCATGGGGATCGGTATAATATTCACCTTCCGCATATTCATATCTTTGAGTGCTTGGGTAATTATAATATCTTATATAATGGTTGTGAACTTCCATACTGTCAATCCTAATTCCGTATATTCCATTAAAAACTCGATAATAGGTTTTTAATTCCGGCCTGATTGCCTGATAATCTTGTTGATATGTAGATGAGTCAAAACAAATAAAATCATGTGGGGAACCACATTCTTCAAACTCATTCAGTAGATAATCGGGGCTGTCTGCTGTTGAATAATTTCCTCTATCGCTGTAATACCATCCTAAATCTTTTGTCCAGCGAGGAGTTTTAGAAAAATGACCACCAAACTCTATTTCAACTCTCCAAACCAATTTGCCATTATATTCTATAGGCTGATTCCTCGACATATATTTGTATCTAAAATGATCCAAAGTATCACAAAATGCGGTCTCTCCTTCATTTGAAATTTGAAAAGTAAAAGGAGCTCCAAAATCTATTGTATCATGAAGGACTTGATTGGGCATTAAATGATAAGGAAACACCGCTGTATCTAAAGTGCTTTCAATAAAGTTGGTCGTATCATAGCCATAACCTAGAGTGTTAGTGCATTTCCCAAAAACATATTGGATTTTGTGGCCTTGAATTTCTTTTGAAATGATTTCCCTTTTTATATTATAAAAATAGTCCTCTGATCCCCAATGATAATGAAACTGATCTCCTTCTTCCAGGCTACTTAGAATTTGCTTATGACGATTGATGATTCCTGCTTCAAAATTATTGGATGCAATTCCTCTAACGCTTCTATAATTACCATTGAAATTGTAAATTTCAGGCATGTCTAAGAGGCCATAGTTTTTCGATAATCTAAACATGGCTTCATTCAGCGCATGACTAATCTCTATTCCAGAAGAATCATATGTTTGAAAACTAATAAGCTTAATGCTATCATATAAGTCATTTAAAACCATTTGATATTCAATAGATTCAATTTTAGCTTTTATGACGGCACCTTCATTTAAATTGAAGAAATCCCATTCGTCATTAAGTAAGGCTGTGGTATTGAAATAGATTTCTTCGGCGTTCTTTGTCATAAAAATATTTCTTCCATCCTCCATGATTCTTATATATTTACCAATCCAGCTTGAGTATGGGTCATAATAAATATATTCATCGTCATTTGTAAATTGCTCCAAAGTATTATAAGAATAATAGCGGGTTTCCCCATAACCAAGGTTTAATATAGTATCAATTCGGATAGCTTTGGAATTGTTAAAATAAACATCAAAATCAGGTCTAATGGTTTGATAATCTTTTACCCGGAATTCTAGTGGCTCTCCCCATTCACCATTTGTGTTGTTTACATACACCATGTCCCAGCAATCGCCATCACCATTGCAGATATTGTCATAATAATGAAAGGAATTGCAAATCTTAAAAGGAGCACTGCCGAGGCTCGAACTCCATTCTCTTCCCCAATAGAAGTTACCTTCATATTCTACCCATTCGAAATCACTATAAGAGGCAATTGTATATTTGTGTTTGCCTTGAAATTCTTCTGAGGAAACTTTGATGGATTTGAATCCTAAAAACACCCCGTTTTCATCAAATTTAGATTCTCCAGGTAAATAGCCAAATTTGTATTTTTTAGTTTTATAGGAGATTGTTCCGTAGTTGGGGCTAGTGGTCTTGATGTCGTATTCCACCTCCGTTTCGGTAAGTCTTTTTCCAACATATTCATCGATCTTTTGATATTGAGAATTATAATATAAATGAATTTCATCACCCACATTATATCCTTTTGATAATTCGTCTAAATCATATGGTTCTCCATGGGTGGCTTCAAGGTCTTCTATTCCCCATAATTGGTAGGTGGTTAATTGCGGAAAATTAAGCCATTTATATGTTCTTATTAAACCATAATTTTTTGAAAGTATAAGCGAATCTGAATTGATTGGATTATCAATGGTATTTCCAGCTGAATTATAGGCTTGAAAATTAATGATTTTCACTTCATCTATTAAATCCTCCAGTATATTTATGTTATCAACTGTCTCAACCCAGGCTTCTATATATTCACCACTCTCGAAGGTGTAAAATAGCCAAGATTCCAAGATGTCTGTATTAAGATATATAGAAATAGGTTGAGCATTTTTGTTTTGAAAAATAGCTTTATTGTCATCTAATAGTGTGGAATAACCAATCCATGATTGGTAAGGATCGTATAATTCATAATCCTCAGTGGTTTCTACGTGAAGTGGTGTTCTTCTATTAAAATAGATATTTCCGTTTTCAGTTTCCTTAATGGAATCTATTTTAATGACCTGTAGTACTTTAGAATTAGTAGTCTTTTTAAAAAAGGAGGTTTGGTTTTCAGGAAAAGGATGCCAGTTTTGCGAAAAAGTAAAGAGAGGTAATAATACAAGAAAAAGGATTGGTTTTTTCATTATGATGCGTTTATATATTTACTTGATGTAAAAGTAATATATTTATTTGCACCTTTACAACTCTAAGGTTAAGTTTGTGCTTTAATTTCTTGTAAAAGACAAACAGCCTGAGCACTCACCCCTTCCTCACGCCCCTCGAAGCCTAACTTTTCGGTAGTAGTAGCTTTTACAGAGACTTGATTCTTATCAAGGCTCAAAACTTTAGCAAGCTCAGCTCTCATTTGCTGGATATAAGGTTTTATTTTGGGTTTTTGAAGTGCCAAAGTAGAATCAATATTTGAAATCTCATACCCTTGTTTACTCACCAACTCATTTACCTTTTTTAATAGGATGCGGCTATCAATTCCTTTGTAATCCTCAGAAGTATCTGGGAAATGTTGTCCAATGTCTCCGAGTGCTAAAGCACCAAGTAGTGCGTCACAAACAGCATGTATCAATACATCTGCATCGGAGTGGCCAACACAGCCTTTAGAATGTGGGATTTCTATCCCTCCTAAAATGAGTTTATAACCTTCAGCTAATTGATGTACATCGAAACCTGTTCCTATTCTCATGAGTTTTTTTGCAAAGGTATGGATTAGAATGAATGTTTATTGTTACTCATGAAAAAACATTGTGATAATTCCGTAAAGTGAATGCACCAGGCTTAAGGATGGTTTTAGATTTTAGGGAATACTAACTCTACGATTAGTTTTCTTGAAACATACTCACCTTTATTACTAATTCTAATAATATATAATCCTCTTTCTAAATAGGAGATGTCTTTAGTGGTTTGACTTGCGGAAATATTGAATTCATCAAGTTTTTGGCCAAGAGAATTTAATAATGTAACATGATATTTTTTATTAGTATCAAAATTCATCCTAAAGGAAATATAATCCTG
>JADGDY010000114.1 GCA_016744655.1 Bacteroidales bacterium | reverse complement strand
CTATAGCTGTTTTACCTTTTAAAAATGACAGTAAAGACTCCAGCAATGTAGATATTGTCAATGGTTTAATGGATGCCATCCTCAATAACTTGCAAAAAGTGAAAGACCTGAGAGTTATTTCGCGTACATCAGTTGAACAATATAGAAATTCTGATAAATCGGTGGCTGAAATTGCTGAGGAATTAGGAGTCAGTTATTTTGTGGAGGGTAGTGGGCAAAAGCTTGGAAATCAGATTTTACTGAATGTGCAACTTATTGAAGCTAGTAGTGATAAGCATTTGTGGGCAGAACAATACGACAGAGAACTGAACGATATTTTTGAAATTCAAAAGGAGGTAGCTTCTAAAATTGTAGAGCAAGTAGAAGTAAAGATTACTCCTGAAGAATTGAAAAGAATTGAAGAAATACCCACCGATGATATTGTGGCCTATGATTTCTTTCTGCAAGGACTTGAATATTTATATGACCCTACAGGAGGTAGTTTGGACTCAGCTATTTTATTATTTTCACATGCGATAGAGAAAGACGAAGATTTTGCAAGAGCTTATGCTTCTACTGCCATGGCCTATTATTATTTGGATTTATTTCAAGCACAGAAGCAATTTATTGATGAGACTGAGAAATTCGCTGAAAGGGCATATTTGCTAGAGCCGCAATCACCACAATCACTGGTGGCAAAAGCATTTTCCTATATGGCAAAGAAAGAGTATGAAACAGCGGTGACTTATTTCGAAAAAGCATTAGAATATCATCCCAACTCAGCATTTGTACTTAATTTCTTGTCCGACTTTTATACCAACTATATCCCAAATACTGAGAAATATCTAGAGTTTTCATTACGAGGGTTGCAAGTGGATAAAGGTTCAAATGACTCAACAGTTAGCTCATATTTGTATTTGCACCTGAGTAATGCTTTTATACAAGCAGGATTTATAGAGGAGGCTTTAAAATACGCAAATCGGTCTTTGGCTTACAATCCTCAGAACATCTATTCACATTATGTGAAAGTTTATATTGAGTATGCTGAGTCCAAAGATATGGAAGTTACAAAGGATAAGTTAATTGAGGTTTACAAGATGGATACCACTCGCTTAGATGTGATTCAGGAAGTGGCAAAAAGCTATTACTCACTGGGTGATTATGAAAGTGCATATTATTATTATCGAAAACTTGTTGATGCTCGAGAGGCTTATGACCTATACTTATTTGTACATGAAAATGCGAAAATAGCTTGGACTTTTAGGGAATTGGGATATGAAGAAGAAGCACAAGAATTGTTAGACGAATACCTCATTTATTGTGAGAATGACCAATCTTTATATCAGCCTCTATTAATGTCAGGGTATTACTCTTACATAAGAGAAGATGAGAAAGCTTTAGAGTATTTGAAAGAGTTTTCAAAAGCAGATAGTTATCATATGTGGACTCTGTATTTAGCGGATGAGACTTATATGAAAAGCATTATTTCACGACCAGAGTTTAAAGAGATTATGAAAGATTTAGAGGATAGGTTTTGGAAGCGTCATGAACTTACTCGAAAACGATTGGTAAAGGAGGGCTTGATAGAATAGCTTGAGAAGTTTAGCTTCCCTAAGCTAGTTCTATAAACTTGTTTATTTTATCTTTTAAGTCGCAGGCTAGAATAGGTTTTGTTAAGTAGTCATTACAACCAGCTTCGAGGGCTTTTTCTCTATCACCACGCAGGGCATAAGCGGTTTGAGCAATGATATAAACATCCTTATTGAATTCTCTTATTTGTTGGGTTGCCTCGTAGCCATTGAGCTCAGGCATTTGAATATCCATAAGTACTAGGTCGATATCTGGGTTTTGACGACAAGCAGCAACAGCTTCGATACCATTTTTTACGCTAATGATTTTTTTTCCAAACTTCTTAAGCATAATGGAAATATACTCTTCTGAAATTTCATCATCTTCAGCAATTAAGATTTTCAACTTTTTTGCTTTGGCTTCTAATCTGACTAACTCTTCTGGAACATTCTTCTCAAGATTTATCGATTCCTTTTGACATGGAATGGTAAAACAGAAAGTGCTTCCGGATGAATTGCTAGATTCAATCCATATTTTTCCACCTAACATTTCAACATAGGCTTTAGAAATAGAAAGTCCTAAGCCTGCTCCCTGGATGGCTTTCCTATTTGGAATATCTGCTTGAATAAACCTTTCAAAAATCACTTCTTGTCGGTCTTTAGGAATCCCAATACCAGTGTCTTTCACATAAAACTCCATGCATTTATTCTCCGAGGTATAGCCAAATTCTATACTTCCTTCTTCACTATATTTTATGGCATTCTTAATGAGGTTGGTTAAAATGGAATATACTTTCTCGCCATCGGTTTTTACATTGGCTTCAGAATCTGCTAGTGTTTTGTTTAAAGTGAAATTTATGCCTTTTGCCTTTATATCAGGCTTAAATAATGAATAGATTTCATCAAGTTTAGTGTTGATGTTGATATCATCGAGGAAAACTTCCATAGCACCAGATTCAATTTGAGATATATTGATGATATCATTGATAATATTGAGCATTCTAGCACCGCTCTTTTCAATGATTTGCATGTATTTCTCTTGTTGATCTCCGGTTAAATCTGGTTCACTCAATAACTTTGTAAAACCCAGAATCCCATTCATAGGAGTTCTTATTTCATGACTCATATTTGCTAAAAAGGCAGATTTTAATCGGTCAGACTCCTCCGCTTTTTCTTTGGCTTTAATAAGAGCTAATTCGGCTTGTTTACGTTCTTTTTTTTCCTTTGCTTCTTCCAAAGCTCTTTTTATAGAATAAGGGAGTTTCTCGGGTTTATCTTTTAATATATAATCAACTGCGCCTTTTTTTATTAAATCGATGGCTGTTTCTTCTCCAATAGAACCCGAAACTATAATAAATGGAATTTCGGGGCAAATTTCAATGGCTTTATTCAAAGCTTGGAATGCACCATATCCGGGCAAACTAAAATCAGAAAGGATAATATCATATTTATGTAAGGATAGTGCTTTTTCGAATTCCTTTTCATTTTCTACACGGTCCATTTCAAAATCAATCTCACCAACATCCAATAAATGTTTTAATATTTCAAAATCAGGAATGGAATCCTCAATTGAAAGTATCTTTAGTTTTTTATATTTTTTATTTATGGGATTCATAATGTTTTTTGATTGCGCTAGGTGCTTCGTTGATAATGGCCCAGAAGATTCCAATATTTTTAACGGAAGCAATAAACTCTTTAAAATCTACAGGTTTTACTACATATGTATTTACTCCTAATTCGTAGCATTTCTCCAAATCTGGGTCTTCTCGAGAGGAGGTGAGCATTACTGTAGGAATGGCTTTTAAGGATTTATCTGCACGAATTTCTTGTAAAACTTCTATACCATCTAATCTTGGCATTTTTATATCTAATAAAATCACCGAAGGATTTTCTTTCTCTCTATCAGCGAACTTTCCCTCATAACGTAAAAACTCTAAAGCTTCAACGCCATCTACCACATGTGTAACACGGTTAGATAGATTATGTTCGGTAAGAGCCATAATAGTGAGTTCGGCATCTCTAGGGTCATCTTCTACAAGTAATATTGGTTTTAGTTTATTCATGCATCTCCTTTATCTCTTTGGGAATAGTGAAATAGAATTTTGCTCCTTTATTTAGTTCCGCTTCTGCCCAAATTTTACCGCTGTGACGTAAAATAATTCTCTGGACGTTTGCCAAACCTATACCTGTTCCTTCGTAATCAGCCTTAGAATGTAATCGTTGAAACACACCAAATAATTTATCAGCATATTTCATATCAAAACCTACTCCATTATCCGCTACGCAAAATACAAAATATTTTTCATTTTCCCTAAAGCTAATATCAATAATAGCTTTTTCATTTTTCGAAGTAAATTTCACTGCATTATTTAAAAGGTTAACCCACACTTGCGTTATAAGGGCTGCATCGCAATAGGTAAATGGAAGCTCCATTGTATTCCACTCAATATTTCTGTCTTGAATGTCTAAGTTAATTTCTTGATAAACTTGTTCAATAATTAAGTTCATATTTGTTTTAGACTTCTTGATTTCCTGTCTTCCTGTCCTAGAAAAATGAAGCAAATCATCAATTAATACACCCATTTGTCGAGAGGAATCAGCAATAGTATTCATATAATTCATTCCTTTTGTCGGTAGAGAATCTGGAAACTGATTTTTCAACATATCGATATATCCATTGATATGGCGAAGAGGTGCTCGTAAATCGTGAGAAACAGAATAACTGAATGCTTCCATTTCTTTGTTGGCATTTTCTAGCTGCTGTGTACGTTCTTTTACTCTTATTTCGAGGTTTTTATTGAGTTCTTTTATTTCTTGTCTACTCATTTGCTCGTCTTCTAAAATACTCAAGAGGGCTTGTGCTGATTTTTCCGAAGTGGCTAATAAATCTTTAATTTCCTCCTCCGCTTTTTTTTGTTCTGTAATGTCTGATACACTAGACCATACAAATTTCTCACCTTCTCTTTCCAATAAATTTCCATTAAGAACAACTGGAATGATACTGCCGTCTTTTTGAATAAATTCTTTTTCGTAAGGACCATAAAAACCATTGTCTTCAACTTTTTTTGTTATCAATTGGTCTTCGTGTTGGAATTTTTTAGGACTAATATCTTTTAGGGATAATCTTAAAAGCTCTTCTTCATTTCTTCCGAGGATTCTTAAGAATGCAGAATTCATTTCAATGATAGAGCCATCGAGTTTTGTTAAAACAAGTCCTATAGGCGAAATATCTAATAATACTTGATTCCTTTCTTCGCTTTCAATAAGCGACGACATAGCTTTGTCTCGTTCAAACTGTCGGTCGTTTATTTGAGTTAAAATATTATTGAATCCATCATAAAGTTGTCCAACTTCATCGTTGCCTTGTTTTGAAACATAGGATGTAAAGTCTTTATTAATAGCAATTTCATTAAAATGATGGCTTAGAATTAGAATTGGCTTAGAAATAAATTTTTGCATCATACTGGCCAGGAAGTAAGATATAATGACCATGATAATCATGAGGCCAAAAATAAGAATCAGCATATTTAGTTTTGCAGCAGAAAGTGCACTCGAATTTGCTTTAATATACAGGGTTCCAAGATTTGATTGGTCAAAGGAAACAGGTTCTTTGATATAAAAATATCCATCTTTATAGTTTATTCCATCGCTAGAAATGGTAAGTAATGAATTTTTTGTAAGGAGGGTATCAGGATAGGTAGCAAATACTTTTTCGTTTTTGTCAATTAAAATAGCATGCTCTATGATTTCAATTTTATTTAACTGTGATAACACGTTAGTTGCTTGCTTGTCATCTTCAAAGGTTAATGGAGCCACACAATAACTGGCTACTAATTTTGAATTGAGCAGAAGGCCAGATTGGATTTCTGTTTTTTGTCGATTAATATTCCAAAAACCAATTATAGTAAATCCCACTGTAATGGTTAAGAATGTTACAACAAGAATAATTAATCTCATTTTATCCTTAATCGACATGTCCTGTATGTAGTTCTTGCTATTCATCTGTTTCAACTATTTTAGCAGAAGAAAGCAGAAGACTACTTACATTAAGCTTGGAATTTTTAATTGATTTCGGATTGATTTCATAGCGTATGTAGTTTTTGTCTTCATACATATTGATGTGGATGCCAGTATTACTATAATCTTCATTGTCACTTATTGTAAGAACGGGAAGACCATCAACTTTTGAGAGTATTTCATGAATTCTCTTTTTTTCGGAACCAGAGATGAATATGAGGTTTGTATTATTAATTTCTTCTAAATCATCAGTATAGATAACTTGAACATCTCGGTTTTTGATTTTCGTATTTTCAAAAAGGTCGTTTAATGATTTTTTGAAAGGTGTTTTTCCAAATATTACGATTTTAAAATCATTTTGGTCTAAGCTATCTGGCCATTCTACAAATCGGGTAAACCTTTCTATAAAAGCAGCTTTAATTTCATTTTCCGATACTTGAGACTTTACATTGCCACCAAGCAAGAGAAAAAATAGTAATATGACGATTTTGTAGATTTTCATTTACTAAAAATTAAAACTTCATTTTTAAATTAAAACCGATACTTCTAGGTTCTTCAACAAATCCAACTTGTCTGGGATATTGTCTATTATTTCCATCCTCCCAAAACTGATAAACATATCTAATATGATTCGCAGAAAATAGATTCATCACATAAGCGGAAAGAACTAAATCTGATTTAGAGATACTAAAATGATATGAAATAGAAATATTTGAAGTGAAAGATGGTTTGGAATAACCTTTATCCATAAGATCATTATAAATATTTTGCATTTCAACTTGCGTGACCGATGCTCCATAGTTTTCATGAACATCGCTAAACATATTTAGCATATCTAGCTGGCCATAATTCGATGCAAAACGAGCATTAAAATGCGTTGTAAAAGCAGGACTAATTTTAAAGCTTGTAAATAGTTTCAACTGATGAGCAGGGAAGTTATTAATTCTATTGTCACCAGCTTCGGTTAATGGAATATCAAGACTATCTATACCAATATTACTTAAATAAGAGTTGAGTTCAAATTCTGTATTCCAATCCAATTGTTTGATATAGCTGTAATTGAGGCCGATGTTGAAGTTTTTCTTTTTATAAGATAAATCAATAACTAATCCTGTTGTATTAAACTGACCAATAAATTCTGAGCGAGCGTTTACCGACCATGCAATTTGATCTAAAGAGCGATAGAAGGTGGATAGGTTGATATAAAAATCATCAAAAAGACTACTTGAATAGATAAGCTCTATACTTTTTAGCTTTTCTGGAATTGGTGATTCTTCATGGGCATATTCGGTAGCATATAATTCTCTGAAATTGGGAAGCCTGACTGATTGCTGAGCGATTAGTTTTAAGAAATTATCATTGTTGATTTCTTGAATAATAGCAATTCTGGGAGAAAATGCCAGTTTTGCTAATTTATGTTTATCTAAATGACCGGATAAAAGAATAGTGGTTTTGTCAAAAAGCTGATAATTAATTTCGTATAATCCTGAGATTTGGTGGGTTTGAATAGTTGATTCAATTAGGGTGACAAGTCCGTATTCGTTATACTGTTGATAAAATCCAGAATTTGAATTTTTTACAGCAAATTTTATTGGGGCTGAGAAATCCATTAAAAATGAGTTTTTATCTTTTCCCCATTCAGTTCCATAATACCAATAGTTATATTCGAAACCGATTGCTGTTTTTAATTTACTATTCGGATGATAATTGAATATAGAGTTGATATTTATTCTATTTTCACTAAATGAATTTCTTTTTTGTGTAATATCATCCTCTGGTTTATTACTGCCTTGATACATGGCGATATCACCAATACTTTGAGATTGAAATCCAATGCGACTGATTAAATTTACTTTTTCGGAGAACTGATGATCATTTTTTAGACTTGAGGTAAATTGTTGCCCATAATTTCCAGTAAAGGCAGGACCTTCTAGTGATTCGGATTGCTGGGTTTGTTTAACAAAGCTGAAACTGGTGTATCTAGCAATGAACTTAAATTCTTCTAAGAAATTGATATTTAGTTGAGCTTTTGCTTCTGGTCTGTTCTGAAAATCGGCATAAAAGTTAGGCGCTGCACTTCCGGTACCTTTATTCCCCCAATCTTCTCCCATATATCCGTACCCATAGCCATGAGCTCTATCAATATAATAAAATTGAGGATCTTTAATCCCGTTAGAAGAACCTATTGAACCAAATATCGATGCTGAAAATGATTTTTTCTTTTTTGAAAATTGTCCATTTACATAGGAGTATCTATAGGTAAAATCATGTGCCATCCCTATGTTTCCTTTATCTGCATCTTTAGGATCGGTGGTTGTGATGGAGATTACACCTCCAATAGCTCCAGGACCATAAGTTACAGAACCAGGACCACTGATAATTTCTATTTTTTCAATATCAGATAAATCTTTGTTTAGAATTTCGAAATACGGTCCGCTATCATATCTTAAATTCATTTGTTCTCCATTTACAATAAGCAGATAGGAGTTATTTTGATCACTCATCACGCCTTTAATACCAATTCTTGGTCCTAGCCAATGATTCACATAAGTTCCGCTGGGAACATAAACTTCTAATAAATCTAGTATGTTTCTTGCTGGGGTATTATTAATATCTTCTCGCGTGATTACAGTTAAAGTAGTAGGAGTTTTGGATCGTTCTATTCCTGTAAGTGTTCCCGTTTGAACCTGAAGGTTCATTAATTCTTGAAAAGAGAGTTCTACCAAATCTTTGGCTTTTGTTTGCTCATTGTTGTTTTGGCTCCAAACTTCTGAAGACAGAAAAAACAGGCATAAGATAGATAATGCGTAGGGTTTAAGTTTTTTCATGACGGAAGAGTTTATTTATCAAATATAATAAAAATACTAATGTAGTATTTGTTTAATGTGCTGTAAATTATTTGTTTAATGTGCTGTAAATTATTCGTTTAATGTTTTATTTCTTTTTGTTGATTTACTTCTTATGTTGTTTTTTATTCGTTCTCATCTTTCCCATACTTTTTAGGAAGATCTAATTTTTGGAGAAGATCATTAACTTCTTGTTTTAATTCCATGGTTCTTTCTTCTCTATTTAACATGGCTTTATGCCAGCGTCTTAAGTCATTTAGTTGCATATTTATTTTGTTTTCAGATTCTCTACGCTCACTTATATCAACACTTCTTGCCGATACTCCAGTTATTGTGTCACCCTCAAAAATTGGGTTTAGAGAAGTTTGAAAATGATGATTAACTTCGTTAAAAACATGAGTGAATTCGAATATTTGTTTTTCACCTTTTAAAGCAGCATCAAATAAAGGTACCCAGAATTGATACTCTTCTTCAGATAATTGTTTTTTTGAATCTATTCCTTTATTTAATTCAAGTCCATAAGAGTTTTTAAAAATCTCTGCATAAGTTTTATTATAAATTAAATATTTAAAGTCTTTGTCTAATGACCATACAGAATCATCGGTATTATTTATAAGAGCAGTTAAGTTAGATTCGGATTCTTTTAAAAGTACTTCAGCTATTTTTCTTTCTGTTATATTAGTTGTAGCTAATAAGCCTCTTAGTCTACCATTTGAGTCTTTTTCAAGTTTTAAGACAATGTTAATATAGAGGAGCTCTCCATCTAGAGTTTTTACTTCAGCTTCAGATTGATAGCTGTTTTTAGATTCGAAAACTACATTCAGCTCTTGTTTAAAAATGTCAAGAGATTTTTCCGTAAAAGTTTTATCTAGGTTTCCAATAAGTTGGTCTTTACTATCTGCCTTATGAAGCTCTAATGTGGATTGGTTGACATCGAGAATATCTACCATTTTTACACATTTTATTAAATCCTCCGGATGTTGTGCAAAATGCTCATCTATGTTCACAACTCCTTTCTTTTTTAATTGGTCAAAAAACAGCGAGATTTTAGTGAAATCTTCCTCCCAAAGAGGAATCGGAGAGTTATTAAAAAGATTTTTGTATCGCTGCTCACTCTTTTGAACCAAATCTATAGAATCTTTTTCGGCCGTAATATCATGAGAACTATATAGTACATAAGTAGTTCCGTTTTCCAGATTATAAATTGGGGAATAGGAGGTTTCGGAATGGTAATTTTTGTGATTAATTTCAATACTCTCATCATAATTAATCGGTTTTTTCGACTCTATAACCTGTAAATAAAAGTCTATAGTATAATTATATACATCTTCTGATAAATGGAGGAAATCTGTAAAAACAGTTTTTAAACTTTTACCAATAAGATCTTCCTTCGAAACTTTAATGCCTAGAAGTTCCAATTTGTCTATATATGAATTATTGACAGAATCTACAATAAATGTTTCTTCGCCTATATATTTTGATAAAATCTGCGCATCCTGAGTACTATTAAATACAGCTGACAAGTTATTTTGGCTATCCTTTAATTTGGTTTCTGCTAATTTTCTTTCAGTAATATCTGTTGAAGTACCAATAATAGCTATTAATTCTCCTTTATCATTATGGAAAGGTGTGTCGGTAACAAAAGCAGGAAAAACACTTCCATCTCGATGTTGTACGTCGAATTCTCCTGACCAACTATTTCCCTCACTTAGTTGTTTCATGATTTCTTCTGCCTGGTTCTTTGAAACTTTGGGAACAGTTACATTTACTATGTTTTGTCCTATCGCATCTTCACTAGGCCATCCATATAGTTTTTCAGCAAAAGGATTCCAGTAAATTACAATTCCCTTTGTGTCAGTGACTATAACTGCCTGTTCAACGGTTTCCAGTAAGTTTGCTTGAAAAGCTATTCGTTCCTCAGCAGCTTTTCTCTCTGTTATATCTAGTATAAATCCAATATAGTGTTTTACATCTCCATTATCACCAAATCGAGGATGAACTAATAACTGAATAGGTACTCTGGAACCATCTTTTCGAATGTATTCTTTTTCGTATTGGACAGATTTTTTAGATTGATGCAATTCCTCTAGTTTGGCATTTTCAGTTGCACGCCATTCTTCAGGGGTTAGTATAAAATTCCAGTCAATCGTTTTTAGCTCTTCTTCATTGTATCCTGTTAAATCTTGAAAGGCAGAATTACACATCCCCAATTTACCACCTGGGTAACCAATAGCAATACCAACGGACGATTCTCGAACAATATCCGCCATTAACTTTTCTCTATTTAGGCTTTTATTTAATTCCTTTTCAGAAAGTTTTTGGTCAGTTACATCCATATGCACAATTACAATGTTCTGTACTATATCTTGCTGATTTTTGATGGGGTAGATTCTTGTGCTTAACCATCGAACTCTTCCTTCTCCCTTAGCTTCTGTATCTCCAGTTGGGTCGAATCTATATATTGGAACATCTACTGCTTCACCAGCATAGGCTTGCTCAACATAACTTATTAAGCCAGTATCAATAACCTCTTTACTTTTTAATATATTGAATTTATTTACTGTTGTTTCAGCTGGGAATTTCCATAGTTCTTCGTAGGCTTTGTTTACGGATATCTGTAAACCATCTAAGTTGTAAAGCTCCACGACAAATGGTGATTGATGCATCAGGGATTTGAATTTTTCTTCACTTTCGAGAACTTTGTTAAAGTCGTTTTTTCTATCAGTGATATCTTGTACAATACCAAACATTTTCCCCTTTTTGTACTGGTCACTAAATTCTTGAACACCTTTAGCCCAAATCCATCGAATCTCACCATTGTTTTTATTGATTTTACATTCAAAATTCCAAGCCGATTTAGATTCTAACGCATGTTGAAATTTATTATGGACTTCTTTTCTATGTTCCGGAATTACATGTTCTAAAAACATATCATAGGTCCAAACATCGAGTGGCTCATTATAGCCGAAAATTTGGTCATGTTTTAGAGACCGCCATGAATCTTGTTTTTCTAAATCTAATTCCCAGGCACCTATTTCTACACTTTTCAATGAAAAATCAAGGCGGTTCTTATTTTTAATGATTAATTCTTCTGCTGCTTTTCGTTCTGTAATATCTTGAACTGTTCCAATAATATGTGATACTGAATTGGAATCATCCATTTGAGGTTCACCTAAAACGTGAATCCATTTAATTCTACCCTTCTCGAATAATAAGCGATGCTCAATATCCCAAGCCTTGCCTTGTTCTAGACCTTGCTTAATGTGAGCCAAATCCATTTCTTTATCTTCGGGGTGAACGATATTTATAAATGAGTCTAGTTTTAACTCACCTTCGATTTCGAAGATTTCTAAAAGTTCTTCAGAACAACTCACCTCCATGGTTTCTGCATGTAGAGTCCAAAATCCCATTTTCGCAATTTGTTGCCCACGTTTTAAATTGGATTCACTCTCTTCTGCTCTTTCTTTTGCTTTTGTTAATTCGACTTCATGTAGTTTACGGTCATTAATATCGGTAAATAAAACTCCAAATTGTCGTTGACCAATTTGAAATGCATTTACATGATAGAAAATATTCAAAGGACCAAACATGGCTTCAAATGAGATGGGTTCTCCAGTTATTCCTACCTTACCATACCTTTCTATCCAATATTTTTCTGAAGTGGGAAATAATTCTAGGAGTGTATGCCCTAATGTTTCGGAGTTTATTAAACCTGTTTGCTTTTCGAAAGCAGGATTAGCCTCTATAAATCTAAGGTCGATGGGGTTTCCTTTTTCATCACAAATGACATCTTGTATGGAAAAACCTTCACTCATAGAATCGAATATGTTTTTAAGGCCTTTTACGTTTTCTTCAAGTAGGTTTATTTTTTCTTTTGCTTTCCTCAGTAATTCTTTTTCTAATCTTACATTCTCTTTTACTTTTTCTATCCCCGATTTTTGGTTTAATAATAATTGAAGCTGAAGATTAAGTTCCTCATTATTTAATGGATAATAAATAAATGCATCGACACCATTTTCTATTGCTTTTAAACGATTTTTATTCTCAGAGTATAAACAAGCAATAGGAATATCATTTAATTGCTCATTAGTCTTAAAATTATTGATAATCTCAAATTTATCCTTGGCACATAAATCGAGGTTCATTATAATAATATCTGGAATATCTGCTATAGCAACAGGTATAGAATCGAGGTGGTGAGGAGTAGTGTTGAGTTGATATTTAGATGATAAATTTGTTAAAGCAAGCTGAAGGCTTACCAGCATTTCTTTACTGTTTTCTATGGCGAGTATCTTTATCATAAAGGCAAAATAATAGGGTTAAGACTAAATCTTGAATCTCATTTTCATGCTTGGTTTTCACTATTTGGATAGTGGTTTTGGTTGTGGTTTGTGGGTGGTAAATTGTCCAAATATTATAGAAACCTGATAACAAGTAAACTTACCTTTCAAATATAGGGAATTTTTTTGATTGAAAAAATATGCTTTTCATGAGCTTAATAAAAAGAAGGGCTTTGTTTTTGCCTAAGCAAAACAAAGCCCTTCTTTTTATTCTGTTGCCAAAACATCCATCATTACGATAGCTAGTGACGAATCTTCAGGAAATATTAGGATATTATTGGTTATTAATAAACACCATTATTCTATTATTTCTCTTCTTCTGATTCAAAGAATTCATTTACAGCTTCTTTAAATTCCTTACTCTCTAGCTCAAGGTTGCTTTTGAACTCCTCCCAGTTTTCTTCTGAAACATTTTTAGCATTTTGAGTTTTTTCCTCAATTGATTGTCCTTGTTTTTTTAGATTGTCAAGGACTTTTTGTCTGTTTTTATCTAATTTTTCACCAGAGTTTTCAAGTTTTTCCTCCAAATTGCTCATCTCATCCTTAAACTCATCTAAGGTTTCATTTAACTCCGCTTTTAGCTCTTTTTGTTCTGCTTTTAGTTTGCTTTTAAATTGATTTACCTTTTGCTCTAATTTGGTTTTCCCTTCATTTTTGTTTTGTTCGCCCATATCACAAGCATTAAAACTGAATAGGAACAGCAAGCTAGCTAATAGAAGTGTCTGATATTTAATGGTTTTCATTGTCGATTTGTTTAGTTTTTATAAAGTATAAAAGTAATTATTTCTTTGAATAAATTCTTGCTTATTAATGAACTTTCATGCACACTGACAAAGAAATACATAACTTGTAATGTATTATTGTATCACTTCTTTGTATGTATTAGTTTCTTCTTTTTGGTGCTTTTGACCAAGGATGTTTTCTGAGGGAAACTAATAGTGTTCTTCTTTTAAATGATTGGTATTGGTGATTTATTGGTTTTGAGTTTGTCTTCTTCTTGATTGTGTGTTTATACTATAGATAACCTATACTTCTATCAAGTTACTAATAAATTTAGGGCCTATAAAAAGTGTTTAGTTAAAGGTAGATCTTCAACTTTCAAAACTAGATATTATTCAATATTTTTTTCAATAATATCACCATTTCAGCATGTTCTAATTCGCTTATATTATCACAAGTCTGATTTATATAATTTTCAACGATAGGTAGTAATTCCTTATAATATGTGATTCCTTTTTCTGAAAGATTAATTTTATTATATCTCTTATCTGAATCAAATGTATTTCTGCTAACGAGGCCATTGTTTTCTAGTTTATCCACTAACCTTTTGATAAAAACTTTGTTTTTACCTGTAGCGTCTACCAGTTGATTTTGTGTCTGTGAACCTTTATTGGCAAGATAGGATATGACAGTCCATTCTATTGAGGTAATTGAAAATCCGTTTTTCGCAAATTGTTTCTCAAGCCCCAGGCCAAGTCCTCTTGAAACCTTAGCAGATAACATTCCTATAGAATCCTCAAAAATATACTTCATATTATTATCATATTTATTTCCCAATCTTCAATTAAAAAAATCAATCTGTGAAAATACATTTCTCCTCGCTGTTAATTGAATCAAATAAAATAGGGGATTGCAAACTTAGAATAATTCTAAATATATAAACATTCTAAATATAGTTACAAATGTAACTATATTTGCTTTATTAATGTTTTTCATTGTCCAAATAGTTCATATTATGAAGAATAAGAAAAAGCAGAATAGTTTAAATCGACGAGATTTTTTTAAAATAGGTGGTGCAGTTGGGGCTGGATTAAGTCTATTAGGTGTTGCTGGAGTGGGATTAGCTGCAGGGAAAGACACCGATAGTTATACAGGATGGGAAAGGTATACCCATGGAGATGGACAATTTTTTAATAGAAAACCTTTTGAAGTGGATAATGCGCCTACTATTGAAAAAGTAGGTGAAACACGACGTATAAATTCTGCAGAACAATTATTCTATCGTATTGGAATGGCCATGCCATTTATAAAATTGAAAAAGCCTATGGAAGAAATGCCAGAAAGCCTAGCTCAATTTTATAAAGAACACCCCAATGATATGGAGGAAATGAAAAAGGCTTTTAAAGCTGGTAAGGAGCAAAGAAAGAACTGGTCGAAATATAAAGACAGATATGCAATTGCCGATGCTTGGAGTAGTGCACATGCTAAATCGATGCATCATTTTCCAGCTGGCCCTGAATCAAAACCTGAGGAAGCAGATTTTCTACATGTAAATAGCGACCAGCTTAAATTCAAAAGTCCAAAGCATGCATCAGAACTAATGAAAAAAATAGCTCATTCCTTTGGAGCCACTTTGGTAGGATTTTGCAAATTAAATCCAGATTTTGTGTATCAGGGAAGGTTACGAGGAGTGGGAAATGGTGATTTTGAAGTTCCTAAACATTGGAAAAACTGCATCGTTGTTGCGACTCCCCATGAGTGGGATGCTTTATATGCCAATCCAACTTATGGTACTTCCTACGATGCTTATTCTCGAGAATGTATCATTGCAGGAAAATTAGAAGTCTTTCTAAAAGAGATTGGATATTCTGCTAGAGCACATGTCCCTGGGAATTCCTATGATGTGGCTGCTGTTCCTATAGCTATAGAAGCAGGCCTAGGTGAATTGGGGAGGAATAGTATTCTCATCACTCCTGAATTGGGTTCTAATGCTCGATTGGCAGTTATAACCACTGATTTGGATTTAGAAGCTGATAAGCCGATAGATATTGGTGTGAAAGAATTTTGCAAGAAATGTAAAATATGTGCTGACCAATGTCCAAGTGGTTCTATAAGTTTCGATGATGCACCCAAAACAGTTATTAGAGGTTATAAAAGGTGGGATACCGAAGATACCAAATGTTTTGGAGTCTGGAATACAGTGGCAGCTAGTCATGCGCGTGGATGTAGAATTTGCATTGCAGTTTGTCCTTATTCCCGAAAGAACAATTGGATACACACCATTGCAAGAGAGGTAGATCCACGGGATCCTACAGGCTTGTTTGCCAGTGGTCTATTGGCCATGCAAAAAGGCTTGTTTGAATATCC
>JADGDY010000113.1 GCA_016744655.1 Bacteroidales bacterium | reverse complement strand
GTCTTTTGCCTTTACTCCATACAAATGATGTTTAAAGGATTCAACCACTTTCTCGGGTTTATCAATCTGCATGATTTCGCCTTTTTGAATCAAAGCAATTCTATCGCAACGTGCGGCTTCATCCATATATGGAGTGCTCACCAAAATAGTAATTCCCTGAGCTTTTAACTTATCGAGCATGTCCCAAAATTCAATACGCGAAACCGCATCAACACCCGTTGTTGGCTCATCGAGTAAAAGTACTGTTGGTTTATGAATGAGGGCACAAGAAAGTGCTAGCTTTTGTTTCATTCCACCGGACAAATCACCAGCTTTACGCTTTTTAAAAGGCTCTATTTGCTCATAAATATCTTTAATTAAATGATAATTCTCCTTTATAGTGGTATTGAAAATTCCAGCAAAGAAATTTAAGTTTTCTTCAACGCTTAAATCCTGATAAAGAGAGAATTTCCCTGGCATATATCCTAATATGCTTCTTAGCTTTTTGTAGTCTTTCACCACATCCAAACCAGCCAATTCTATCTGTCCAGAATCCGCCAATAATAAACTTGCCAAAATGCGAAACATGGTAGATTTACCCGCACCATCGGGGCCAATAAAGCCAAATAACTCCGCTTCACCAATTTCCAAATTGATATCCTTCAAAGCCACTACATTCTCATAGGACTTATTGATGTTTTGTATTTTAATTATTGGTTTCAATAGTGTAAAGTTTTTGTTGATATTTTACTTGACAAGTGAGAAGTTTGAAGTACGAAGCACGAAGTTCGCCACATCTAAAAAATAACCTCAGCAGGCATTCCAGCTTTTAGGTTTCCATCGTTTTTACATTTTATCTTTAAAGCATAAACTAGGTTTACCCTTTCTTTTTTTGTTTGGACAGTTTTCGGTGTAAACTCCGCTTGTTCTGCTACCCAAACTATTTCTCCGTTTAAACTCGTATTGCTTGATTTTGTGTCATCAATAAGAACCTTAACTTCTTGTCCTACTTTTAAATGTGGTAATTGGTCACCACTCACATAAACTTTCAATCTAATATCATCTAATGCAGCAATAGTGAATAATGGTTTGCCCGGAGCTACGGTCTCTCCCGTCCTACTCAATTGAGTTAATACTTTTCCGTCCACTGGGCAAGTAATGATGCATTTTGAAATCTGATATTTTATTGTGGCTATTTGGCTATCGATGGCTTTTACCTGAGCATAAACATTAGACTTCTTGACTTCTGTTGCAGTGATTTGCGAAAGGATTAGGTCCAAACTACCTTGAATATCATCTACTTGTTTTTGGGTTGCTGCTTTTTTCACATATAGCTTGTCTACTCTTTCTTTATTCACTAGAATATTAGCTTTTTGCTGCCTCTGAACATTTAATTGAGCTTCAATATCTGGAAGGTTTGCTAAAATCATTTCCTGTTGTGCTTTTAGTTGTTCTTTTTGATAATGCAAATTCATGCTATCAATTTGGCCTATCACCTGCTCTGATTTTAAATCCATGCCCTCCTCAATATTTAGCCATAGTATTCTGCCTTGACTTTCGGCAGAAACAAAAGTTTTATCGAGTTCAAAATTTCCAAAAGCATCAGACTTTTTGTTGTTGTTTTCGCAAGAGGATAATAATGCCAAAGACAATATTAAAACCATAATAAATGCGCTATCAAATTCGCAGTTTAATTTCTTCATATCTTATAATTGTCCGAGGATGTTCAAATAATCTAATTTACTATTAATCAATTGTATTTCATGTATTTTCATGTCGATTTCGGCTTGACTCAGAGTTTGTAATTCTTCAATATATGCAGAAGTAGTAATCACCCCTTGATTCATTTGATGACTTGCATTTTCAGCCACATTGGTTCTTAAGCGTATCACTTCTGGATCAGATTGTAAAACCACTTCCCATTTTTTAATATCTGCTTTCATTTGAGTTAAAGCCATTTCAACATTTCTTTCAAAATCTTGTTTCTGAGTTTCTATTACATCGATATTTATATCCATGATTTTTTTCTGATTGTTATTCTTATTCCAGTTTAAGATTTTCCATTGAAAATTTAGTCCTACCATCCAAAAATCTGAGAAATTATCAGAGAGATAATTAAAACCAGGACGGCCATATCCACCTTGTGCAAAAGCAGATACTTTAGGCAGTTTTTGAGCATCAATTAAGTTTTTAGAATACTCCAATTTATTCTGAGTCTCTAACATATACTGAAACTCAAGCCTGTTCTGATCCTGCTCTTCTATTTGCGGCTGACTCAAAACCAACTCGACAATACCATTTAACTCTTGGCCAGTTAAAAGCTCCAAGTTTTCAATAAGAGCCTCTCGTTTAATGTCAATCTCGTCCTTCTGTTGTTTTGCTGTAATGAGCTCTACTTTTATTCTATCTGCTGAGGTTTCTAATATTGCACCCTCCTCAATAAGGGCTTGCATTTCTTTTTCTTTGGCATGAAGCCTAGTTTCGTAGGACTCAATTATCTTTTGCTGTTCATCTAACAAAACTACAGTTACAAATAAATTCTTTACATCGTTTTTAATGAGGTATAGATTTTGGTCTACTTCTAATTGATCAAGAATTTGTTGTAAATCTTCCAGATTTTTCTGCTTCTGATAAATACCTCCCCTGTAAATAGCTTGATTTACATCCAATGTCATTTTATATTGGTCCTTGCTCAATTGAGGAACTTCCATATTGGGGATATTGAATGGCAAACTAATCACTTCATTCTGATAGGTTGCTCTTCCATTTATCATTACCTGAGGCAATAAATCCTTTTGATAATTCTCTACTTCTATTTGAGAATTCTCTGCTTTTAGTGCTTTCTGTTCATAAACAGGATGATGAATCACTGCAAAGTCGAAACACTCTTGGAGACTCATTTGTTTTTGAGCAGACAAGTTAGAAACCACCAACAAAGCTAAGATTAGGCTTAAAATATGTTTCATATTTATTTGGTTTTTATACTATTAATAACGAAATCGGCCACATGGGATTTTCTTTCTTTCAAGAAAGTTTTATACTCATCTTTATCTCCTTTAAACAAAACCCCTGTTACCATAGGCCTAGCAACCACAGGAAAAATACATAATGAAATAACATTGATGATGAGATCATTAGGTGAAATATTAATGATGTTTCCATTTTCAATTTCAGTATTGATATCATCGATAATAAATTGGATATCAATATCGAGCTCCGCAATGGTTTGGATTAATTGTTCCGGACGGTGATTGAGCTCATGAATCACAAAACCAGGAAGGTGAGGATTCTTCTCTATAATAGTGAGATAGGTATCCACAAAAACACGTAGCTTTTCAAAAAAACTTCCTTCCGATTTAAAGGATTTGATGATATTTGGTAATAATGCTTTTAATGCGGTTCTGAAAACTATAGAAAACAACTTTTCTTTGCTGCGATAATAGTAATGAAGTAAGGCTTTATTGATTCCTGCTTCATCAGCAATTTGTTGCATTCTTGCTCCAGCCATTCCGTTTTTAATAAAAACCTTCTCTGCTGCTTCTACTATTTTTTCTTCCGTATTGATATCTTTTTTTGCCTTCATATTCTATCAATTTTCATTTCACCAATTGATTTAACCATATGGTTAAACTAGTTGGCAAATATATGGAAATAGATATGACAAAGTCAAGGAAATTATAAAATTATTTTCACAACAAATACACTTCGGCCTGTATATCTAGTATTTAGAATCTTATTAACGTTAATGAAAAGATTGAAAAACGATAAAAAAAGAGGTTCTAAACCAAGGGTAAACTCACACTTTGAGTTTACCCTTGGTTTAGAAATAGATATGTATTTTAATAAAAGAAAATCTATCCACAGATTCCGCTAGTTTTCACTGATTTATTTTTTCAGAAACAAGGATCAGCAAAGTTGATCATTGTTTCTAATCCGTGTTAATTTGCAATATTCCGCTAATAAAAATAAAGTTTGCGTCTGCTCTGATTCTAAACCTTGCGACCAACGATAATCACATTGGAGTTCATCTTGGTATGGTCAATGAGTTCTACTTGCAGGCCAAGTGATTCTAAAAGAGATATTCTTTCTTTAGCCGAACCAAAATAGAGTTGTTTAGTATCATCTTTGGTTTTATTGAACCCAATGAGTTTGGTAGATTGCCATTCACTAAATTTCGTTCCTCGGTGCTTTTTCTCAAGGCTGGTATCCGCATCACGAATAATAAGCATCCCTCCTTCGTTTAGCTGAGCTACTGATTTCCTAATGACCGATTCCTGCTCATCTTCGGGCATATAATGAAGTACATCGGCTAAAACATATACATCAGCTTTCTGGAATTCCCAATGGTTTAGATCTGCCGACTCAAATTCTACTTGTCCAGCTTTAAACTGCTTACGAGCACTGTTATTCTGAGCCACTTGAATTTTATCTTCATCATAATCAACTCCTAAAACGCTCCTCTTATCAGAAAGCATTAAGAGCATATAATCCAACATTCCGTAGCCACAGCCTAAATCTATAATATGTGCTTTTTGAGGAATCAAATCATTGAAAAATTGGTAATTCTTCTCGAAATTCATTTTGATTTTAGCATACCACTCCAATACTGGGCCTTTATATATATAATTCATATCCACGCGCTTACGCATATAATTAGGAGTAATTACTTCCTTACTAATTCCCTCTAATTGCTTCTGATACCAAACTCGAAACTTCTTGGAACGCTCTACATATCCAGTTCCAAATTGCTTGTCGTTTAAGGCAATACGTTCTCCAACCTTCACATCAATTCTTCCACTCTTCAAAAATGGCTCTCCTTTGGTGATACAATGGCCTGGACCGTGAAGAATTATCGGAAGCACATCCAAATCTAATTGCTCTGCTAAATAAAATGCACCCTTATGAAAACGTCCAACCTTACCTGTAGCCGAACGAGTTCCCTCTGGAAAAATCATGATGGAATATCCTTCATCGGTCTTTTTCTTTAATAAATCTACATGGGCGTGAAGGTGGTCGAGGATGGGATAGAAATCAGCCATTTTCACTATAAATCCATAGAAGAAATTCCTCTGCACCCAATCATTCGTTAATAGAATCATTTTAGGATGAAGCATTAGCATCAACATGATATCTATATGACTTTGGTGATTACTAATGATAACTGCAGGCTCCTCAAATTTCTTTTTATCGAGGCCCATCACATTTTTCTTCACATTAAACATGATATAAACCATGATTCTACTGGTAATTACCAATAATTGATGGAACCAAAAACGTGTTCGCTTACTCTTTCCCCCAGTTAGAATGATTAAGAAAAAACCAGCTATAGTATTAAACAAACTGCCTAAAGCAAATACCAAAAGTGCCACTATTGAGCCAAGTAGATTTAAAGCAGTTACTGGAACCAAACGGCGTTGTCCTTTCTTTACATTTATCAACCAATAGAATAATAAGGGCTGTAATACAAAACTCAGAATGAATACACTGGACAAACCAATAATGGTAACAAAGGCCATGGATTGTAAAGCTGGATGTTTAGCAAACAATAAAACTCCAATTCCAACCATACTCGTTACCGCTGAAAAAAGAATACTGGTTTTAAAAGAATCCAATTTCTCTTCTCCATACTTATATTCCTGCATTAAGCCACGGGTGATAAATATGCAGTAATCAATGCCTAAGCCAAAAATAAAAGTACTGATGATAATATTAACAATATTGAATTCTAGCCCTAAAATAGCCATGAGACCAGTTGTCCAAATCCAACTTAAAGCTAAAGGTAAATAGGTAATGATAGCCAATTCTATTCTTCCGAAACTCATCCAGATAATCAAGAAAACAAGTAGTAAAGTTATGTTTACTAAACTCTGAAAATCATCCTGCAATTGTTTTACAAACTGTGTGGTTAGGTATTCTTTATCGATGATATAAACATCTGAATCACTTTCGTTTTCTAATGCTTGATGAAGCTTACTCTTGTTTTCAAAACTGGTTTTAATTTGAGTGATAGCCATGGGCATTTCTTCAGTTCCTTGGATAAACTCACCTAGAAAAGCTTCTCGAATCAGTTCAGTATCTTCTTTACTTATATGATTAAAATCATTAGCGAGCCACTTTTTAAACTTATTGAAACTTCCAGCCTTAAATCCGTATTCCGATTCTATTTCCGATAATTGAGATAATAAATGGCTTCTTTTTTCCGTAGTCCAAAATGAATTCCATTTTCTTACTTTTTCCTTTTGTAAATCTTTAGAAGGTAAAATAGAGGATATGGAAGTGAAATTCATCACCAAATCACCTTCTAATTTTGACAATTGATTTTCGAAAGTTTCATTTTTCTGCAATACAGTTTCTAAATCATTACCTAATGCTACTACATATATATTTCTCTGACTTAGTTTGGTAATTTCATTGAGGTGCTTTTCTGCTATCTGAGTTTCTTCCTCCATGAAATTAATTTCATTCATATCTCCTTGGAATTTCACCTCTGAAGCAAAATAGTAAAACACAGGAGACAAAATGAGGATGGCCAGAATCAAGTATAGCTTTTCATGAAAAGGATATTTGGAAATATAGTTGACGAGTTTTTGAATACCGTTTAATTTAGTAGGCTGAGTTTCAGTTTTTGTTTCTTTAGTCTTTAAAAACAAAGGAATAAAAATGAGAGAGAACAAAGCAGAGAATATGATACTCAAGCCAGCAAATAATCCCATATCTTGAAGCGCAGGTGCCGAAACCACTAATAATCCAAGAAAAGCAGTAGCCGTAGTCGCAGCAGAAATCAAAATCGGTTCGCTCACATCTTCCAATACCTTTTTTATGGAATTGGTCTTCTGAAAGTGGGTAAAGATATGCAATACATAATCGATACTAATTCCAACGAGTACAGAGCCTAAGCCAAGAGCAATGGCTGATATTTCACCCTTCAACAAATAAAGAATCGCCATACTAATAATGACGGCCAAAACCGCTGGAAGAAAGATAATCAGATACAATCTTTTGCTTTTGTAAAAGAAGGCTATTAGAAGGATAACCATCACCAAAGCCATACTTACTGTAAGTATAATGTCTTCTTTTATCTGTTCGGCATTTCCTGCTGCAACAATAGGAGCACCAAAATACTCGGCTTCTATCCTACCTTCGTAGATTTCTTCTAGTTGTTGAATATGCTTCCTTATTTCTAATACCAGCTTTGCATTCTGCGCTGTTTCAGAAGAACTAGCTTGTGGCGTTAAAAAGAAAAGAAGATGTTTCTTATCTTGAGTAAACAAAAATCCTTTTTCTATACTGATCTCTTTATCAAGCTGAAAACCTCGCAATCTACTTAGCGCTTTCAAGCTCAAACCAGCGGGGTCTTCAATAACCAAGGTCTTTAAAAATACCGATGCTGGACTCAATAAACTCTTATACTTTTTCTTGAATCCTGTTTTAAAGCGACCTTGTTCTATTAATGTGTCGAAATATTTATAATCAGCATCCTCTAAAAGAAAGGGTAAATTCCTCAAAACATAAGAACTGACTTGTTCTATAGATTGATTTTCTACATTTAACCGTATCTCCTTTATGTATTCGGAGGAGGCTAAGGAATCATTGAGTTGTTTGGCGAATCGAATAAGTTCTTTTTGTTGAACTTGAGAAGAATCATTTAGGTAAATATTAAAGAAAACCCTATCACTCAAGTTGATATGCTCTAAAATATCATTAAGCTGATCTGCCTGTTCCGATTGGGGTAAAATAGCTCTTGCATCTTCGGATAATTTGAGCTGAAAAGCACCATAAGCCAATCCCAGAAAAAACAAAACAGCCATCAAACCATATAATCCTGGCCGACGGCGAAATACTTTCTGAAATCCAAAGAAAAATCTATTCATTCTAACTTTTTAGTGCAATTGGCAAATATAAAAAGTTTTGTGGTTGAGAAAATTAATTCTGAACGAATAAAATTAAAAGAAAAGCTAGACGATTAAAGAATGACGCTAAGTGGACTAGTATATAATAATTAATCAATAGCAACAGTAAGGTCACGGTCAGACATTTCTCTAAAAGAAGCCTTTAACTCGTTATGTGTACCTGATTTCACTTGGCATTTACCTTTGTAATGAACAATCAATGCACATTGCTCTGCTTGCAAAGGATCATGTTCACAAACATCTATTAATGTTTCAATTACGAAATCGAAAGTATTATGGTCATCATTAAAAAGAATTAAAGATTTATTCTCTTCCAATAATTCGCTGGATTCATAATCAAATTGATGTTGTTCTTGGCTCATAAAAGTACTATTAATATTTCTTGTATAAAGTTCATGCAAAGATAATCATAAGTTGTTTTAGTCTTAAGAATTTTGAAATTTTAACGAAATAATAATCTCCAGAGCCCTTCCCTTTTTCTATTTTTGCCAAATGAATAAAAGCTATAAAAACTGGACTGAGGAACTTAAATCACTAATAAAAAAACCTTTACCTGGACCCAAAGCACATACTCGTGTTGCTCCTATAGATAGAATTGAAGGCTTAGAAAACAGAGATTGGCCACAAGATGCTAAAAGAAGTGCAGTTACTTTTTTATTATTTCCAAAAGATGGACAAATTAATACCCTATTTATGAAAAGGCCAGAATATCCAGGAGTTCATAGCGGACAAGTATCTTTACCAGGAGGCCAAAAAGAAAAAGAAGATGCAACACTTTTAAATACTGCCATCAGAGAATATCGAGAAGAAACAGGAATCATTTTAGAGGAGCGTAATTATATGGGGGCACTCTCTGAGTTTTATATTCCACCATCCAACTTTTTAGTTCAACCTTATATAGCTTTTGTAAACGAGTTAACTGAGTTATTTCCAGATAAAACAGAAGTTGAATCCTTACACCAAATAGTTCTCGAAGATCTGTTCATGGAAGAAAACTTCACCACGGAAAATATCCTTATTAGAAACAAGGAGAAAAAATCCATTAATATTAAAGCTCCATGTTATATGGTTGGAGGATTGAGAATTTGGGGAGCCACAGCTATGATGATTAGTGAGCTTCAAATGATTATTGAAGAAAGTGGAATGGATATAAAATAAAAAAAGTTGCTATCATCATTTATAATAGCAACTTAAATATATTTTTGTTTATTTTACTTAGTCTATCACGACAATCTTATGGTCAATAGCAGCAAACTTACGATACATTTCGCTCACTCCACAATATCTCTCTTGGGAAAGGTTCACTGCTTTTTCCAATTTAGCCATGGGTAAATCTTTTCCTTTAAAAGTATAAACGATAGTAAAAGCATCATAATGCTTTGGATGCTCTGTTGTCATATTAGCTTCCACATCGATACTAAAATCTTCAATATCTACTCGCATTTTTGTCAGCATAGAAACCACGTCCATACCCGTACAACCTGCTAATGCTACTAACATAAGAGGTTTTGGTTTTGGTCCTTTATTCTCTCCACCAACTACAGGAGCAGCATCTATTGTTAATTTATGTCCATCTAAATCTGCTTCGAAAGACATGCCCTTAGTCCATTTTACTGTTGTTTTTGCGCTCATTCAATTCTATCTTTATGTTTATATTAGAAATTTATTTTCTAGTGGCAAATATAACACATCTAGATATATGCATGTAAATTTAACAGCTTTTTCAATAATTACCCACCACTTATCATATGTATGATCTGTAAATCATCACCATCTTTCACAAAACTAGATTCATAATCTGGTTTTCTTACTAGCTTTCCATTAATCTTAATTACCATCAACTTAAAACTAAACTTCTTTAATTTCAATATTTCAGTAATACTTAAACTTTCTTGATCAAAGGACTCAGGTCTGTTATTTAATGTGATATTCATCTATTTTTCTTTTAAAAGTAATTCTAAAACTACATCGGCTTGCATATTCGAAACAATACCAACTCTTGGTGCTAAAGGAGGAAAATCTTCAGACACCTCACTTATTTCGTCGCCACAAATATACAGATTGTCAGACTTGCGCAAATGAATAGATTCTAAATTACCCCAACCTGCCATTCCTAATCCCAAAACCAATGGAATACTAGGAAGTTTCTCATAATTCGTTTCAATAATTATTTGTTTCATTTCAGCTTTATCAAAAGCCTCAACTAAAACATCACAACCATTATATATATCATATATATCCTTGACATCCAATTTAACATCGTGAGCCTCTACTTCAATATATGGATTAATCAATTTGATATTTTCTTTTAGACAATCAACTTTCTTTTCTCCAATCTGGTGATGAAAATAATACTGTCGATTAAGATTACTTTCTTCAATCACATCAAAATCAGCAATAATTAGTTTTCCTACACCTACCCTTGCCAAGGCAACAGCACAATTAGATCCTAGTCCACCACAACCGGCTATGCCAACCGTTTTATTTTTAAGGACCTCTTTTATTCTTTCAAATTTCATAATTTTCATCCATTAATTTAAAAATACGACAAAATCAGATTAACGAAAATCAAAATTCATCAGTATTTCACTTACAAGCTGGTCTGAAATCAAGTATTTAAACTCCAGAACCACATTTTTTTATTGATTAAAAATCTATTTAAGAATTCATATTTCAATACCAAAAATCAGCTTTAGAAATTATTTTACAAAGCTAAATATATTCCAACATATCTCATATTCAGAATATTTAATTATTAAGCATTAATGCAGCCATGTTTGTTTTTGAATCAACTTAATTAAGATTGAATATAAATATCGATATGCGATTGTATGCATATCTGATTATTAGACCTTTTGAGACTTTAGTCGATTAATTTTTATAAATTTGTCTTACGCAATTAAATTGGAATTATACATATTAATAAATCCTTAGGATATGAATATTGAAGAAATAAAAAAACAACACAAATTATTAGCCGATTGGAAATACGACATCACTCCAGTTGATAAAGGATATACAGATAAGACTCTCTATATCAATGTTTCTGATCTTACAATAAAATCGAAGGATGTTCCTGCCGAAATGAAAGAGAAATTCATCGGTGGAAAAGGTTATGGTTTAAAATACCTTTGGGATGCAACTAAGCCTGATACAAAATGGAACGACCCTGAGAATGAAGTAGTGATTTCTGGAGGCCCAATTTGTGGTATTACTCAGTATTCAGGTACTGGTAAATCTTTAGTTGTCAGCATATCTCCACAAACTAATTCAGTAATGGATAGTAATGTGGGTGGATATTTTGGCCCGTTCTTAAAGTTTTCTGGTTTTGATTCTCTTGAACTTCAAGGAAAATCTGACAAAGAAGTAATTATCTTCATTGATGGAACTACCGGAAAAATTGAAATTATTGAAGCTCCGGGTGAAGCTATTGATAGTCACGTATTGGCTGAGCAGCTTACAGAAATGTATGCTGACAATGACAAAGACAGAAAAAATGTAGCTGTAGTATCTGCTGGTGAAGCTGCTGATCACTCTTTAATTGGTATGTTGAACTTTAGTTTCTTCGATGCTAAACGTAAAGTAGTAAGATTAAAGCAAGCAGGCCGTGGTGGTATCGGTACAGTATTTAGAGATAAAAAGATTAAAGCTTTAGTTTGTAAAGTTCCTGGTGTAACTGGAAATTTGAACAATGTTGTTGATCTTAAAGCAATCATGGAACGCGGTAGAACTTTCAACAAAGAAATGCGCGATTTAGATGACGATCAGTGTGAAATGAAATCTAAAGGTACAGCTCACCTTATGGAAATCATGAATGACTACGATTTACTTCCAACAAACAACTATAAGTTTGGTAGTCACCACGATATTAAAAATATTGACTCAGAAGAGTGGAAAAGAAGATTTACACAAGGTGTTCCTGATGGTTGTTGGTTAGGTTGTAATATGTCTTGTGCTAAAGGTATTGATAATTATGAATTAAGATCTGGCCCATATGCTGGTCAAAAAGTAATTGTTGATGGTCCTGAATATGAAAATGCTGGTGGACTAGGATCTAATTGTGGTATTTTCAATCCTGATTATATTATTGAAGCTAACTTCTATTGTGATACGTATGGTATCTGTACTATTTCGTGGGGTACCTTAATGGCATTCGTAATGGAATGTTATGAAAATGGTGTTCTTAATGAAGAAAGAACTGGTGGATTAAAACTAAACTTCGGTAATGCAGATTCTGCAATGGAAGCTATGCACCAATTGGCTCGCGGAGAAGGATTTGGTCTAATTGCCGGAATGGGCGTTCGTAAAATGAAAGAGCTTTTCATTAAGAACGGTTGGGGTGATGCTGATTTCTTACAAGATATAGGAATGGAAAACAAAGGATTAGAATATTCTGAATACATTTCTAAAGAATCTCTTGCACAACAAGGTGGTTTCGCCATGACAAATAAAGGACCTCAGCACGATGAAGCTTGGTTGATCTTTATGGACATGGTAAACAATCAGATTCCTACATTCGAAGATAAAGCAGAAGCATTACACTATTTTCCAATGTTTAGAACTTGGTTCGGACTAATGGGATTATGTAAACTTCCTTGGAATGATGTAGAACCTACAACAAATGCAGATACTGATGAGCCAGCTAAAGTTCCAGAGCACGTAGATAATTATGTTACTATCTTTAATGCTGTTACTGGTCAGAACATCGATAAACACGAAATCATTCGTCAATCAGAAAGAGTTTATAACTATCAGAGAGTATTTAACTTGAGAAGAGGTTATGGAACTAGAGAATTTGATGCTCAACCATACAGAGCTGCTGGCCCTGTAACTATTGAGGAATACGAATCAAGAGCAGATCGTTACGATAAGCAACTAAAAGAAATTTTAAATATTGAACCAGAAGGTAAAACTACTGAAGAAAAGCGCGATGCTCTAAGAGTATTCCGTGAGTCTCAATATGAAAAATTATTAGATGCAGTATATAAAAGAAGAGGCTGGACAACAAACGGAGTTCCTAAACTTTCTCACATGAAAGATCTAGGAATGGATTTACCAGAGGTTGTTGAAATGATTACTCCTCATCAAGGTTAAAACAAATAAAAAAGTCCTCTATAAAATGGGGACTTTTTTTTCATTCCTTTTTCCCTAAACCCTACTATTTTTTATTTATCAAAACAATGGCAAAAATCATTGGGCTTTGGTGAGCAACATAAAAAATAGTTATATTTTAGCCGCATTCTTGCCTAGAAATGGGAAGAAGACATAAACAGATTAGTAAAAAAATAAAAAAAATTGACAATGTTTAACGTAAACGAATATTTCGACGGAACTGTAAAATCTTTAGGTTTTGAAAACAAAGCTGGCCAAGTAACTATTGGTGTTATGGCTAAAGGTGAGTATGAATTTGGTACATCTATGGTGGAGCACATGACAGTAACTTCAGGCGAAATGAAAGTTTTGATAAAAGGTGAAACAGAGTGGAAAACTTATGGAGAATACGAAACTTTTAGAGTAGAAAAAGATTCAAGCTTCAAAGTTATCCTTGAAGATCAAACTTCATACAAATGCGTTTATAGCTAGAAGATTATTCTTTTTTAGCTTTTTATTTAATAATTTTAATTTCTCTAAGGTGTAATTCGCTTTATATTTGCACTGAAGAAAATTAACTAGCTATCAACAAAAATTCTTATAATGAAACCACCAAGAAGTTCAAGAAATGATGTATTCCTAAGATATAAGTTATGGTTATCCGCTATATCTGGAGAAGGTATTATTGAAGAAAGTACCTATGCCATTTTAAAGGCTATTGATGAAACAGGTTCTTTAAAATCTGCGGCAGAACAATTAGGTGTAAGTTATAGGAAAGCTTGGGGCGATATTAAAAAATCGGAAGAATTATTGGGATACGATCTCACCGAAAAGCACAGAGGAGGAGTTGGTGGAGGAGCCTCCACCATTACTCCTAAAGCTAAAAACCTGTTGGAAGCTTATGCAACTCTTCACCAGAAAATGGATAGTGCCATTGAAGATGCCTATGAAGACTTTAAAGATAAGATCCTGTAATCGCATAAATTTCAGAATATTAGAATCATCTTTTTCTTTTAACTAACTATTTTTTTTTGCACACTGTGTAATACATCAATATGTGATGTTTAAGGATGGAGAAAACATCATTTCTTTTAACAAATTAAAAACTTTTCTTTTTTCAACAATATTAATGAGAAATGTTACTTTTGCAAGCGATATGCACAAGGTGTGCATATCGCTAAAATGAACATTTAACATTAATATTTCAGTCAAATGCAAAACAGTTTATATTTTGTTCCTCCAGCTAAAAATGAGCCAGTTTTATCATATAAAAGCGGTTCACCTGAGAGAGAAAAGATTCTTAAAGCCTTAGAATGTGCTAGATCTTATGAAGTTGATATTCCAATGATCATCAATGGTAAGGAAGTATTTACAGAGAATAAAATAAAAATGAGTCCTCCTCATGATCATCAAAAAGTACTGGGTTATTATAGCCGTGGTACCGAAAAGCATGTTGAGGATGCCATTGATGCTGCTTTAGCTGCAAGAAAGAAATGGGCTGCCATGTCTTGGAAACAAAGAGCTTCGATATTCTTGAAAGCTGCGGGTATGATTTCAGGTCCATATAGAGCTCGAATCAATTCAGCAACAATGTTAGCTCAATCTAAATCGGTACATCAAGCGGAGATCGATTCAGCGTGTGAGTTAGCAGATTTTCTTAGGTTTAATGTACAATACATGACCGAAATTTATAATGAACAACCAGAGTCTGACGAGTCTATTTGGAATAGAATTGAGCAAAGAGGATTAGAAGGATTTGTATTTGCCCTCACTCCTTTTAACTTTACAGCTATTGCTGGTAATTTACCCTCCGCTCCTGCCCTTATGGGAAATACAGTAGTTTGGAAACCTTCGAATACTCAAATTTATTCTGCTACCATTATCATGGAGATATTTATGGAAGCTGGATTACCAGATGGTGTAATTAACTTGGTATATGTTTCTGGTCCTGTGGCTGGAAAAACCATTTTCTCACATAAAGACTTTGCTGGAATTCACTTTACTGGTTCTACTTCTGTATTCCAAAATATTTGGAAAGAAATTGGAAGCAATATTCAGAATTACAGATCTTATCCTAGAATTGTAGGTGAAACAGGCGGTAAAAACTTTGTATTGGCTCACAAATCTGCAAATGCAAGACAAGTGGCAACTGCTCTAACTCGTGGTGCTTTTGAGTATCAGGGGCAAAAATGTTCTGCTGCCTCAAGAGCTTATCTTCCACAAAACCTTTGGGATGAAATTTGGGATGAAATAAAATGTGATATGGAATCTATTAAAATGGGACCTGTTGAAGATTTTTCAAATTTTGTAAATGCAGTAATTGATGAAGCCTCATTTGATAAACTATCTTCATTCATTGATGGAGCTAAAAAAGCCGATGATGCAAAAATCATCTATGGTGGGAATTATGATAAATCGGTAGGTTACTTTATTGAACCAACGATTATTCTGACCACCAATCCTCACTACATTACCATGGAAGAAGAATTATTTGGCCCAGTTTTAACCATTTATATTTACGATACTGATAAATTTGAGGAGACTATTGAATTAGTTGATAATACTTCTATTTACGCCCTTACAGGTTCTATTTTCTCTAAAGATAGATTTGTGATTGAGGATGTTATGGAAAAACTAAATCATGCTGCAGGTAACTTCTATATCAACGATAAACCTACAGGTGCAGTTGTAAATCAGCAACCATTTGGTGGAGCTAGAGGTTCAGGAACTAATGATAAAGCAGGTTCTAAATTAAACTTGTTACGTTGGGTGAGTCCGCGAACTATTAAGGAATGTTTCTTACCAGCTGAAAGCTATAAATACCCCTTCTTAGAGGAATAAAATAATTCTGATATTATGCCATAAAAAAACCAGAAGTTGATATTTACTTCTGGTTTTTTTATTTCTAAATTAATAGCGTCCTAATTATTATAAAAACTCCTCGCTAAGCATTGGAGTGACAATTATTCAGCGG
>JADGDY010000112.1 GCA_016744655.1 Bacteroidales bacterium | reverse complement strand
GTACGCCTCCGTCACCGCTTTTTTTTTTTTTTTTTTAGCCATAGCACTAAAAGTTGCAACCGACTCGTTCAACGTCACTAACTTAGTATGGTTTAGATTTACCTTTGCATTTGTTGTATTGGTTGGGTATTTTCTAATAACAGATCCCAAAAAACTCAAAATACTCATCCACCCGCCCCTTTTAGCGCTCATTGCGGCATTAGGATTAGCACTAAACTATTATGGCTTCACCAATGGAATAAACCATACTTCCCCTAGTACAGCACAAATTGTGATTCAATTAGGCCCTATTTCTTTAGGCTTGGTTGGCTATCTTTTCTTTAAGGAAAAAATTGGGAAAATCCAGATTATGGGATTCGGAGTTGCTTTTATTGGCCTCGCCTTTTTCTATTATAATCAAGTAACAAATATTATTGATAGCGAAGTAGATGTTTTTAATATGGGTTTTATGTGGATTGTAATTGCTGCTTTAGCTTGGTTAACTTATGCAAGTTTGCAGAAAATCTTAGTGAAAAATCATGACAGCCAAATGCTCAATTTGATCATATTTGGTCTGCCAGCTTTAATTTATACTCCTTTTGTTTCCTATGGTGATTTTCAAGGAATTGGCCTCAACAACTGGTTACTATTAATTTTCTTAGGCGCAAACACCATCATTGCTTATGGTAGTTTATCCTTGGCCTTTAAATATACCGATGTTAATAAAGTATCGGTAATCATCACTTTAAATCCTATCATAACCTTTATTGTGATGGCAATTTTATATCAAATGAACGTGACTTGGTTAGATGCTCAGAAAATGGATGCGTATACTTGGATTGGAGCATTAATGGTTATTACTGGAGCCATCATGGTTGTCTATTTTAAAAAGAAAGAAAAGTAAAACAACAATCTTTCGAACTCTCAAACTTTCAAGTTTTTAGCTTATGAAGAACTAATTCATATTGGTTCCTAAGTTACCTAAACTCAAACCCATTTGTCTATTGTATATTCTATAATTTTTTCTTATATTAGTTTTCGGAAATTAATCTATGTAAACTATTACAAAAATTATTGAATACTCATGAAACAATCTTACAAATCATTACCTATTCTTCTATTATTAAGCCTATTGATATTCTATTCTTGCAAAAACGAAATAAAAGAAGAAAAACAACTCACTTTTAAAGAGCACTCTATTTCTGAAAAAGTACATTTATTTGGAAACGATAACTACCCCGCTTTTAATATAGATCTCAATATCAATCTTCCTGAGGATAAAATAAATTATCAAGGCCTTAACCAAGCCATGATGAAAAGCTATTTTGATTCTCTATACCTTCCTCAAAATTCTATTCATGAGAATTTAGAAGTCTTAGCTCAAGCACATATTTCAGAATATAGAACTATTGAGAAGGAGCTAGAATTGGACAGTACAGAGATTGGCTTTAGTTATAATTGGGAAATGGTTGAAAACAATCAAATTCTTAACCAAAACGAATATTTCATTTCATTTATGAACGAAATTTTCATGTACACAGGAGGAGCTCACGGTAACTCCATTCGCAATCACTATGTATATGATATAAAAAATAAAGAACTACTTCAGGCCAAAGACATTTTAAACCTGGACCAATGCGAAGCTATCATTAAATTACAAAAAGCTTCTGCCGAAAAGGCTGGGCTTTTTCTCGATGAAATATTCATGAGTGGTTTTAAATGTGAAAGTAATTTCTATCTGATTAAAGAAGGAATTATTTTTCACTACGATCAATACGAAATTGCAAGTTATGCTGACGGACCAATCGATATTTTTATTAGCTTTACAGAAATAGCTCCTTTTTTGCTCGACGAACAACTGGCAGAGAAGCTTTCAAAATAAACCAACAATTAAAAAAATAAATTATGCTAAGTCTTAAAATCATATTCTGGGTATTCTTATTTATCATATTCTATGCTTATGTAGGTTATGGAATTCTATTGTTTTTTCTAGTGAGAATTAAAAGATTATTCACTAAAAAGAAGGGCATATACGATCCTGATTACGAACCAGAAGTCACGCTTTTTGTAGCTGCCTATAATGAAAAAGATTATGTAGACGAAAAGGTAAAAAATAGTTTTAGCCTAGAATATCCACAAGAAAAGGTAAAACAAGTTTGGGTAACAGATGGCTCTGATGATGGTACGCCTGACTTACTTAAAAAATATACTGATAGAGGAGTTGAAGTCTATCATGAGGATGCCAGAGGAGGAAAAATTGGCGCCATGAATCGTGGATTGGCATTTGTAAAAACTCCAATCGTTATTTTTTCTGATGGAAATACTAATTTAGGACATGAGAGTATTAGAAGAATTGTAAATATGTTTAGTGATCCTAAAGTAGGTTGTGTTTCTGGTGAAAAAAGGATCTATGAAAAAGATAGTGATTCCGCCGCCGGAACTGAAGGTATATATTGGAAGTACGAGTCGACTCTAAAAAAATGGGACGCAGAACTCTATTCTGTTGTTGGTGCTGCTGGTGAATTATTTGCCATTAGAACCGACCTTTATAAACATGTGGAAAAAGACACCTTGCTCGATGACTTTATCATCAGTTTAAGGGTTGCCATGAAAGGATATACCATTCAATATGATCCAGAAGCTTATGCTATAGAAACCTCCTCAGCAAACGTAAAAGAGGAATTAAAAAGAAAGATAAGAATCTCGGCTGGAGGAATCCAAAGTATTGTTAGAATGTCTCCATTATTGAATATCTTTAAATATGGAACTTTAAGCTTTCAATACATTTCTCACCGAGTTTTGAGATGGACATTAGCACCACTTGGTCTGCTCATTATTCTACTCTGTAATTTATTTATCACTGTACAGGAAGGATTTTTCAATTTCGAAAGCATCTTTACATGGCTCATGTGGGGACAAGTTATTTTCTATGCAGCAGCATTACTGGGTTGGTTCTTTGAAAACAGACAAATCAAAGTAAAAATATTATTCATCCCCTACTATTTCTTTATCATGAACTTATCTGTTTATTTAGGCTTCAAAAGGTATATGAAAGGAAACCAATCGGTTAAATGGGAAAGAGCACAACGCGCAAAATAAATAATTATGGGATTCCTACGAAAAGTTAGTAAAAGGTTCATCCCTTTTTGGATGGGTCAGAAAATGAGAGGAGCGTATCAAAAATCATTAGGACTATATTACAGAGGTAATCAATATTATTGTCCATTCTGTGGTTTTAGTTTTTCGAAGATGTTAGAAGATGGGTTTGACCTACCAGTGATTTCAGAAAAAGAAATCATTGGTAGTGGTAGACGAGAAAACTGTACTTGCCCAAGGTGTTTTAGTAAAGATAGAGATAGACTGATCTATTTATATTTAGAAAACAAAACAGAGGTATTTTTCGAGGAAAACAAAATTCTTCATATTGCTCCAGAAGCTTGGTTGAAGGAAATGTTTAAAAAGCTCCCTAACATAGATTACACTTCAGGAGTAAAGGAGGCGGAAGCTATGGGCTATTATTATGATAGAATGACTCGAGAATTAGACATCACCAACCTTGAGATGAAAGACAACCTTTATGATGTTGTGATCTGTAATCATGTTTTGGAACATATTTATGATGACAAACAAGCCATGTCGGAAATATTCAGGGTATTAAAACCCGGTGGATGGGCCATTTTACAAGTTCCTATTTCCTTACTTATTGAAGAGTCGATAGAAGATCAAGATATCATTTCTAAGAAAGGAAGGGAGCGTCACTTTGGTCAGTTTGACCATGTGAGGATTTATGGGCTAGATTATTTCAAAAGGCTTGAAGAAGTAGGTTTCAAGACACAGAGGTTACATCCTGAGAAAGACCATTGGAACATTGCTAATCTCAAAAAATATGCTTTAAACGATAAAGAAGAATTATTCATTGCCACTAAACCGCTTTAAAGATGGACAGTAACGCATTTATCAATAGCATCGTTTTTAATCCTTGGATTTTTGTCCTTCTCTTTATCATTTTGATATTGATGTTTATATCCAGATATTATTCTAGGATCTCGAAGAGGAAAATCACTTCCTTAGAAGAACAACTTCTTAAGTACTCCAAGGAGAATCAGGAGTTTAAAACTAGGTTTGATGATTTGGTGAGAAATAAAACCAAGGAAGTTCATCAACAACTCGAGCTTAAAGATAAAACCATTATCAATAGAAAAATTGCTCTAAAAAAAGCCAATGAAGCCAATTATTTAAAGAATGCTTTTCTGGCAAGTATGAGCCATGAAATAAGAACCCCACTAAACAGTATAATTGGTTTCTCGAATATGTTACAAGCTGAATTATCGCTTTTAGAGAAACCAGAATTATACGATTATGCACAAGGGATTTCTTCTAGTAGTTCACGATTACTCACGCTACTCGATAACTTAATTGATATAAGCCGTGTGGATGCCAATAATTATGAGATCCAATTACAGGATTCAAATTATAATACCTCTTTGGAGAATATTTATCAGATATTTAATAGCAAGGCACAAGAAAAGAATTTGACCATGAATTTTGTGCCTATGAAAATCCCGAATTCAAAATTTGATAAATCTGTAACTGAAAAAATCCTATCACTTATTATTGACAATGCCCTCAAGTATACCCAGCGTGGCTTCATCAACTTAAGCTCTGTTTATAAAGAAAAAGAAGGGTTAGTCATTATCAGAGTAAAAGATACTGGAGTGGGAATTGATGACAAATTTACTCCCATATTATTCGACCCATTTCGACAAGAAAGTCTTGGCTATAGTAAAAGTCAACAAGGAGCTGGCCTTGGGTTACCTTTGGTTAAAAAGCTACTAGGACTTATTGATGGAGACGTAACTGTAAAAACAAAAAAAGGTGAAGGAAGCGTGTTTAGCATTTACCTTCCTTTTGTTGAAGCAGAACAATCCATTATTTCTGAAAATAAAATTACTCCTAAAAAAGCAGTAAACAAACCCAGTTTAAAACTGAAGCAAAAACCTAAAATCCTTGTGGTGGAAGATGATAAAATGAACCGGTTGGTATTTAAAAAAATGCTTAGCGATATCTCTGAGTTACATATTTGCCCTGATGGAGATGATGCAATAAAATATGCAAAACACCATTTTGATAATAAGGACAGCTTTGATATAGTATTGATGGATATTAATTTACCAGCTCCATGGGATGGAATTGAACTCACTAAAGAGCTTAAAAGCCAATTTAAAGAAATAGAAAACATTCCATTTATTGCTCAAACGGCTTATGCAATGGCTGGTGATAGGGAAAGAATGCTAAAATCTGGTTTCGATGATTATATTTCAAAGCCCATAGAAAGGTCTGAATTATTCAACATTATTGAGAATAATATTCAACAAGAAATCAGTTAATTATTGGCAATAGTTTTTGTTCAAACTCTTCATTGCTCATGAGAATTTGATAAGTAGATCTATTTCGCTGCTCCATTTTAAATTGAAGCAAATCGTATATATTCTCTATCAAAGCTACTTCATAATGACGAATAGTTACTAATACTTGGTTTTCATTATATCGCAATTCAAATTTATCAGCTAAATCTTGAATTAAAGAACTGAAATGTGCTTGATTATAATCCACACAAACTGAAAAACTAATGGCCGAATTTTGAATCAAATTAATATGGTGATGGTGATTGGCTAAAATCTGAAAGGCCAATCCCATATTTTCAGCATCCATAAAACTAAAGTCTCGGGGAACTAGGCTGATTAAAACTTGTTTCTTTTTGACAATAAACGAAGAAGGAGATTTCTCTTTTTTCTTTTTTGTTGCTACAATGGTTCCTTCTTTTTCTAAATGATAAAAAGATCGAACCCTCAAATTGATTTTCCTCTTTTGAAGGGGTTGTATGGTTTTGGGGTGAATAATACTGGCTCCATAAAAAGCCAACTCTACTGCATCTCGATAAGAAAGTTCTGGGATCAATTTAGTATGATCAAATATTTTAGGGTCGGCATTATAAACCCCATCAACGTCTTTCCAAATGGTTACTTCTGGTATTTCTAAAGCATAAGCCAATAAAGCTGCTGTATAATCTGATCCTTCGCGTCCTAAAGTGGTGGTTGTTCCTTTCTCTTCATGGGCAATAAACCCTTGTACTACACTTATGCCCGAAAATTTGGAGGAGGTTTCTTTAATAGCATCCACTGTTTTTTCTAGTTGAACTCGTGCTGCTCTATAATTGTTATCAGTAAAAATAAGTTGACGAGCATCTAGCCATCTACTTTTTAATTTAGATTCCTCTAAAAAGGCGTAAACGATTTTTGTGGAGAATATTTCACCCATGGAAACAATTTGGTCATACTCAAAGTCGTATGATTTTAATTCTTTAGCCAAAAGTCTCTTTTCCAACAAATCGAAATCTGCTTTTAACAGGTTTTCTATTTTCTCGGTATCAGAAAAAAGCTCTTTACAAACATGAAGGTGGTTGCTTTTAAAAACTTCAAATTCCTCCATACAAGATAGACCTGCAAAGCGAAGCTCAAGTATTTTTTCTAAGGCATTGGTAGATTTCCCCATAGCTGAAACCACAACAATAATAGACTCGTTCTTCTCTAAAGCTACTATTTTTGCTAAGTTCCTAATTCCATCTGCATCTTTTACTGATGCTCCACCAAACTTATAAACCTTCATTTCATTTTTTTTACAAAAATATTCAATAATAATTAACAGACTATTGATTTAATAAAAGAAAAACCAAACCAATTATTGTCTGCACTTTGCTATTTTTGCAGCTTCTTAACCAAATTGAAACAAATGATTAATTTCTATAATATCACCGACCGACAAAATCAGGAATACTACGAAGCGATTGAGGTTTATAAGGCAGGAACTCCTGACGAACTCCAATTAAAAACCGAAGTAATAGATGAGAAGATGGACAGCGGAAACGCGGTTATCATCATGGCAAAACAAAATATTATGCCGGCGTTTATGGCTTTGCTTTGGAAATTGGAAGGCACTGATTTTATGGTGAATGAAATTATCTCAGTTATCCCCTCTTTTAAAGATGTTCCTTTTGGAAAAATGTATTTCGATGTTTTAAAACATTCAGAGTATTATAAAAACAATCATATTATTTTTGAAGCCGAAGACCCTGAATTTGGAAATAAAACGGATCGAACTGAAAGAGTTAACTATCTTCTCACCCATGGATTTCAATGGATTAAAGGAGTAAAAACCATTGTTCCTCATCCTACTGGAGATTCTCACGAAAACACATTATTGATGCTTCTTACACAAGATAGATTTATCGAGTTTTCACAAGAGGACATCAAAAAACTCCTCATCAAGCTTTATAAGGATTTATACCATACTGAAGAAGAAGCTTATATTCTAAAAGAAATACTGGCACATCTACCTGAAGAAATTGAGATTACTGGGAAGTATGAGAGTTAAGAATTATGATTTTTGAATTATGAAAGTTGATTTATGAGCTTTAACTTGTGATAGCAGATTTATAATTGCAGATTATTTAACCTTAAGTTTCTGAGTCAATGGATTAGCATAAAGCTGAAGGAACATCATTTTTAACTCTTCATCTCTTGTTCCAACCATTTTATACAATTCTTCTAATCTTTGAATCATTTGCTGTTCTACCTCTGAATTGTACTCTGATTGATAAATTTCAGAGTTATTCAGTTGATCGTAAGCCCAATATTGGTTTGGAAACACCTTATAATATTTATAAACCTGCCTATCGATAAACTGAGCCACTTCTGTATGTATATTATGCTTATCTAATCTTTCTTGATTCTCATCTAAAAACTCATTTACTGATTTCCCAAAAGCCATATGAATTCTTCCTTTCGGCTGCATGATACCATGAAGCACACTGTTTAAATCCTCTCCTGGCTGTTTTTCATAAGTCCCTGTTTTCGACAAATACAATTCTCTTAACTTCATCAAATCACAAGGCTCCCACTCATAACTGGTAATCACAGGTAGAATATTGATTTGTCTAAAAGCTTCTAGAGGATTCTTTCGATCATAGGTGGTGAGCATCTTTAAAACAGTAGAGTCGGTTAAATCTAATCCGTCTTTAGTCCTACCTTTTCTCTGAGCAATCCATGCTGATATTTTCTTCTCGGTTATGGTATTGTGCATATAGGCCGACAAGCGTTTTGAGTTTTCGAGCATTTCGCGAGGGCTTCCATCTCTAAAGACAGTAAACATCCTATTGGTTTTTCCGAAATCGACAACAAAATCACTAACCATTAAATTACTACCAAAGGTGATTTCACTTGTTTCTAAACCATTATCCACAAGCACCACTTGTAGAATAGCAGAATCTAATAGAATATCTCTATGATTGGCCACAAAAACCGAGGGTCCTTTCTTCACTAATGATTCAATATTCTCAAGGCTTAATCCATTGCTAGATTTCTCAATTATACGATTAATAACCCTGTGCATAAATAACTTTTGAAACTCAAAATTGGTATTCACTGTGGTAAGCTCTTCAAAAATAATAGATTGTTCCTCCTTGGCAAACAAATAATCTAAGGCTATTTGAAAATGAGGATGTTTTACCATGCGAGCTACTGCAGCTGGTACTTCTCCATTATTATAAGGTCTTATATCAGAAAAAATATCTTCTATCATTAGTGTTTTCTTAAGTCGATAAATACTTTCGGTTTTCTACTTGTTTCTGGATATTTATTTTTGGTTATGGTGTCTTTATCTACTAGTTTAACATGAGGTGCTACTCTCAGTTTGGCTCTAAAATGGTCCTTTATGGTTTTAATAAATAAAGGAGAGTTATTAGTTGATAGTATATTAATCTGAATATCGTCGGTTCCAATATGGTTCGTTGAAACCTCAATATAATAATCTATAATGTCGTTGAAATCGGCTAATACATCGTAAAGTGCTGCTGGATATAAGGTAGTTCCTTTGTATTTTATCATTTGCTTACGGCGACCAATAACAGGTCCAACTCGTAAACTCGATCTTCCACAAGAACATTTACTGGTGAATCTATAAGCAATATCACCTGTTTTAAATCGCAATAAAGGCATCCCCTCCACGCCTAGCGTGGTTACAGTTATTTCTCCAGGTTCGCTCTCCCCTACATTTTCGTTATTCTCATCTAGAAATTCAGTAATAATTAAATCAGGATGCTCATGACCTCCTTTACATGCCGGACATTCATTAAAAGCGGTACTCATTTCGGTACTGGCATAAGTTGAGAACAACTTAATATCCCATTTTGACTTTATTTTTTCTGCCAAAGTTGACAAACTAAAATCTTGATTCCTCAATGGCTCACCAATACAAATGGCTTTCTTTACAGAGCTGTTTTTATAATCTATTCCATGTTTTTCGGCATATTCTATCACCTTCAAAATAAAACTAGGAACGGCAATAATCACTGTTGGCTTAATTCTATTAATGGTATCCCATTGTAATTCTGGAATTCCATTTCCAACTCTCACTATGCCTGCACCTAATTTTCTCGCTCCAAGAAAATAGGCTAATCCTGCCATAAACCTTCTGTCGATGGTGGTCATCAATTGAATAGTATCGGCTTTATCTACTCCACAAACCTTAAACGACATGGACTCGTTATAGGCTAATCTATCTAAATCATTATCTGTTAGAGCAAAAGTTACAGGATCGCCCATAGTACCAGAAGTAGTTATATAATCAATGATTTCCACTTTAGGAACACAAATAAAGTCATCATTATTTAGGAATAAATCATCTTTGGTGGTCACAGGGATCTTCTGTAAATCTTCGATAGTTTTAATACTATCAGATTCGATATCGTTGGATTCAAATAGCTGTTGATAGAATTTTGAGTTATTTTTCAGGTAAGAAATTAAATCTCTCAATTGTTCCTCTTGAAATAATTGAATTTCATCTTTTGTCTTCCACTCTATATCAGGTGCTAGATTTGTCATTCTAGATGGTTTTCACGTATTTTATAGATAAAGTATGTATCTTCTTGAACTTTTCGAAAACCCTTTCACTTTCTAGTTTTCGAACTGCAAAATTAAGTTTACAATCTATTCCAAAGTCTTGGTCAAACTGTGCTAGTTCTTCATCCTTTAGTATTTTCATTACGATATTCATATCAGGATACTGAAAAGTCACTTTGTATACATCTTTTACATAAAGTGTATTTATTTGAGCATTATCTAATGCATCTTTAGTAGCAGTTTTATAAGCATTAATCAAACCTGGGATCCCCAACTTTGTCCCTCCAAAATAGCGGATAACAACAACAAGGATATTAGTTAAATCGTAGCTCTGAAGCTGACCATATATAGGTCTTCCTGCACTTCCAGATGGTTCTCCATCATCATTAATTCGATAAGCTAGTTTATCAGGATTTAATACCCAAGAATAGCAATGATGACGTGCATCATAATACTTTTTTCGTAATTCTTGTAAGTGTTCTTTTATTTCTTCTTCGTTTTTAACCAAAAATGAGTGAGCAATAAATTTACTTCCTCTATCTTTAAAAAAACCTTCCGACGATTCGTTTATTTCTTTGTAGGTATCTTCAAACAGCATATACTATCTTTATGGTGCGAAAATAGAAAAGCTTCATGAGCTTTCAAAGTAGTTGTTATAATAAAGAAAAGAAAGCCTTATTGAGACCAAAGAGTTATAAAGATTAATTTGTTAAAGCTATTATCGTCAATATTTGATTTCACCGGATTTTTTTGTAATTTAGTATAAATAATTAATCCGCATGAATTTGAAAAATCACTTACTTAAGTATATCCTACTATTAGGTTTATTATTCATGATAAACCTTAGTACTTATAGTAATTCAGATAATAAAATAGCTTCATTATATTCTACCCGAAACTGGACCACAGACAATGGATTACCCAGCAGTGCCATTTTAGATATTCATCAGTCTAAAACCGGTTATATTTGGTTGCTGACCTACAATGGTCTTTTAAGGTATGATGGCGTTGAATTCTATAGATTTGACAAAAACCATCCTGGTTATTTTAATACCAATAATATTTTTGCTATTACCGAAACCCCAGATTCTACAATTTGGTTTGGTTCCTATGGACATGGCATTGTTAAATATAAAAATGACGATTTCACCAAAATAGAAACCCCCGACTTTTTTGCACAGAAAATATTTGCTGAAAACAATCAAAAAATATGGATTGGAACAAAAAATAGTGGATTATATTTATTGGATAATGCTAAAAACACCATTTCAAAAATTGATTTTGAAGCTTTAAATGAAACCAGTATTAACTACCTTGGCAAAGGGCCTGATGGATGGATTTGGATTGGCACTGAAAGTAAGGGGATTTTTCTATACAAAGATGGTAACCTTAAACAATTTAATAGACAAAGAATAGCTGCTTTAAAAGAAATTCAGCACATCCTTTTTGTTCCCAATGGAAATATCTTTTTCTCTACTTATTCTGGATTATACTTAAAACAAAACTCCAAAATTAAAAGGATTAGTCATTTTAGTGGTGTAGAAACCAACCATTGTTTACTAACTAGTGAGAAAAAAGTAATTGTTTCTACTGCAAATGGTTTATATCATTGTGATCTTAATGGAAGATATATTAAAGCCTACAAAAAGCACAGTAATTTACGCGTTATAAAAACCATTGAAGACAAAGAGGGTTCTCTTTGGGCAGGGACATATAGAAATGGCTTATATCAGATTATTGACAATGCATTTTTGACTTACTCTGTTGATGAAGGCTTATACACGAACTCAATTGGCGGAATTTGCGAACTCAAAAATGGAGTTATGTTAGTTGGATCTATCAATGGAAAAATAAATCAAATTTACAATGGTCGAATTTCGAATTACCCTCTAAAAAAATCATTAAATGGAAATAAGATATATGGGATTACAGAAGATTCCAAAGGGAATATTTGGATATGTACATATATAGGGGTGATTAAAAAATCACCAAATGGGAAAGAGGTTTTTTATAATACTACAAATGGACTTAAGGGTAAACTATGCCGCTTAGCATTTGAAGACAGTAAAGGTAATATTTGGATTGGAACTAGAGCCAATGGCATTAGTAAATTTGATGGAAGAAGATGGACATATTTAAATAAGAAAAATGGGTTATCATCTAATTTCATTCTTGGAATAGATGAAGATTTAAAAGGCAATATGATCATAAGTACTGATAATGGTGGCCTAAATATAATTTCTTCTGATGGAGACATCAACATAATTAACACTAAATCTGGATTAGCTAATAATTTATGTTTCAACATACTAGTTGATAATGACAATTCATATTGGGTAGCTACTAAAACAGGGATTTCACATGTAAATGAAAATAATATTTTCAATTATGGAAGTGCTGATCATATACCTACTGATGCTGTTTTTGATATCATCCCCGATGAAAAAGGTAACTTCTGGCTTACTTCAAATATTGGAGTCATAAAAGTAAGTAAAGCCGAATTAATAAGAGCCAAAAAAAATTCAACCGCCAAAATTAATTGGAAAATTTTCGATAAACGCAGTGGTCTTGGCGCTTATGAGTGTGCTGGAGCTACAGCTTCAGTTTATTCTAATGAAAATAAAATCTGGGTGCCATCAATTGACGGACTAATTTGTATTAACCCCGATAAAAATGACAAAAGCCTCGATACTCCTAAAATTGTCATTAATAATATTGGGATTGACAGTATCAATTACAATCCTTCAGAAAAAATAAAGCTCACATCAGGGAAACATCGTTTTACTTTTAGTTATGCAAGTTTGTCTTATTCTTCTCCACAAAATATCAAATACCAAGTTAAACTTATTGGATACGATTCCAAATGGATTAATATGGGTAATACATCTTCTATTACTTATACCAACCTACCTCCAGGTGATTATGAGTTTCAAGTAAAAGCAGATAATGGTCACAATGAGTGGGGCATAGCCACAGCAAATCATAGTATAATCATCGAACCTCTTTTTACCCAGACCGTTTGGTTTTACCTGTTGCTTTTAACTGTTGCTATTTTCATTGGTATTATTATGTATCGCATTCGCGTTAATAATCTTCGACAGAAAGAGTCTGATCTAAAAAACCTCGTAAAAAATAGGACAACAGAATTACAAAGAAACATGGATACCCTTTTGCAAGAGATTGTGGAAAGAAAAAGAATAGAAAACGAACTGATTGCGGCTAAAGAGAAAGCGGACTCTGCGAACAAAAGCAAAAGTGAGTTTTTAGCAAATATGAGTCATGAAATTAGAACTCCAATGAATGGTATAATCGGAATGATTGACTTACTAAAGCAAACTAAATTAAATGAAAAGCAAATAGACTTCACCAAAACCATCAATCAATCTGCTAATAATCTATTGTCACTAATAAATGATATATTGGATTTTTCTAAAATTGAAGCTGGGCAAATAGATTTTGAAAATATCGATTTTGATATCAATAAAGTTATTAATGAAATCGTTGAGATCTTTAAATTTAAAATACAAGAAAGTAACCTAACATTTGAAAGTGATTTATCGGATGAACTTCCATTTTGGGTAAAAGGTGACCCTCATCGTCTTAAACAGATTTTAATCAACTTATTAAACAATGCTATTAAGTTTACTAAATCTGGGGGAGTCACATTAAAAGTGTATCCTATTAAGTTAACCAATACACACACTAGACTAAGGTTCGATATTATTGATACAGGAATAGGAATTTCACAGGCCGGAATCAAAAAACTATTTCAATCTTTTTCTCAGATTGATAGTAGTACAACAAGAGTTTATGGCGGAACTGGTCTTGGCCTTGCAATATCTAAAAACCTTACTACGTTAATGGGTGGAGATATTGGTGTAGAAAGCCAAGAAGGAAAAGGATCAACATTTTGGTTTTGGATTGATTATGACAAATCTATGAAGAAGCATTTTATTGAACCTGACAAAGTTGAGGAGACAAAAAAACCATTACCAATGACTATCGAAGATAAAAATGAAGCTCAGTATTTAATACTGTTGGCAGAAGATAACCCCATCAACCAAAAAGTTGCTAAAATGCATTTAGAACGCTTTGGTCATAAAGTGGAGACTGCTGCCAATGGTAAAATAGCATTAGATATGTTCACCAAAAATAATTATGACCTTATTTTTATGGACATTCAGATGCCCGAAATGGATGGAATTGAATCTACTAAACGTATTAGAGAATTCGAAAATGACGTTGCTGCCAAAGAGCCGATTAAAATAATTGCCTTAACTGCAAACGCCATGAAAGGCGATAAAGAAGCTTGCCTCGATGCTGGAATGAATGAGTATATGAGCAAGCCTTTTAAGCCAGATGAACTTAAGAGGGTTTTAAATAATATTTTTGAATAAAACCATTGAAATATTGAGATAAACTGTAATTTTGGAGTTCTAATACCACAATTAAAAAAATGGAAAACAACACTGCCCTCAGTCATCATAGGAAAGCCCTCAAGATCAACCTTGATCCTACTATTTACGGTAGTTTTGCTGAAATTGGAGCTGGACAGGAAGTGGCCAGAACTTTCTTTCAGGCTGGAGCTGCATCAGGCACTATAGCCAAAACTATTTCGGCTTATGACATGTCGTTTAGTGATAATATATATGGTCCATCGGCAAACGGTAGATACGTTTCACAAGAACGTTTACTTAAGATGCTCAAAACTGAAGCTACCGAACTCACTGGCGTGTTAAAGGAAAAAATAAAACCTGAAACACGCTTTTTTGTTTTTGCCAACACCGTTACTACTCTGAATTTTACAAAGGACAGAGAAGGTCACGGATGGCTTGGAGTAAGATATCAGCTTACCCCGAAAGGAAAAGCTAACGAGGTCATTCTTCACGTAAGGATGTTAGAAAATGATAGTTTACAACAACAACAAACTTTAGGAATATTAGGCACAAATCTAATATATGCATGCTTCTATCATCATCAACATCCCAATTCATTTCTACAGTCTTTACTCGATGATTTAGAGAAAGATCAGTTAGAAATCACCATGATTCGAATGTGTGGACCTGATCTAGATTATGTTGACAATAGATTATTGGGGGTTCAATTGGTTAAAAATGGTATGGCTAGAGCCATAATGTTCGATTCCAATGGAAATTTACAACAACCCAGTGAAATGGTTTACAAGAAAAACCTAATGGTTTTTAGAGGAGGTTTCCGACCAATTACTTATGCTGGCCTTGATATGATAAGGAGTAGTTATAGCATGTTTAAAAACGACCCCGATCATGATAAAAAACATACGATTACTATGTGTGAAATCACCATGAATAACCTTTTGGATAATGGAGATTTTTCTGAGCAAGATTTCTTGGATAGGGTAGATATTCTCAATGGTATTGGACAAAATGTAATGGTTTCTGATTATAGATATTATTATAAGTTGGTTTCTTATTTCAGTCAGTTTAAAATTAAAAACCTAAGAATTGTTATCGGATTCCCAACCTTCCAGAAGATATTTAATAAAGAATACTATAGCGAACTTAGAGGAGGCATATTAGAGGCTTTTGGCAAACTGTTTACTGACAATATGAAATTATATGTTTACCCAGCATATGATGCAGATAAGGACCAACTAAAAACCAGTAAAGAACTAGAACTCCCAAAAGACCTACAGCTAATCTATGAATACTTGATAGTTAATAGAAAAATTTTAGATATTGAACAAGTGAATATGAAATTCATTACCATTTTCCCAAAAGATGTGTTAAAAAACATAAAAGCCAAAAACCCCAAGTGGGAAAAGATGGTATCGATGTATGTGAAAGATCAGATAAAAACTAAAAAGTTATTTGGTTATCAAGAGGTAGAAGTATAAAATCTGGGATCTTTTCTAGAAAAATTAAATGAAAAAGATAAAAAAAAAGAAAACCGAATCAAAAATTTGATTCGGTTTTCTTTTTTAAAAGTGATCCCGCTGGGATTCGAACCCAGGACCCACGGCTTAAAAGGCCGTTGCTCTACCAACTGAGCTACGGAATCGTTCCCGTAAATTTGGAGTGCAAAGA
>JADGDY010000111.1 GCA_016744655.1 Bacteroidales bacterium | reverse complement strand
CTCCACTACAGTAATAATACCATTCATTGGAGTTCTAATCTCGTGGCTCATATTGGCTAAAAATTCGCCTTTTGTTTTGTTGGCAATTTCAGCATTTTCTTTTGCTATTGCCAATTCTTTATTGTTTTCTACCAGTTGTAAATGATTCTTTACACGAGACATTAATTCAATTTTACCAAATGGCTTTTTTATAAAGTCTACAGCGCCGGCTTCAAATGCTTGTGCTAATATTTCTTCAGTATGATCGGCAGTTAGAAAGATAACAGGAGTGTCTTTATTATTTTTGTCTTTTTTTATCTCGGCACAAACCTCTAATCCGTTCATGCCGGGCATCACATAATCCAATAATATGATATCAAATTTTTGACTACGGATTTTTGTTAATGCTGATTTACCATCCTTGGCAGTAGCTACTTTATAGGTTTTGTTCTTTCTTAATATTCCTTTGAGTAGATCCAAATTGGCATCAGAATCATCAACAATTAATATTTTGTTCGTTGAGTTCATGGTTTTTCTTCTAGTTCAAATATAATCATTTTTATTTAGGATTGCTAATTCTGATAAATTTGGATTTCTAATTGAATTATATCTGTAAACAATATTATTTTTAAGTGAGGTCCTTACTCTATAGTAACCGATTAAATTATATTTTCGTAGCTTAAATAACAGATATGAAATCATTTCAATATAGCCTGATATTAATACTGGTCTCTGCCATTTGGGGATTCTCTTTTGTTGCACAGAGGTCAGGTATGGATTATGTGGGTCCTTATACCTTTAATGGAGTAAGGTTTTTATTGGGAAGTTTGTCCTTGCTACCTCTATACTTTCTTCAAAAAGATAGAGTAAAATTAGAGTTTTCGGCTTTTAAGAGAATTAGTTTAGCAGGTCTTCTATTAGGAGTGGCGCTTTTTATTGCAGCAAGCCTTCAACAGATAGGCATGCAATATACAACAGCAGCCAATGGAGGATTTATCACAAGCTTATATGTGGTTCTTGTACCTATATTTTATTTGTTTTTAAAGAGGAAGGTAGGCTATCATATTTGGATAGGCGCTATTTTAGCTGTAATAGGTTTGTATTTCTTGAGTGTAAAAGATGGCTTTACCATCAATTGGGGAGATAGTTTAGTTCTAATGAGTGCTGTTTTTTGGGCCATTCATGTGATGATGATTGGCTATTATGCTCCTAGGTTTCCTATTCTTTTGCTTTCCATATTTCAATTTGCTACAACGGCAATTTTGAGTTTAGTTGTGGCATTTGTATATGAAGAAGTGGTTTGGACGCAAATTGCAAGCGGATATATACCTATTATATATGGTGGACTCTTTGCTGTGGGAATAGCTTATACTTTGCAGGTTTTTGCACAAAAGAAACTTGCTTCTGAACAAGCCGCAATTATTCTTAGCTTTGAGTCGGCTTTCGCCATGCTCGGAGGATGGTTATTATTGAATGAGCAGCTTGGATGGAGATCGTTAATGGGGGCAGGATTGATGTTGATAGGAATTGTAATTTCGCAAATTAAATGGAAAAAAGGATAAATATGAAGACAAGATTATTGAGTTTGGTATTATTGTTTTTGGCAAGCAGCCATTTGATTTTGGCACAAAGCAAATCTGATGTAGAACTGTTTTTAGCTTCTTTAGATGGAATAGAATATGAAAAAACATCGGCAGATTCTATTTTCCCTGAAACTTATACCTTATTTATAGACCAGTTTGTAAATCATGATGATCAGGAATCAGGTCTATTTACCCAAAAGATATATTTAACACATTTAAATGATAGTTTGCCCACGGTGATGGTAACAGAAGGTTATGGAGCAGGAAGGAATTATTATTCAGAACCAGCAAAGATCATTGGAGCCAATCAGTTTATTGTAGAGCATAGATATTTTGGTGAAAGTGCACCAGATTCTATGGATTGGGCTCAGTTGACAACCGCCAATGCTGCTGCCGATCATCATCATATTTATGAGGTATTTTCGAAATTTTATCAAAACCATTGGATAAGTACTGGGATTTCAAAAGGTGGACAAACCAGTATTTTTTATAAATATTATTATCCTGAGGATATGCATATTAGTATACCTTATGTAGCACCTTTGAACCTAGAACAAGAAGATGTTCGAATTAATTGGTTTTTGCGTCATGTAGCAACACCAGAAGAGGATGCCATCATTTTGAATTATCAAAGATTGATGTTGCAAAATTTCGATACTATTTTCCCAATATTCAAAGCTGTGGCCGATAAAAATGAGCAAGTATTTGTGATAAACGATACAGCAGCTTATGAGTTTATGGTATTAGAATTTCCATTTTCTTATTTTCAATGGGGAAGTTATGAGTTGGATAGTATACCAACTGAATTTATCAGTGCTGATGAAATGATGAAACCCATGTTTAGTTTGGGTTTGGTGAGTTTTTATTTTAAGTCAACCTTAGATGGATTAATGCCATTTATGGTACAAGCATATAGAGAACTTGGCTATTATGATTATGATATGGACTCATTACAAAGTTATTTACGAAAAGTAAAGAACTCCAGTAATATAGCTTTTGTTCCGGAGGAGTTAAGATTTGAATATGATGCAGAAATTATGAATAATGTTTACGATTTCATTCATAATGAAGCTGACAGAATGATTTATGTATATGGAGAATTAGATCCTTGGACCAGTACATCGGTAAATCCGGATTCTAGAGTAGATGCTATTAAGTTAGTTTTGTCTGGTGGTTCTCATTCAACTCGTATTCGTCATTTTTCGGAAGAAGAGCAAAAGATGATTAAAGATCAACTAGAAAAGTGGTTGCAAAATGACTGATTTTACTATGAGTTATAAGGTGGCTATATCCGATATTAATTACGGAGGTCACATGGGAAATGATAAGTCTTTAGCCTTATTCCATGAAGCGAGAATTGCTTTTTTGAATAGCTTAGGATATTTAGAAATGAATATTGGTGAAGGTTTGGGGATTATTATGAAAGATGCTCATGTGGATTATTTAGCTGAGGTATTTCATGGTGATGACCTCATTATAAAAGTGAAGCTTGGTGAGCAAAAAGGCTTGTTGTTTCAATTAGACTATGAAGTTTTTAGGGAATCGGATGCTATAATGGTTTTCTCAGGAAGTACTGGAATATTAGCTTTTGATTATATAAAAAGAAAAGTAGCCCGAACTCCACAAGAATTTTTCGATAAAATAAAAGAAAATTATGGCGATTAAAGCAGTAGTTTTTGACTGGGGAGATACCATTATGCGTGATTTCCCTTTTAAAGGAGCCATGAAAGACTGGCCATTTGTGTCTTTGGTATCGGGAGTTGAAGAGATTTTATCCCAATTACAGAAAGATTATATAATTGTGATGGCCAGTAATGCAGGAGATTCAAGTTCTCAAGATATTATTGATGCTTTAAAAAGGGTAGGAGTAGCCCAATATTTTCATTATGTTTTTTCATCCAGTGATATTGGCTTCGAAAAACCACATCCTCAATTTTTCCAGTACATTCAAAAGGAATTAAAACTAGGGGAGTCTGAACTGGTGATGATTGGCAATAGTTGTGAGAAAGACATAGAAGGAGCAAAATCGGTGGCATGGAATACCATTTGGTTCAACGAGGATAATAAAAGTCAACAAGAATGTGAGCAAGCAGATGCATCAGTATATCATTTGAGTGCTTTAATAGAAATTATAGAAAACATATAAACCATGAGTGAATTTAAAGAGTTTTATCAAGCATTTTTAGACAAATTAGAAGAAGCCAGAAAGGCTCAGGATTCTGTGACTTTTCAAAAGCTGATGCATGTAGTGGAACCCAATTGGAAAAACGAGGATCAGGAAATATTTGCGGACTATTGCCAAACAAAAGCTGGTTTGTATGCACTTTTTGGTGAAAACTTAGATATGGACGACTGGATGAGCAAGGCGCTTCAGTTTTCAAATGCTGAAATGCATACTCATATTTATTTCAAATGGCTGTCGTTATATTTTCATCAATTGAAGGCCTTAACTAAGGAATCGAAGATAAAAGGGAACTTTAGTTCTATTTTTAATGTTTCGGAACAAGCCATTAAATTGGAAAAGGATTATTATACTAAGCTAGCATTAGAATCCATGAGAATCCTCAGTTTGGCTGCACTTGGAAAACACGATGAGGTAAAACAAGAGCTTGAGTCTTTAAATTTAAAAGAGATTCCAAGTAAATTGGTGAATGATTCCACTAAGCTTCAGTATTTCTATGCCAATATTTATAAACTATTAGTGGCTACTTTAGAAATAAGAGATGCTAAATTGCTAGAGAAACTTTTAAAAATGATCACCATCGATGACGCTTTAATGACTTCTAGTGCTCCACTGTTTAGAAAATTCAATACTGTGGTAATGGATTTAGCAGATATGAGACCAGAAATGGCTGCCGATTTCAATTATTTTTATCAGATGAGAAAGCAGTGGTCGGGCTTCCTACCAAACTTTAGCCTATTTACCATGATGATTGAAGAAGAAAATGTGAAGGGCTTGGATTTCTTTTTTGATTCTTTGTAATTTTAGATAACAGTTTATAGCTAACAAGAAAAGCATAGAACAAACTCCAAGTATATAGCCAACTTTAGGCACTTCAAGCACTCCAAGTACTTCATGAACTTTCTCTATAATCTAGCTTTATGGCGAAGATATAAATCTGCTAAAGCAATGGCACTTACAGCTTCTACTATCACTGGCATTCGTAATGCAATACAGGCATCGTGTCTTCCTTTAACATTAAGGTTTTGAACTTCGTTTTCTTTGAGATTAAAGGTTTGTTGATTTTTGGTGATACTACTTGTGGGCTTTACTGCTACACGTAATACCAATTCGTTGCCATTTGTAATTCCTCCGTTGATTCCACCTGCATTATTGGTTTTGGTAGTTCCCTCTTTATCGATGATCATATCGTTATTTTCACTACCAGTCATGCGAGCTGCTTGAAAACCACTACCTATTTCCATACCTTTTACTGCTGGTATAGCGAATAGAGCATGACCTAAAACGGCTTCGGCTTTATCAAAGAAAGGTTCTCCAATTCCTATATCTAGGTTTTGAATTCTGCATTCAATAATACCACCAACAGAATCATGGTTTGCAATGGCTTTATTTAAAGCAGCATCTATATCTGTTTGTCCACCAACTTCAATTACTTGTGCATCAAAGTTAACTCCTGCCAATACTTTTTTCGCAATAACACCAGCAGCTACCAAACCGGTAGTCACTCTGCCCGAAAAATGGCCTCCTCCTCTATAATCATTAAAGCCTTTGTATTTTTTAAAAGCAGTAAAGTCGGCATGACCTGGGCGGGGGCTGTTTCTAATATTCTGATAGTCACCAGAACGAGTATTATTATTCTCAAACATAATAGTGATAGGACTCCCAGTCGTTTTTCCTTCGAAAATACCAGATAAAATTTTAGGTTGGTCAGCTTCCACACGCGGAGTGGTTCCTTTCTTTCCTGGTTTTCTTCTTTCAATATCTTTTAAGAAATCTTCTTCAGTTATAGTGATTCCACTTGGGCATCCATCTATAATAATGCCAACAGCAGGTCCGTGAGATTCTCCAAATATGGAAATACGATATAAGGTTCCGAAACTATTCATAGTAAGAGTTAGTGATTTAAGTTTTCGCAAACCTAAAAAATAAAACTACAAGTAGATTCTTAAATTCCTCTTAAAACAGCTTAATTTATATTTGGTACAGGGAAAGTTTTTTGTTTTTAAAATGATTCTAGATAGAGGAATATAGATTTCTTATTTCTTCCGGCCACGTAAATACAACACCAATCCAACCAATGCCAGTATAATAGAATATCCAGGTAGGGCATCGGCTTCAGAACTTAAGTTTTCATAAACTTCTATGTCTAAGTAATCACCTCTATTTATTTGTACTTGTATTTCTATGGTTTCATCAATAGTGGGAGAGTGATTGAATGAGATTCCATCATGGGTCACTCTTTTACCACCAACTTCTCTTTCAGTTATGGAAACTAATTCTTTATCAAATAATATTAGCTTTTGCTTATCTAATACTTTTATATCAGCTTCAAAATATGGAGTACCAAAGTTTCCTGTCATTTCTTCATCTACTCCCCAAAATTTGATTTCGTAGCTTTGATTGGCCAGTATAGATATATTCATCTTTTTAAGGTGGCTAGAGTATACTCTCTTAGAAAATATTTCTTTTTTATTTTTACTATTGGCAGCATAGAAGAATCCGATGATACCAATGATTAATAATGCTATTCCTATGTATTTTTTCATATTCTGATTTTTGGAGAAATAAAAATACATAAGAACCTAAAATATTTGAATTGAGATTTTTATTAGATGATACTTTATATTGATTTATTGCTTTTAAACTGATATTTGATTTATTGATGTAGACTAGAATACATAGGTTAGCCAGAAACAACATATTGTTCCTGGCTAATAATAGTAGAGATTTGTATGAAATAATCTTTTTAGATTTAAGCTGGTAATAGCTGAATTGAAAATCATATCATCTTCGATTAATGTGTTGCTTATGCTTTAACATCTAATTGTTTTATATTGAATTTTTTGCATATGTTTTTAGCGAGACAATACACCCTATTCTTCTATATTTATTTATTTATTTATTTACTTTTATTTCTACATCACGTATTCTTTCAGCATGTTCATTTATACGTTGTTCTTGATTTGCTAAAAGTTTACTTAGGAGTTTTAACTCACCTTTTTGTGTTTCTATTTTAATTGATAAATCTTTCATTACCTCAATTAATGTATCCAGTTTCTGTGGGATTTTTATGGTCCACTGTCTAATTATATACCAGATAATCATCCCAAATGCTCCAATTAGAGCCCTATATGCCCATACTTCAAAATTCATTTCTCCAGTTTCTTTAGTTCAATAGTTATTATAATTCTTTTCAATTTCTATTATTTTCATAATCTGATGCTGCAAATATGAGGTAGAAATCAGCTGAAATCAAGTAGGTTGTTTAGCTTAAGGATTATGGTTTTAAAGATTGGACTATTTTTCATGAGTATAAAAAAAACTAGAATTTGAGTACTTATGAATTGTTAAAACTGAAATTTATTTTGGGTTTTTTAGTGATAAAAATCCTTATAAGCTTTAATTAAATGAGTTTGTAATAATGCTGATTTGCTCAGGAGCCAATTCCATGTGTTTTATTAATAATAGACATTCTTCAAGAGTTTGTTCCTTTGCAGAACCTAAGGCTGCAATAATACATTCTGTTAATGCAATTTTCTTCAAATGGTAATCTTCTCCTACAGATGAGCTAGGAATGGTCATGTTTATACTTTCGCTTTTTAAATTGGTCATAGCTAGGATTATCGAGAGTTTATAAATAATAAACGAGTATTACGAATAATAATATATTATGTTACAGTTATTGCTAAATAGCAATGGTACTAAATGTTAATTCTATTTATCTATAATATTTTATATATTATAGGTAAACGTTATTTTGTCAATTAAATTATGGTTTAGATATTTTAAGACAAACTTATTGGTATAAAAGGTGTTTTATTTTAGGAATTTTTTGATTTATCAGCTTATTTCATTTGAAGTTTCTTATATATTTTCTTTTGGAGTTTTTATTAAAAATTGAGGGATTATTTTTTCTGCTGATCGTCCGATAACATAGCCTCCCATTCCGAGTTTTAATAGTTCCCAAAAATCTGAAGGTAATTCTGATTTCGGAAGACTAAATAAACTTGCAAAGAAATACTCATAAATAATAATAAAACCAAATAGAAGCATAATGATAGGTCTCCAATTTCTTTGAAGCCAATTTCCGGTAGTCTCGCTTTTTATTAAAGAAGCTTTTGTTTGAATTAATTCACTTTCGTAGTTTAATAGCTTCTCGTTTAGTGTGTTTTGTATAGTTTTTAATTCGTTTCGTAGGATTAGTTTTTCTTCCTTACTTGTAGATAGGTCATCTACTAAATTTGCTGCTGGTTTAATTACATCAGCAATTACATTTGCAATGTTAAAATTCATGATTTGTTTTTTAAGCTCTGTTTAACCAGCCAGGAATAAACTTCTCTTGGATACTGGATTTATTAGCGATTTTTATGTACTTGTCTAGTTGATAATAATTCATTACTTGTAAAAGCCATTTGGTCAATTGTTTATGGTTTCTTGAAGCATGGCCTTCTGTCGACATATATATATTGTAAGAATTACATGTGGTTTTACCAATTTGACCATCAACTTTTAAGTCCGGAAAATCTTTTTGATCTCGATTTAATAGATTTAGTGTTTTTTGAAAATATATGGCAGCAGTTTTAATTCCTTGATTTACAGAAGTGTCAAATAATTCATTGGCAATTTCTTGATGGAATTTCTGGCAATTATTTTTTAACCAGAAATTGTCGTAGTAAAAAAGTTTTACATGTTGATGTAATCGTTCGTTCTGACCCATCATACGGTTAGCCTGCTGAAGTGCTTCTCCATGATAGTAGTCTTCTACGATTCTCCATCCAGGCCAATTTGGCCAAAATATTTTGGATATTCCACAATAGGTGAGTCCTCCTCTGTCTTGTTTGTCATCTGATAATCCACCTTCAAAAATGGAGGTTGAATGGTAGGCTTTATCAAAATTTGCATTTGTCATGATATAGAATTGTTTTTTTAATGATTTTTTAATTTTAGAAGATCTTAATACACAAACTAATTTTCGAATTATCTGTGTTATGAGTTGCTCATAAGAACTTCTATTAATCGCAAAGTTGTGACACTATGAATGAATTATCAAGCAAATCATTTAGGGATGAAAATAATAGGCTTAGCTTTGGATTATTGTTCCAGAAGTGAATAGAGAGTGTTTAAGATAAAGAGGCTTGGTTACGAATAAACTTTACAAAGACGATTGCTAAGAAAAGAAATGCTTATTCAGATATTTATATTATTTTTTCTTGTTATCTAGGATACTTTGCAGTTGATCAGGATGCAGTTCCATTTTTTTAAGTAAATGCAGGGTTTCTGCAATTGATGACGAATCTGCTCTACCAAGTGCACCTATTATGCAGTCAATAAGAGAGGATCTTATGATATGATATTCTTCTGCAACTGAGGTACTTTCTATTTTAATATTAATACTGTTTTTTTCTAATCGAGTCATGCCTTTATTCAAGATTGATTGAAGATGATTACCAAAATGCTTTAAATGTCGGTTTCGATTAATATTTAAATTGCTATGGTTTAGAAATAACCAAATATATCAGAATTTAATACATTGATAGTAGATAATATTAATGCAAACCGTAAGATTTAATAAAGACAGAAATATGTAAATAATAATTGAATGATGAACAAAAAAAGAAATTATTTATACCTTTGTCGTAAATCTTGGAACAAATATAGATTTATTTATACTATCTTGAGCAAAATGGAAAAAAAATATACCAACATAAAGGAAAGAGTATTGTACCTTGCTGAATATAAGATGATTTCTAAGGAAAGATTCTTGGAGAGTATTGGTATGACTTATGGTAGTTTTAAGGGTAAAGCAAAGAATGGAACCCTTAACTCAGATGCAATAGCAAATATTTCAACTAATTATAATGACGTGAACCTACAGTGGTTATTAACTGGAGATGGTAACATGTTAAAGGAAAATGAACCATATAGTTTGTCACCCATGCTTTCAAGTGTTAAAGGAGTCCCGTATTATGATGTTGATTTTATTGGTGGATTCGATATGATCTTGAATGAACAGACTATGCTACCTTCATTTTATATTGATTTTTCGCCATTTAATGATGCCGATTATTGGGTGAATATCACAGGAAAAAGTATGTCTCCATTTATTTCTCACGGGGATATAGTTGCTTTGAAGAGATTTGATACATGGAAAGAATTTATACTGTTTGGTGAGATTTATGCCATTATTACTGATGACTTTAGAACAGTGAAGATTATTGGTAAATCTGAAGATGATACTATGCTCTCATTAATACCATATAGTAAAAGTCCTGAATTTAGTAAACAAGATATCCCAAAACATTTGATAAGGGATATATTTAAAGTAAAAGGTAGTATTAAAAAGTTTTTCTAAACAGTTAATTTCTTTTTAGTTTATTGAGGTGTTCAACTACCTGCTTATTCAATCCATTTGATTACTGATTTATTAATGGTCGAACTTTTAAATTTAGTTCTAATAACTTGATTTAACTTTAGAATATTTTGCTCCCTTCAGGTCGGTACTGCCCGCTACTATTAATGTAGCGATAAGGATAGCATCATTCTAAACCAAAGCATCAGCAGCCAGGGTAAACAGAAAATAGCATGCATACTCAACAGCGTCCTAATCATTAAAATGGACTCTTAAATACGCATCGAAGTGACAAGTGTTTTAGTAAGAAGATAGGAAGAAGGGGTTTGGTTTTGCCATTGAAAAAATCAAACCCCTTCTTCCTTCCAGACATACCGATGATAAAATAAACATAGTGTTAAAATCAATAAACGCATCATTTCCTATCGGCATTAACCATTGGATAATGAAATGTATTGTCTTTCTGAACGAAATGAAGAACCTTTTTTATAATAAATAATGTGTTGGTCAGTATTGATACTGAGTATACAATTAGATTAAACATGGGTAGTTATCTGAATAACTCAAAATTCATTAAAACCGATTATTAAAAGATAAAAACAAGCCCAGGTTGATGTAAAATCCTTTCCCTTTAATTCCAGGTTGAATACCAATTTCTGTTTTGTAACCTAAATTTACATAACGGGTTATTTCATTTTGTTGTGCCCAAGGAAGTATTTTGGTAGGACTTATGCCCCTCGACTCAAAACCAAATCTAAAACCAAAATTATTTATCTCTAGTTTATGTGACCCTGTACCAACTATATCGTATTCTTTAAGTTCTGTTCCCATTTCTTCACCATCTATATAGCCTTCAGGATTTGAATTAAAGAAAACAATTTTATCTACATCAATATCTGCAAATAAAAGGTCTAAATACAATTTATTAATTTGTTGATTTCCTCGTTTTCCAAAATTGTCCACATCTATAATAATGTTCCTAATAACCTCTCTCGATATGCCAATATTTACTATCTGAGATGTGATATTACTAATCCATCCCCGGTGATCACCATAAGTTTGCTCTGCTTTAGTATAATCAGTTCGACCATAAATTGGATCTGCATTTTGGTTATATTCAACATCTGAATATTTAATGCCATCTCCTAAAAGTTGATTACCCTCATCGTCTATGAAATAGTTGTTTTCATTAATCATATCGGTTAGATTATAAAGGTCTATTAAATCTTTTGTTTGTTGGTATCCACATCTGATGGACCAACGCCTTCTCATTTTAGTGTTTACGTATGTTACTTCTTCATTAATAATATTTGAGGTTCCAATTCTAGTCTGATTTGAGTGAAGAGTTATTTTATCTTTTGACTCTCTAACTTTATCATTAAAGATAAAACCTATGCCAAGTTGAATTGAATAATACGATTTAAGATCTTGACTCAGAGAATAAGCGCTATGATTCTTATGTGTATATTTATAATTAATAGGTTTTCTGGTGCTTGAAAAATTTTCAGGGTAATTGTAATTTATAAAGTTTTTTGTGTAAGTGCTATTGTAGTTTCCATTAAATAGGAACTTTTTACCCAAGGATAACTCGGTTCCGATACCCCAACCAAGAGTCATCATATTTTGCTGAGAATAGCCAATCCAAATAGGGGAAACCATTATTTCAAAATTAGGTATTGTATAAGGGTCATTTAAAATTTCTGAATAATTACCTTCATTATTTTTATTCTGAGAGAATACAGTAAAATACAAGGTAGATAGAATTAAAGATAAAAATAATTGTTTTTTCATATAGATAGTTTTAATAAAATTAATGCTGTACAAATATAGCAATACCTAATGGTTAGACAATCTATAAGTCATATTTATTTTCATAGTCTGTAGAACTTTGTTTTCTTATAAAAAATGCTGAAAAACAATTGTTTATAGAAAGATGAGAATCTCTTTTTTAAATATGATTTAGGATAATTATGTATCAATGTATTTTTTCCTACGGAACATTACTGTCTTTATTTGATTCGACTAAGCACTCCATTCTGTCGTACAGTCTCACATAACATAGCATCGTAAACAAAGCTTTGGGAGAATATTTCGTCAAGTTCTGGCGAAGTATTCCAGTTGAGGGTATTTTTATAATCGGTAGACATTTGGTGGTTCAAATATAGCAATTTATCTTACTTTTTTGTGGAAAAAAGTAAGCAAAAAGCCAGAGCAAGTCTTGAAGACGCCGAACTTCTACAACAATTCAAAGAAGTGGAAAAAATGAAACCCGAAGATAAAAACACCATCAAAACTCTTATTGATGCTTTTATTACTAAAGGTAAACTTAAACAGCTAGTGCTGTAATTGAAAAAGCCCCAGTTGCCTGAGGCTTCTAAATTAATAGTGCTTTTGTATTTTTATTCACTGGGCAAAAGTGTTGTATTCTTCATTTGCCAAGTATTTATTATCTTTTCCAAAAGGTATATCTACCTATTAATAATACAGCACCGAAGCATACATAAGTTAAAATAATTCTAATAACATATTCGTCTTTGACCATATTAGGATTCCCTTTGTAACTATTAAATAAGTATGTTCCAATTATTATTAGAACTATTTGTACAATAGTTAAAATAACTAACTTAAAAATTTTAGTTTTCATTATATTTAAATGTTGAATCATTAAAAATAATATTATTGTAGATATTGTTTAAATCTTTAGACTTGTAATAAATATCTAATCCAGGCTCAATAATATCTTGGCCTTTGTTAACGATACTATTTGTTTTTTTAAATATTCGATATGCACTTCCTCGTAATTGATTATGTCTACTCCCAGAAAATAGTCCTTTCGTTAAAGTGCTAAATCTGTTGAATTTCATCATGGGTATTTTAGATAAAATCAATCCCTGGAATGCAATTGATGGAGCCTGTTTTATTCCTTCATACAAATTGGGGACTAAACCTGTACCTGTGTTTGGCCCACCAAAACAATGAGGATCTCTTTGTCTCATTTCGTTTTTAGCTTTTTCTATCTTGTTTTGATTAGTATAACTAATATTGTTTTGCTCCAAAAAACTCTCAGGGTGTCCCAATGGATTCTTAGGGCTAATAGTTTGCTGGGGAACATCACTTGATATAGGTCTAAAAATGATTTTTTTATCTGGATTATGAAGTTCAAAATTCACAGGCTCTTTGGAGACACTAGTATTATCAGAAACGGATTCAAAGGGAATAATGTTTGTTAAATTTGAGCCTTTATCAGGATTGTTTTCCTGCGAGCCTTGACTATTAGAAGAGCTGGAAATAGTTAAATTAGTTCCTATTTGTAATTTAGTATCATTTTCAGGATTCAAGTTGTTAGTAATTCTAAGAGCATCAGCAGTGGTATTGTTGCTTTTCGCAATTGACCACAGTGTTTCGCCTTTTTGAACAGTATGTACCTGGTCAACCTCATCCTTTCCCTCCATACCAGTAGGGTCAGAATATCGTATTGGGTTATTATTGCTGTAATGATATGGTGAAGAGTTAGGAAACTTCCCTGCCAAAGGATCAACAGAAACAAACCTACACAACCAAGCAGCATAATATCTAGCTCCATAATAGTATAAACCAGTTTCTTCATCCCGCTCTTTACCAACATACTTATAGCGTTTCATAGAGACCTCGTTCTCTGTACTGCCAGAACGATAAGAAGTAGTGCCAAAAGGATGGTATTCCTCATAAGAAATAAGCGCTGCAGTATGGTCAAGCTCTAGGGTAGAAGAGCCCAAATGATTATCGTATTGATAGCGGATGCTAGGTGCTGGGGTCTGGATGCTGGTTGCATTCTCCTTCGTTTTTGTTTCTATCGAAACAATTTTCTTTTCATTATCGGAGATGTGTAAAGTTTCTCTTTCAAAATCTAGAGTTCCTGCTACCGATTTACGGTAAACTTCGAAGTCGCCTAGGTATACTCGTTCTTCTACAATTCCTCCTGTTTTCTCAATTACCTTTCTTACTCTTTCGCCTCCGGCATGGTATATAGTAGGCAATTCTGTCAACATAATTTGCTCGTTCTTCTATGTGCTTAAAGTCTATAAAATACTATGTTTATTACCAATCAAAGATAGTGGATTCTATGGAAACCTTCCCCAAAAAAAACGAAGAAAAGAAACCCTTTTTCAAGGATCTCTTTTCTCATGGGTGCCATATCGTACACTACGTTTTAAAGAATGTAGTATTAATGGGCTTTAAGGTGTTTAAATAATCATTGGCATATCAAACTATCATTAAAATGATCAGTTTTGTGATATGGTATTGGGCACATTATCAGTGTTATAGCGTGCCCTGATTTCAAAAAGCGCCATATCGTACACTACCCTCTATATAGTGTATTGTTCTAACTATTTGTTTCTCTTTAATTTAATATTTTTTATCACGATAACAACAAGTGACAGAAAAATATAAAATGGGATTTTATTTATTACTTGGCTCCAAGACAAAGCTTTTTCATATGTTCCTATTTGACCAATATATTTTTCCCCAAGAAAAAATATTAAAAACAATATAATGAATAAAATAACATTATTCCACAATTTATCTTTCATAAATATTAGTTTTGATTTTGTTTAAACAATAACTTTCTTTCTTTATAAGGACTGATCCTTAAATCTTGAGCTTTGGATTGGTCTAATTCCATATTTACTTTTTGTTCAAACATACGAGTGTTATCATTAGGCATTAATGGGACTTCATTTTGGCCTCCAAATCTTTCATAAGGTTCTATTGAATCAATAACGTTAGAAATTATAAATAGCGCATTTTTTGCTATTTCTGATTTAATACTTTGAAGGGGATTTTGGATTAATTCAGGGCCTGGTATCATGGAGATAGCTCCTTCTAATATCATTCCAACAGTTTCACGGTTATTAACAACAAAGCTTTTAGCAAAATCAGTTGTTTTTTTAGAGTATTCCAACCCTTTAAGTGTACCCTGTGCAAATCGTGGTAAAGAAGCAGAGTAACCTCTCCCCAACATTTGGGATGCAGTTTGAAAGCCTCTAAACGAAACACTTGCTACACCTCGTAAAAGTAGTCCTCCTGCAGCTGTTTGTACAAAAGGATCTTGTGCCGTACCATGTGCCCATTCACTATTTAGTGATGTGTATGAAAAGGGATGCAATTGTTTTGCCACTTCCAAATTTGTATTTATTTCGTTTTGAGCTTTGAAATAGTTACTACTGCTTTGAAGATATTCCTCGCTTATGCCAGATTCATTATATTTTTTGAGTACGGGTGGTGGGTTTACTTTTAATCCATTTACTAGAAAATCAGCCTGTGTAGCAGGTTTGTATTTTTCTGGATTAATTGGGTCTTTTACAACATTTGTGTTATCAGCTTTTATTGGAGTATCACCTTCCGCTTGCATTCCTTCAATATCAATATATGTGATTGGTTTGTTTCCTGCATATTGGAATGGAGTTAATTGCGGATAATCAAACTGCAAAGGATCCACAGAAACAAAGCGACACAACCAAGCAGCATAATATCTAGCTCCATAATAGTACAAACCAGTTTCTTCATCCCGCTCTTTGCCAACATACTTATATCTCTTTTGACTAACTTCTGCCTCAGTACTACCACTTCGGTAGCTTGTAGTTCCAAAAGGATGATACTCCTCATAAGAAATAAGCGCAGCGCTATGGTCTAGCTCTAGGGTAGAAGAGCCCAGATGATTATCGTATTGGTAGCGGATAACAGCATCTGGAGTGCTGATAATATCACCATCCTCCACGGTTTTTGTTTCTATGGAAACTATTTTCTTTTCATTATCAGAGATATGCAAAGTTTCTCTTTCGAAATCTAGAGTGCCTGCTACCGATTTACGGTAAACTTCGAATCCGCCTAGGTATACTCGTTCTTCTATAATTCCACCAGTTTTCTCAATAACCTTCCTTACTCTTTCGCCTCCGGCATCGTAAACATAGTAGGCTGTATCGCCACTGGCATTTAATATGGCATTCAAGAG
>JADGDY010000110.1:12160-16153 GCA_016744655.1 Bacteroidales bacterium | reverse complement strand
GGACATTACTGCCATTCCGCTTAGACCAGCACCTGATGTACATCCTCTACCTAATTGAGAACCTACTCCAAAAAAGATACCGCCTAAAATGGCAAATATGATTCTCGTTCTGGATGTGATTTTGGGGGAATGTTCTAGTTTAAGCTTTAGTCTACCTGCAAATGCTCCAGATACCACTCCTCCTAAAACCATTCCTAACACTTCGAACACCAACCATGATTTCATTGGACTGCGTTCTTCGGCTGCCGCTGCTTTGAAATAAGAAGCTTCTGAAGCATATTCCGGTGCTACTTTAATCACACTGGCTTTTACGATGTCCTTATAAGCTCCACTACCTCCTAATCCTTCACCACTAAAGAAGAATGCAGAAATAATGACCAATCCCAATAGGAAACCCGCTAAATAGGGATTCATATATTTATTAGGATCTGGTTTTTCTCTTTTTATATTTTTCATATCTCTATATCTTAATATAAATATCTAGTTACCTGTCCGGCTTCCACCATGATAAAACGGAATAATAAACCTCCGATTAAAATTAGAAGTGCTGGAATTGAAATTGGGATGTGATAACCATATAGTTCCATGGTTTCTAAAATCGCTGGAATTACTAGTCCAACCATTACAACACCTGCCCAGAATATAGCTGTATACTCGCCACCCAAAAATAATTGAGCCGCTTCTATCTGTACCGCTCCACTGGCTAGGAAACCCATAAATAGGTGAACGATAAAGAAAATTTCTACTGCAATCAATAATAAATCGATTCTACTAAATATCATCCTCTCTTTAGTGCTTCTACTCATCCACATAATAACAGCTGCTCCAGTAGACAATCCAGAGACTAAAAACAGAGGACCTAAAATACTTGTATTCCAAAGCGGACGAGCATTAAAAGCTGATAAAAGGATTCCTGTATAAACTCCTAAAATGATTGCAAGAACTGCATTTACCCATGCCATTTGGTAGCGATATTTGGTAAACCATTCAATAGTTAGTCTTAAATATTTAATTGAATTAACCATGTTTTCCACCCACTGAATCAATCCCTTAACCTTCTTTCCACTATTCGAGAAATATTCTTTAATTTCTTTCAAATAGGTTAAAGGCCAAATCACTGATAGAGGCATAATCACACCTAAAGTCCAAGCTCCCCACGACATAGGAGAATCTAAACGAATGGTGGTGTATAATTGCCAAAAATAGGCAGGATGTCTTAAGTCTAGTAATAAAGCTATCAAACCAATAACAATAACAAATGGAGCTAAAATTGGTGCAATTTGTACCGAAGTTTTCAACTCATCTCCTCTTCCTCTGATATAAAAATAAGCAGAGAAAAAGATTAGGGCTGCCGCCATACCACCCACAAAAAGGTAAAGTGGAATTTGCCAATGCCAAATATTAAGCACTGGATCGATATATGGAAGATTCCTACCGCTGATTATTATTTCTTCTTTCATGATTATTAATAATTAGGTTAAGAAAAACACATGAGGTTTAGTTCCTGTTTCAGGTGCTAAAACCTTCCACTTTCTATCTCGTAATAACTTAGACACATCAGAATTAGGGTCATCCAAATCGCCAAAAGTGAGGCACTTGGTAGGACAAACAGCCACACATGCTGTGGTTTGACCTTTTTTAACCCTATGGTCACAGAATGTACATTTGTCCACATATCCATCGGGGTGGAAATATCTGGAATCGTAAGGACAAGCTTGAATACAAGCTCCACATCCTATACATTCTTCGGGAGTTACTTTTACAATACCACCTTCTATTACATGGCTGGCCCCAGTTGGACAAGTTCTAACACAAGGAGTATTTTCGCAATGGTTACAGCGCTCTGAACGAAGCTCCATATTAAGGTGAGGATAAGTACCCTCTGTCTTTTCTACTATCCAATCGCGACAATAACCTAAAGGAACATTGTTTTCTGTTTGGCAAGCTACCACACAGTCGCTACATCCGACACACTTTTTGGTGTCCATGGTCATGGCATATCTCATGATTCAGCCTCCTTATTTTCAGGTTTATTTTCCTCTAAGTGAGGATTCTCAAGTAAGAAGGTTACAAAATTCTCTCTCATTCCAGTACCTCCCATAATAGGGTCTATTTTCACATTGGTTATCATTTCACTGTCAGAAGCTCCTCTACCATAACCACGGCTCAATCCTTTCTCGGTATTTCCAAAGCCATGAATCATATAAACGCTATCATGACGAATACGCTCGGTAATTCTAACTTTGATAGGGAAAGTGCTGATTTTACCATCTTGGTTTTTCAACCAGATTTCTTGGTCAGCTTCCACATCCCAAATTTTGGCCACCTTAGGATTTACCCAAATCTTATTCTCATCCATTAAATCGGTGAGGTTAGGATTATTCACGGTACGACCAAAAGTATGCATTGGAGCTCTACCATAAATTAAACGATAGAATCCAGAGTCAGGCTGTTTATGTTCTGTGAACTTAGGCATGGGATCATATCCCTTGGCTTCTAGGTCTAAAGAATAAAGTTCAATTTTACCAGTATCGGTATTGAAATAGAACTCCTCTCCTTCATCCAAGTATAAATCTTTGTCTTTATCGAATTGCTTGACTCCAACTTTCTGCATTTCTTCAAGACTGGTTCCCATTTGTTTGAATTTCCAGTCCAACTCCTCCTCTACAGTTTCGTAGCCGAAATAATCTCCCAATCCTAAACGATTAGCAATTTCTTTGGCCATCCACCAACCTGGCTTACTTTCCCAACGAGGATTAGCAGCAGGCATACGTAATGCTACATTTGGAATACGATGTTGACTAGACCTGATGTCATCATATCTTTCTAAATAAGTACATTCAGGAAGTAGGATATCTGCATATCCAGTAATTTCCATGGGCATGGTATCTACAACAGCTATGAAATCTAAATTTTCGATGGCTCTTTTCGTAGTTTCTACTCCAGGAATAGTCGTTAATAGATTTGTACCTACAACTATCCATCCTTTTACTTTATGCTCATTCTTATTTTCAGGCAATGAAGCCTTTATTAAATCATTGGAAATTCCAGTTCCTGCTCCTTTATAGGTTTTTCTAGTAATATCTTTCCAAGTCCACTTTGGATGTGGATATTCTGGGGAGGGATAATGAGGAACACTTTTCTTTTCAGCAAAATACCATCCTCCTTTTTTACCAAAAGAGCCGAGGAGTGCATTGAGTATCGCTATCGCTCTAGTTCTTTGAGTATCGTCACCATACCAAGTAGTATGACGACCTGGGTGAATAATAACAGAAGGAGAAGCTTTGGCCATCTCGTATACTGAATCTCTAATATCTTTAGGATCAATATCAGTTTTTGTATAAGCCCATTCTGGAGTATAATTCTTCACATGAGCTTTTAACTCGTCGAAACCAAAAGTATATTGCTCCACATATTTCTTATCGTAGAGCTCCTCATAAATCAATACATGAATCCAACTCAACAATAAAGCTAAATCGGTAGCAGGTTTAATAGGCAACCAGAACTTCGATTTACTAGCAATAGTAGAAAAACGAGGATCTACAGTAATAATGGAAGCATTTCTATCAATGGCATCAGCCACTTCTTGAACATATCCATTATGCATGTTTTCTCCAACATGGTTTCCTATCAATACCAAACACTCAGTATTCTTTATGTCGGTTGGCTCAGGAGAACTCAATCCCATACCATAAGTGGCTACAAAACCCGCTTCTCTTGGTCCTAGACACTGTGCATATGAGGGTTTCGCTATATTCTTAGAGCCATAAGCTTGCATGAGATGCTTAAAATAAGAACCACTACTTGCATGATATAATAAAGCCATACTTTCAGGCCCATGTTTATCAGCAATTTCTTTCATGTTATCAGCAATGGTATCTAAAGCTTCTTCCCAAGATATTTGGACAAACTTTTGTGTTCCATCAGCATCAACTACACGTTTCTGGGGATATTTTAGTCTATCATTATCGTAATACATACCGACTCCACCAG
>JADGDY010000110.1:0-12150 GCA_016744655.1 Bacteroidales bacterium | reverse complement strand
GGGCAAAACCGTCCGTTACAATGTGGGTCATTATCATTACCAATAATCTTTTGAATTTCGCCTTCTTTGTTAAGATAAGTAAATCCGGCACATTTCCAGAAGCAAACCTCACAAAAAGTGGGATACCTTTTGGCTTTAGATTCATCTAGGGGTTCAATGTCTTTCTTTAAGAAATCAGGTGACCAACTCAAAGCTGGCTTTAAAACAGCAACCCCTCCTGCTGCCACTGCTGAAATCTTGATAAATTCACGTCTTGTCTTCATGAATTATTATTTTGATTATAAATCAATACTCATTACATATCATCATATATAGATATCTCTATATGACATATGCAAAAATAACAGTTTATTATGAATTAGGGGTATTAAAGCGCTTTAAAACAAAAACACGGTAAGTGGCTGATATTGTGAACAAAAGGTGATTGTGATTATTTTTTACAGAAATAAAACAACTGTTTAATCATTCATTTTCAGGTAAATACATAAACAATTTAGATATTATACAAACTAATAGTTTGGCATTAATTTAAAAAGCGTCTAAATAAAACCATGCATCAGGCTGGATACAAACTATATAACTCTGAATACTAGCAACTTTTGCCATCTAAATCATCTTCAGGTAATGCTAAAGAACAAGTCAGTTTCTTGATTTTATCCATTGTTCTTAGAAATACATCTAAATCTTCTTGACCAATATGTTCAAGAATGGCTTTATTATAATCCAAAACCATTTTTCGGCTAATCTTTTTAAGTTCAAAGCCTTTCTCGGTGAGGTATAATTTTACAACTCTACGATCCTCTAAGTCTTTTTCACGATATACCAAACCTTTTTCCTCCATAGTTTTTAGCAATCGACTTAAACTTGTAGGCTCAATTCCCATTAATGGAGCAATTTTAGTTACCGGAATACCATCTTTTTTAATACTGATGAGCACATATCCTTCTGCTTGAGAAAAATCATGTTCTGTAGTAAGGCGGTTATACATTTTGACAATAGATTGCCATCCAGATTTCACTTGGTATCCAATAGTATCTTGAGCTTTCATAGGTAGAGTAATTATTATGCAAACATAATAAAATTTAAGGGATCAGTAAATGCCATTTTGTTATTTATACTTCGTCTAAAATTAACATATATGACAATTCAAGCTATGAAACTTCATTCTGCTTATCTGTTGGATATTTTTAAAGAAAAATAAAATCTATTCATTTTCTATATAATTTCGAAGCATCAAAAAGATTTATTGAATATGAAAAAACTATTCGTACTATTATTTATCAGTACCCTACTCCAATTGAGTTGCAGTTCAGATAAAGGAATAATTATTAAATCCAGTCATCCCGAAATAGAATATTGGGGAAGAATCGACAAGACGAATCCTGATTTCACAGAGCTCATTTGGTCTGGAACTTCTATAAAGATAAACTTTGAAGGGGGATCTATCAAGGCTATTTTGCAAGATGAAACTGGAGATAATTATTTCAATATCATTATCGATGATCAGGTTATAACAATCCTAAATCCAGATACATTAAAGAAATCATACCTTTTGGCTTCTGGTTTATCCCAAGGCAAACATTCCATTGAAATTTTTAAACGAACAGAATTTGCAAAAGGTAAGACTATATTTTATGGTTTTCAAATTGGTGAAAATGATAAGGTTTTATCAAAGTCTCCTGAAAAGAAAAGAAAAATAGAGTTTTATGGAAATTCTATAACAGCTGGTTATGCTGTAGAAGATTTATCTGGTGGAGACTCCCCAGATAGCACTTATACCAATAATTATTTAAGCTATGCTTCTATTACAGCTAGACATTTTGATGCTGAATACCACTGTATTTGTAAAAGTGGAATTGGAATCACCATTAGTTGGTTTCCTCAAATAATGCCTGAGATTTATAATCGTTTAAACCCTACAGACAAAAATAGCACATGGGATTTCTCCCTATATCAACCAGATATTGTAGTTATTAACCTATTCCAGAATGATTCTTGGTTGGTTCATATGCCTGAACGTAAAGAGTTCAAACAAAACTTTGGCGACTCCCCTCCGAGTAAAGAAACTCTAATTAATGCCTATGAAGAATTTATTGGAAATATAAGGTCTCATCACCCTAAAGCTAATATCATTTGCATACTTGGAAGCATGGATGCCACCAAAAAAAACTCATTATGGCCTAGCTATATAGATACTGCAGTGGAGAATTTAAATGATACTAATATTTACACCCATTTCATACCATATAAAAATACTCCTGGACATCCTTCTATTAAGGAACAAGAAAAAATGGCTGAAAGCTTGATTCAGTTTATTGACAAAAACATTGAATGGTAAATAATATGCAGCAAAAAATAGAAAAAGTATCAAAACAAGATGCACGAAAGCTAATACTTCTCTCCCAAAGACTTCCTCCTAAAACTCAAATTGGGGATTCCTTACAATCTAGTTTATCAGTAATTGAGCAACTTGGGTATATACAAATTGACACTATTTCTTCTGTACAAAGAGCGCATCATCATACTTTGTGGAATAGGAACCCATCTTATGAAACCCATCATATTGACCAACTTATTGCTGATAAACAAGTGTTTGAATATTGGTCGCATGCGGCTGCCTATTTACCGATGAAGAATTTTCGATTTAGTCTAGTTAGAAAAAACGCCATAAAAAGTGGAATAGAAAATCATTGGTATGCTAAGAATGAAAAACTCATGCAACATGTACTTACTCGTATTTCTCAGGAGGGGCCATTGATGGCAAAGGATTTTGAGAATGACGGAATAAAGACGGGAGAATGGAAAAGTAAACCAGCCAAACAAGCATTAGATACTCTATTTATGCAAGGGGATTTAATGATATCTTCAAGACAGAACTTTCACAAGGTTTATGATTTAACAGAAAGAGTTCTACCGGAGAATATTGATAATTCAGCACCCTCCTCTGAAGAGTATTTAAGGTTTTTAGTAATAAAATTTCTAAAATCCAATGCCTTGGGACAGGCTTCAGAAATATCCTATCTATTAAAAAATACAAAAGCAAAGGTTTCAGTAACTATAAATAACATGCTGGAAAATAAGGAATTAAAACAAATTAAAACTGGAGGAATCATTTATTTCGCCCTACCAAATACTCTTGAATTATTAAACAAACCTCTACAAAAAATTAAAGCAAAAATTCTTTCACCTTTTGATAATTTGTTGATTCAAAGAAAGCGGATGCAGAACCTTTTCGATTTTGAATATATTTTAGAATGCTATATTCCTGCTACAAAACGTAAATATGGATATTTCTCATTACCTATATTATGGGACGGAAAGCTTGTTGCCAGAATGGATTGCAAAGCAGACAGAAAAAACTCCATACTTCATATCAATCATTTAGTTCTGGAACCAACACTACTTAAAATAGAGGATTTCTCTCGTGCTTTAACAAAAGAATTAAAGGGTTTTATGGATTTCAACAACTGTCATCATCTAGAATTACATGAATGCAGTCCTAGTTCTTTTAAACCTATTCTTCAACAGTCAATGCAAGATTTCAACATCAATATTTAATCGCTATAAAGACCCTTGCAAGTTATTAATCAAAAACAACATTTAAGGTAAGTTCACACTCTGATTTTACGTTTAGAAATCAACATGTATTTTAATAAAGAGAAAATCTATCCACAGATTCCACCAATTTTCATGGATGTTTGTTTTTAACAAGGATCAGCAAAGCTAATCATTGTTTCTTATATTCTATTAAAAAGTGAATCAACTGAATAGATCACAGCGAATTTGATTATCAGAAAAAATTCCTAGCCTTAAAGCAAGAAAAGTTGCAATGGTCAAATTGATCATTGCAACTTTTATCTTTAAAGAGCATTTTTTTAATGCTAAATTCAGATTTCTTAAGCACCTAAAGTTGCTACCATAACAGCTTTAATAGTGTGTAATCTGTTTTCTGCTTCGTCAAAAACGATAGAGTTTTCACTTTCGAATACTTCTTCGTTAACTTCCATACCATCGATACCATATTTTTGGAAAATCTCTTCTCCAACAATAGTTTCACGGTTGTGGAAAGCAGGAAGACAATGCATGAATTTGCAATTAGCATTTCCAGTGGCATCCATCATTGCTTTATTCACCTGGTAAGGCTTCAATAACTCAATACGTGTTTTCCAAACCTCTTCTGCTTCACCCATACTTACCCATACGTCAGTGTAGATGAAATCACATCCTTTAACACCTTCTTCTACGTTATCTGTAACAACGATTTCAGCACCAGTTTCTTTAGCAATCTCATTAGCTTGAGCTACTAATTCAGCAGTAGGTTGAACGCTTTTTGGAGCAACAGAACGGAATTTCATTCCCATTTTAGCAGCACCAATCATTAGTGAATTACCCATGTTATTTTGAGCATCACCAACATAAGCGAAAGTTACTTCGTGAAGAGGCTTATCGCTATGTTCCATCATTGTTAAGAAATCAGCTAGAATTTGTGTTGGGTGAAACTCAGTTGTTAAACCATTCCATACAGGAACGTTAGCGTGAGCACCTAATTCTTCAACTATATCTTGTCCAAATCCACGATATTCGATACCATCATACATACGTCCTAAAACGCGAGCGGTATCTTTCATAGATTCTTTTTTACCAATTTGCGAGCCGGAAGGGCCTAAATAGGTTACTGTTCCACCTTGGTCATGAACTGCTACTTCAAAAGCACAACGAGTTCTGGTAGAAGCTTTCTCAAAAATTAAAGCTATATTTTTGCCTTTTAGTTTCTGTGTTTCTGTTCCGGCATATTTAGCCTTTTTCAAATCCATTGATAAATCAAGGAGAAATTTGATTTCTTTAGGTGTGAAATCTGATAATTTCAAAAAGTTACGGTTTCTTAAGTTGTAAGCCATAATTTTATATTTAAAAAAGTTTATAATTCATTTGAAGACCATTTAAACTCCTTAAATCCATCTTCAAATTTCTCAGGCAAAAGTAATTTTTTCGGGTGATATATTTAGAAGTATTTTCGCTTTAACAAAAAAAAACTCTGTTTTAATTAAAAAACAGAGTTTTACTTACTTATATAATTGATGATCTATAAATTCTAAGTTATTATTACCCTAGTAATTCTTTCATCTTTGTTCCTATATCTGCCGGACTTTCAACCACATGTATTCCACAATCAGTCATAATAGCCTTTTTAGCTTCTGCAGTATCTTCTACTCCACCAATGATAGCTCCAGCATGTCCCATGGTTCTTCCTTTAGGCGCTGTAGCTCCTGCAATGAAACCAACCACTGGTTTATTACCAAATTCTTTCACATAGCGAGCAGCTTCTGCTTCCATTCCACCACCTATTTCACCAATCATGATAATTCCTTTTGTTTCAGGATCATTCATGAATAATTCCATGGCGTCTTTAGTTGTTGTTCCAATAATTGGATCACCTCCAATTCCGATAGCAGTAGTTTGCCCTAAACCAGCTTTGGTTAACTGATCAACTGCTTCATAAGTCAAAGTACCTGAACGACTCACCACACCAACTTTACCCGGCTGATGAATGAACGCTGGCATAATTCCAACTTTAGCCTCCCCTGGAGTAATAATACCTGGACAGTTTGGTCCAATTAATCGGCTGCTTTTATCTGATAAGTATTCTTTTACTTTCACCATATCAGCTGTAGGAATTCCTTCTGTGATACAAACGATCACTTCGATTCCTGCATTTGCTGCTTCCATTACTGCATCAGCAGCAAATGGTGGCGGTACAAATATTAAAGAAACATTAGCTCCAGCTTTTTCTACTGCTTCAGCTACCGTATTAAAAACGGGTTTGTCAAGATGAGTTTGTCCACCCTTACCAGGTGTAACCCCACCTACTACATTAGTACCGTACTCTATCATTTGTGTGGCATGAAAAGTACCTTCTGTTCCTGTAAATCCTTGAACGATGATTTTAGAATCTTTATTAACGAGTATACTCATTTTGTTATTAGGTTTTTTTGTTTTTTAGAGGATTCAAAGTTAAAAGATTTTCCCATATCTAAAGGAATTTCACAAGCTTTTATCATCCTCGATGTTATTTATTTGATTTAATGAAACTACCAATGCCCTATTTTGGTATTCCAATACTACTTCTTACATTTTAATAGTGTATGGCTCACTCCTAATCCATCTATGTCTTCTGCTATCTCGAAGCCTACTTTCTTCACCAAACGAATCATATCGTCGCTATGGTACATTCTGCTATTTCCATTTGCTAAAGCTGTGAAATATAAACTAGTCATATTCAAGCTATAACTACTGGCTACATATTTCTGACGGTCCCAATAGGTTTCGTTAATATACAGAATACCACCTGGCACCAAAGCATCGAATGCTCTAGATAATAGATGAGTGATTTCCTCTTCTGAAAAGCAATCTAAGAACTGACTCATCCATATGGCATCCACATGATTAGGATATGCATTTTTAGGATTCAACAAATCGATAGGAAAGCCATCTATTCTATCAGAAAGCCCAACATTTTCAATATTTTGATATGCCACATTCAACTGCCCAGGTAAATCGAGTATGGTAATTTTCACATCCGGATTGTATTGTGCAGCTTTTATACTAAATTTCCCAGTATTTCCTCCTATATCTAAAAGGTGTTTAGGTTTATCAGCAAATATTAATGGCATGACCAAAGGAAAAACCAAATCAGAATAATAATGGTCGAATTTAAACCAAGAATCTTGAACTTTTTCTGGAAGTGAAGATAGGCCTTCATATATGGTCTTCCATTTTCCAAATACTTTTAGTCCTTCTGGTTTTCCTTTTTTCACAGAATCCTCTAGATTATAAAACCCAAGATAATTCACATCTTGAACAAAATCCATATTGGCCTCAGTAAGCGGATCATTAAGAAGGAAATATCCCGTTTTGGTCAAAATGAATTTATCATCTTTTTGCATCACTACTCCACAACTAATACCTGCATCGAGTAATACTTGAACACTATATTTTGATAGATTTAAATCTTCTGAAATTTCTTGAACGAGGATTCCTTTTTTGCGAGACTCCTCTACTTTTTTTAATATCCCTAGATCTCTCATCACTCTAACTGCCTGAAAGGCTATGGGACCAAAAGCGATTTTTTGTGCTTCGAACTTCGCATCTAAAGCGGATAATTTATCTGAACCAAAGTTTCTCATTGTAGTCTATTTTCTACTAGTTTTGATTTGTATGTCACTTTAATAATAATTAAAGGAACGGGATCGTACCCCCTAGTTCCCCATGGATGACATCTGGCTATTCTATTGGCAGCCAGGGCTGACCCTTTTATCATCCCATGTTTTTTTAAAGATTGAAGACTATATTCGGAACAAGTGGGAATATGTCTGCAACTTGCTGGCAAAAGTGGAGAAATGGCATATCTATAAAAATGAATCGGTAAACTCAATCCCTCTATTGCTATTTTATTCCAATCTACCCTCAATGCTTATGTTTTCGCAAATGTAAAAAATTATTCGCAGTGGTTTGCAAGAAATATAAACCAATGATGTAAAGGTTTAATGAGCACTTTAATTATTCTTCATCACATAAGTATCAAAAGTAATACAAGTTTCAACAATCTTCAATGAATAAATATTCAAACTATACTATGCAAGCATGGTAATTTTTCTTAATATTGTTCTCAAAAACCTAAACCTAATATATATGCTTAAACAAATTCTATTTAGCCTTTCCTTGCTAATGACCTTAGGTATCTTTGCTTATTCTTTTAAGAGGTATTATTTGTTCTTTAAACTCACTAAACCATTCGAAATAAAAGATTTTGGTAACAGATTCAAAATCATGATGAATGTAGCTTTTGGACAAAAGAAAATCCTGAGGAAGCCTGTTGTTGGTCTAATTCACGCTTTGGTTTTTTGGGGATTCCTTGTGATTACCATTGGAAGTATCGAAATGGTGATTGACGGTTTGTTTGGTACGGAGAGAGTTTTGAGTTTTCTAGGTGGTTTTTATAGTTTCATAGTGGCATCTGGAGATATTATGGCCGCATTTATTGCACTTGCCATGCTGATCTTTCTTTATAGAAGAATCTTTGGTAAAGTAAAACGCTTCGATGGAATTGAAATGACTCACAAATCGCATATGGATGCCAATATTGCATTAAGCATCATTCTATTTTTAATGATTAGCTTAATAGGCATGAACACTTTTTATGTGGCCGAAAAACTAAGTAGTAACGAGGCTGTGCTTGGAGTTTACCCAGTAAGTGAGAGCTTGGCTGGTTTGGTTACTTCTATGAGTTACTCTGGCTTATATATTGGTCATGAAATAAATTGGTGGGCTCATATCCTGCTTATTTTCTTCTTTGCCAACTACCTCCCTTATTCAAAACACTTCCATGTTTATTCATCTATTCCTAATGTTTTATTCAGTCGCTTAGAGCCTTTAGGACAACTTTATAATATGGAATCTATCACAAAAGAAGTAAAACTAATGATGGATCCAGATGCAGCTTTCGCCGATCCACCGGCTGAAGAGGAGGGTGAAATTGAGAAATTTGGGGTAAAAGATATTGAAGACGTCAGTTGGAAAAACTATTTAGACTCTCTAGCTTGTACTCAGTGTGGTCGTTGTACCGATGTTTGTCCGGCAAATATTACGGGTAAAAAATTATCACCTCGTAAAATAGTAATGAACGTGAGAAGCAGAATGGACGAAAAAGGTCCAGGATTAATTAAAAATGGAGCTGATTTTAGTGATGGGAAAAGCCTTTTAGGTGATTATATTTCTCCAGAAGAGCTTTGGGCTTGTACTACTTGTAATGCTTGTGCACAAGAATGCCCTGTAAATATTAACCAACCCAGCATGATTATCGATATGCGCCGTTATCTGGTAATGGAAGAAAGTTCTGCTCCAACAGAGCTAAATAATATCTTCCAAAACATTGAGAATAATGGCGCCCCTTGGCAATATAGTCAAGACGATAGAATGAAGTGGGCAGAAGATTTATTTACCAACGCATAATTACAGACCTTTAAATTTTAGGAAATGGAAACCAAAGACAAAGTTAAGATAGAAGTCCCAATATATAGTCAATTACATGCCAATGGAAATGCTCCTGAATATTTATTTTGGGTAGGTAGTGCTGGTGCTTTCGATGATAGATATACTAAAGTTACGCGTGATTTTGTAAAGATTTTACACCATCTTGGAATTAGCTATGGAGTATTAGGTGTTGAAGAAAGTGATAGTGGCGACGCTGCTCGTAGAGCTGGAAACGAAATGTTATTCCAAATGCAAGCCATGATGAATATTGAAGTGATGAATGCTTATGAGGTGAAGAAAATTATCACTTGCGATCCTCATGATTTTAATACTTTGAAAAATGAATACCCTGATTATGACGGTAAATATGAAGTCTGGCATCACAGTCAATTTTTGGAAATGATGTTGGAAGAAGGAAAACTAAAATTATCTAAAAAAGCATTAGCTGGAAAGAAAATCACATTTCACGATCCTTGCTATTTAGGCAGAGGAAACAAGGAATATGAAGCACCTAGAAAAGTTTTGGATTCTTTAGCTGAAAACAGAGTAGAAATGAAAAGAAGCAAAAGCTTTGCTCTATGCTGCGGGGCTGGTGGTGCACAGATGTTTAAAGAAGCTGAAAAAGGAAATAAAGAAGTCAATATGGAACGCATGGAGGATGTCACCGAAACCAAATGCGACATTGTTGTTACTGGTTGTCCTTTTTGCATGACGATGCTCACTGATGGGATTAAGTTTTCCGAGCAAGAGGAGACCATGAAGAATATGGATTTAGCTGAATTAGTGGCTTTGGAATTGGGTTTGTGATAATTGTGGGCATGAATTAACCATATAAAACATCCTAGAACAGGGCAAACACTTCAAATTATTTAAATCTCCCCAAAAAGATTGAATTTCAGTAAAATAGAAATTATAACCCCATCTCATCATATGTCAATAAAACTACTTTTTTAAGTTTATTTTGTATTTATACATCTCTTTGTTAATAAACATTAACACGAAGCATTTAGTGTTTTATAATTAGAGATTTCAGTGTTTCTTTGCGAACACAAATCGCAATCACACACTAAATCGTTTATGACAATCAAAACAAACACAAAACTCAAATGGCTTTTTCTTTTAATGTCATTTTTCTTGTATTCATTTTCGACAATGGCACAAGAAAAGTATAGCATCAGCGGGAAAATCACAGATGCTTCAACGGGTGAAGATTTAATTGGCGCAACCATAATCAACCTAAACAATAATGTTGGAGCAGCAACTAATACTTATGGGTTTTATTCCCTCACGCTCGAAAAAGGAAAATATAAAATCAGCTTTTCCTATATTGGCTATGATGATGTTATTCAAGACATTGATTTACAAAAGGATTTAAAAATTAATATTAAGCTAAATCCTACATCAAACGCCTTAGATGAAGTAGTTATCACCGCTGAAAGAGCAGATGCTAACTTAAGCTCTACCCAAATGAGTGTAGAAAAGCTTGACATGAAGCAAATTGACAAGCTTCCAGTGTTGTTTGGTGAAAAAGATATTCTAAAAACCATTCAGTTACTTCCAGGAATCAGTACGGCTTCAGAAGGAGGAAATGGATTTAGCGTGAGAGGAGGCTCAATTGACCAAAATCTCATATTATTGGATGAAGCTCCTGTTTATAGTGCATCTCACCTGATGGGTTTCTTCTCTGTTTTCAATGCCGATGCTTTAAAAAACATTGCGGTTTATAAAGGAGGAATACCAGCTAACTATGGTGGACGAGCTTCTTCGGTACTTGCTATCAATATGAAAGATGGAAACAATCAGAAGTTTTCTGTTTCAGGTGGATTGGGACTCATATCTTCTCGTTTAACTGTGGAAGGTCCCATTATAAAAGATAAGATGTCGTTTATTGTTTCTGGAAGAAGGTCCTATGCCGACATTGTAGCCAAAGGAACTGGACTCCTCGACAACGGAGCATCATTATATTTCTACGATTTAAATGCCAAGCTGAATTACAAAATCAACGATGACAATAGAATTTTCTTTTCTGGCTATTTTGGGCAAGATGATTTTGGCTTTGAAGATTTTGGAATGAATTGGGGAAATGCCACTGGAACCTTAAGATGGAACCATATTTTCAGCCCCAAATTATTCAGTAATACCACATTAATCTACAGTAAATACAATTATGGTTTTAAATTTGGCGATGAAGCCGACATGTCTTCAGGAATTGAAGATTACGGTTTCAAACAAGACTTCACCTATTTCCTAAACCCCAATAATACCTTAAGCTTTGGGCTACACAGCACACATCACACCTTTAATCCAGGGCAATTAGAGTTTCCAAGTAGCGATGTTCCAGAAATATTAATTGATAAAAAGAAAGCCTTGGAATCTGCTATTTTCATTTCCAATAAACAAAATATTTCTGAGAAATTCTCTGCGGAATATGGTTTACGTCTATCTATGTTTAATCAATTAGGTTCAGGCTATAATAACACCTATAATGATGATAACGAAAAAATAGATTCAGTTTATTTTGATAATAATAAACTGATGCAAAGCTATTATGGAATTGAACCTAGACTATCTGTCAACTACCGATTAAGCGAAGATAAATCCATAAAAGCATCCTATAACAGAATGGCCCAATATCTACATTTGATGTCAAATAGCACTTCAGGACAACCTACGGATACTTGGACACCAAGTTCATATAATATTAAGCCACTGGATGTTAACCAGTTTGCCTTGGGTTACTTCCAAAACTTTGCAGATAATCAGTTTGAATTTTCTGTGGAAGCCTATTATAAAGACATGCAAAATGTGACGGATTATAAAGACGGTACCGATATCATGCTCAATGAGAATATTGAATCTTATATTCTTCAAGGAAAAGGCAGAAGTTATGGTGCTGAGTTTTATTTAAAAAAGAAACACGGTAGATTTACTGGTTGGTTGAGTTATACCCTTTCAAAAACAGAAAACCAAATCGACGGAATCAATAATAACAATTGGTATGCCAGCAAGCTAGACAAAACTCATGATATTTCATTGGTAGGAAGTTTCCAAATTAATGAGCGCATGAGTATTTCTGCAACTTGGGTTTACTATACAGGAAATGCTGTGACCTTCCCTAGT
>JADGDY010000267.1 GCA_016744655.1 Bacteroidales bacterium | reverse complement strand
ATTTTATCCTATTCCGTTCAATTATATATTATTAACTTTTGAACATTTTTGTGAAAAAAGTGTGAGTCTGCCCTGGTAAAGCAATAGTAACATTATTAAAATCCAATATCCTTTCTTATCTTTACAGCAATAAAACAGTAATATGAAACGCATTATATTATTCTTTCTATTGTTAGTACTGGCATTCCCTATTTTTTGCCAAGTGGAAATTTGGGGATATAATTCCCTGATGGGTTCTGAAGGAGGGGGTTTAGTCTATAAAGTTGACCTAGAAAATGATACTATTGAAACCATTCATAGGTTTGGATATTCATTTGATCTTTCAGGTTCTATCGTTTCTCCTTTATATATGGATGATTTAAAAAATGTCTACGGTATCACTTATACATCAATCACAGAGAAAACTGGATACCATGTATTTAGATACAATTTAAAGAGTAAAGAATTTAAAATCATCACAGATATAAGTTCACATTCTTACGACATAGGAATGATTGACGAGCAGTTCATCTATTTTTATCGCAATTATTCAAATAATATTTATAAATCCTATGTTTTAAAATACGACAGGCTGAATGACTTTTTTTATGATGAGAAATATATCCAGAAAAACAATGGAGCCATTGTTTCTGGACCCTGGATTAAAAAAGATGATATGTTCTATTTCTTAACCAAAAGAATGGATTTTAATACCAAAGGAACATTATTGGAATATCATCCTCAAACAGATACTATCATAAAAAAATTTGATTTTGATGGTTTAAGAAACCCTATTGGTAGTTTAGTACTTGGAGAAGATGATGCCATTTATGGCCAAGCATCTTTTAGAGGAGAGTCTAATATTGGAGGTGTTTTTAAAATTAATGAAGCATTAGATGGATTTGAAAATGTAGCAGATTTTTATCCTGGAACAGGGGGAAAACCAATTAGTGAAATGATTAAAGTCACTAACGATGCCTTTTATGGCATCAATTCTGAAGGCGGTGATTTTAATTGTGGGACCATCTTTAAATACAACCCTATTACTCATTCTTTAGAATCTGCATATTCCTTCGACACATCTTTTCATTTTAATGATACCTATCGCCCAGCTCAATATTTAGGTTTTGATGGAGTTGATAAAATATATTTCAATACGAAAGAACGGCTATACAATAACTGGGAAAGTAAATATTTGTATTCCTTTAATGTAATAGACCAGACTATTGAGTTAGAAGTAAATTATGCGGAAAAATCTCTTATCGGAACCACCTATAATTTACTATTTCACAATGGCCAACTCTATACAAATACAAGAAACGATACTATAGAAGCATGGTATGATGGAATTTATAAATATGACTTTAATACTGGAGAAATAGATAGCGAATATGACTTGAGAAGATTTCACAATGAAGAAAATGGAATGTTCCCCATGATGATGTGCCAAGGTGGTAATGGAAACATTTATGGGCTAACAAATAATGGGGGAAAGAATAATAAAGGTATTGCTTTTGAAATGGATTACTATTCTCATGAAATAGTGAAGTTATTTGACCTAGATGACACACACCTAAGTTTTTCTAAATACTGGAACTCTAAAAGCATTGAAGACGTCTTTGTATTTGAAACAGATCATATTTTAAGTCATTATTGGGATAGAGAACATGGTCACTATATTTTCGATTTTAACACCTATACCAAAACCATTGACACCTTATACAGGCTCCCAGATAATTATTACAACTCCCCAATAAGACGGAATTCCGACGATCAGCTCTATTATATTATTAGGGGAGAATTTTATGAATATGATTATTATTCAAATGAATCAAATAAAACCATATTACCTGATAGTATTCAAATAATAAATATTGATGAATGGAGGCCCAAGATTTATTATGGCATAAGCTCTACCGATATGGGAGATGGTGACTATTCCGTTTTCAAATGGAATAGAGAAACAAATGAGCTTGATTTAATCTTTGGAATTAATAAATTAAAAGAATACTATGTTGCTGATGGTATCAGTGAACTTTATGTGACCGAAAATCAGATACTTTTTGGTTCCTTTTGGGAAGAAGTAGCATTTCCGGGATGGGATACCTATCAAAAACACAAAACATTCATCTTTAATTTACAAACAGATAGCCTACATATTTACGACTCCATATCAATGGGTTATAATGAATTTCATTTTGATTTCAACACCAAATCAAGCAATAGTATTATAGAAATTCCAGAGAAAAGTATATTACTCAATTCTTTAATTCTGGCAGATGAAGAAATAGAAATCATTGATACTGAAACTCTGAATTCTGACAATTTTACATTGGAAAAATCTCCCTTCACCTATACCTTTCATTTTGAACCAGAAGATTACACTTTAGACTCAGATGCTCCCTTTGAAGGATACTTCTCACTGGATTTTTTCAAAGTAAATAATCCACAAACCAAAAATTACTGGCTCGGAAGAACAGATTCTATTTGGAATAATACTGATAATTGGGCCAATCAAAAAACTCCACTAGAAGAGGAAGATATTTATATCTCTAAAAGAGCTAAATATTTCCCTTTTGTGGATACTCTATTAAACATTGGAAACTTATTTTTAGAAGACAAATCGATAATAACTATTTCTCCTAATGGAGCATTAACTTGTAACAAATTTGACAATAAAGGTGAAATTAAAATGCAAGGAAACTCACAGCATAAAGCAAGTTTGGTATTCGAAGAAATTGAAGAAAAAGGAATTCTAAAATATACTTATCACCCTTCCAAAAATGAAGAAAATCTCTTGGCTTTGCCTGTTGATGAAATAACTTATTCAGACTTTGACAGCCTCAACATCTGGGAGTTTGCAAATAATAACTGGAATCCGATAAAAGATTCTACATATAATCTACATCACCAAAAAGTTTACAAATTCGAAACAGACACTACTAAACCAATTTTGTTCCAAGGAATCGCCAACACTGAGAATCTAGAATTTATATTCCAAGAAAAAGGATTACAAGCCATTCCGAATCCATACGCGGCATCTCTTTTCTGGGATGAGCTCAACTTGTCCAACTTATCTCACCAAGCTCACTATAGATTTAATGAGGAGGATAGCACATTTATTTCCTATGTGGATGGTTTAGGTTCTAGCCCTCCCCTAGTTCAACCTCTTGATGTGGTTTGGGTAATGGCAGAAAAAGAGGAGTATATTGAGTTGAAAAATACAGATAGAATACATGCTAGTCAATTTGAAAATCCAGAAAATCCATATCATAACAAACTTAGCCTAAGCGTGAAAGGAAATGATGGTAAAGACATTACACATATTCGCTTTAAACCCAATTCCACTACCCACTTCGATAAAGAATCTGATGCCTTAAAGATGAAATCGACCAATAAAAACCCAAATATTTTTAGTTATGCCGGACAAGAACAATTATCCATAAATCAATTGCCAGATACCACCATGCTCAATATGGGCATTTCTGCCG
>JADGDY010000266.1 GCA_016744655.1 Bacteroidales bacterium | reverse complement strand
GACCCTGTTTCTTATCCTGAAGATTCTTTTGAAAACATGAAAATTAGAGCCACTGAAAAAGGTTTTACTTTCCCATATATTTTTGACGAAAAGCAAAAAGTATATCCAGTTTATGGAGCTACAAAAACTCCACATGTCTATCTTTTAGAAAACAAAAATAGCAAATTCGAAGTCGCCTATATTGGAGCTATTGATGACAGTTCAAAAGATGCTTCTCAAGTTAAAAAGACCTATTTGGCCGATGCCATTGATGCTCTAATTGCTGGAGAAAAGCCTGAACCAAACCTAACAAAAGCTGTTGGGTGCTCTATCAAAGCCAAGAAATAGGTATGCCGTTTGAAGTTTGAAGCTTGAAGTTCGAAGTTCGAAGCTCGAAGCACATAGAGTCGATCGAAATTTGAAGTCAGAAGAATAGAGTAAGCTAACAAGATCAATAAATAAATCTGGTCATATTTATAAGCCATTAAAACCATTCGATTTGGATGATTTTAATGGCTTTTGTTTTTAATTTCTTTCTAACTTAGCCCATCTTTTAAAAAACAAACACATGAAGAAAATATCCTTAATGATGGCCATGCTGTTCTTTGCTCTAATATTACAGGCACAGAATATACAAGAGCTCATCGCTAAAGCTGGAGATGCTAAAACATTTCCAAAATCTGATGTTGTGGTCATTTTTGACAGTACCTCTGTTGAAATGCAGCCCACAGGACTCAGCTATTACCAAATGCATAAATTGGTAAAAATCCTAACGCTACAAGGAGCAAAAAGCAACCACATTGTAAAAGTGGGTTACGATCCACTTTCGGCTTATGTGGAAATTCAGAAAGTGATGGTTTATAAAGCCAATGGAGAAACAAAAACAATTGAAAACCCAGTGTTAGATTATGCCGCACCAGCGCGCGCTATCTATTGGGGAGCTAGAGAAAAGATGATAGAAGTGGGGCGATTAGAGCCCGGAGATGCACTAGAAATCATCACCTTCAAAAAAGGATATACCTATGCTCTATTACAAGGAGCTAGCGATGAAGACGATAAATATATTCCTCCAATGAGAGGCCATTTCTACGACATCGTTCCTTTCTGGAGCAATGAACCTATTTTAGAAAAAACTTACTTATTGAGTATCCCAAATGATAAAATGCTGCAATACGAAGTATTTTATGGAGAGTTAACTTCGAAACTACAATTCCAAGGGGAGCGCATTGAATATTCATTCACCAAAAGAAATATCATGCCTGCTGAAAGAGAATCAGGAATGGTGAGTAAAAACAATGTGAATACTAAGTTATTGATGTCAACAAGTCCTGATTGGTACGCTAAAGGAAAATGGTTCTACACCGTAAATGAGGATTATGATGCCTTTACTCCAACAGCAGAAGTTCAAGAATTTGTAAATGACCTTTTAAAAGGAAGTAAAACCGAATTGGATAGCATTTCTGTATTGACACATTGGGTAGCTGATAATATGAGATACTCTGGTATTTCCATGGGTGAAGGTGAAGGATTTACTTTACATAATGCAGAGATGAATTTCACCGACAGATGTGGTGTTTGTAAGGACAAAGCCAGCCTTTTAATATCATTCTTAAGAGCTGCAGGATTTGAATCCTATGCTGCCATGACTATGGCTGGTGAGAGAATTGATGATGTTCCTGCCGATCAGTTTAATCACTCTGTAACGGTAGTTAAAAGAAGAAATGGCGAATATCAAGTACTTGACCCAACATGGGTTCCTGGTGTTAGAGAATTATGGTCGAGTGCTGAGCAACAGCAAGGATACTTAATGGGCTTACCAGAAGGTGCCGACTTGATGTACACTCCAATCTCTGCTCCAGAAAACCACTATGTGAGAATCAATGGAAAATCTAAATTGGATAAAACTGGTTTACTGAAAGGTAGTTTTACTATTACTGCTGAAGGACAATCTGATGCTTCTGTGAGAAGAATTTTCTCTGGTGTTAGAACAGAATGGGACAAGAATTTAGAGAAAGAATTACTAAATCTACACCCCAATGCTCGTTTAACTAAAGTAACTCATACCGACAACGATAAATATTTGGAACAGCCAGTAAAAATCACATATCATTATGAAATCCCTGATTATGCTTTTGTAGGACAAAATGAAATCATATTTACTCCTCCAATGGCATCTGGTGTTTTTAAAAGAGCCATGAGCCATCTTTATACCAATACTTCTGCAAAAACCAAGAAGTTTGGATTTAGAGATCGTTGTTCTCGATTAGTAGAAATTAATGAAGAAGTCGAATTGCCTAAATATACAGAAGCTCTTCCTCTTCCAGTTGCAGAAAATGTAAAATCGGAATATGTGAGTTTCGATGGTGGATATGAGCTAATCGGAAAGAAGCTTAAATTCTCTGAAACCATCAGCTTAGGAAAACGAGTTTATGAAGCTGAAGAATGGCCAGAATATCGACAAGCTGTCATCAACCAAAAACATTTTGCTGATCAAAAAATCATCCTTAAAAAGTAACGAACATGAGAAATACAATTATATATATAGTCCTTGCTTTCTTATCGATAGGTGTTTTGAAAGCTCAAGAAACAGATGCTGTTTTCAAGAAAATAAAGAAAGAACATATTATGCATACCGATGGTAGCATAGAGTTCAAATACTACAAAGAAGTAAAACTACTTACTCCTTATGCTTTCAATAGATTATATGGCGAAACTTTCGTGATTTACAATCCTGATTTTCAGAAATTAAAAATCCATAAGTCCTACACCATTATGAACGATGGTAGAAAAGTGGAAGCTCCAAAGAACGCATTTAATATTGTATTGCCAAGAGCTGTTTCTAATTATCCAGCTTTTAATCAGATGGAAGAAATGGTGATTACTCATACGGGATTAGATGTGGGTTGTACTATTTATCTAGAATATTCTGTAATTTCAAAACCTGGATTTATGACAGAAATGATGAGCACAGAGATTCTTTCTGAAAGTGTTCCGGTTGAAGATTATGAAGTTGTTCTTACTGTTCCAGCTCGCAGAGGTTTGAAATATGAACTCATGAATAGCAAGATAAAACCTGAGGAATCAAACGATGGCAAATATCGTTCCTACAAATGGTTATTTGGTAAAGTGAGTCAACGAGCATTTGAGCAAGCCACTCCTTCCAGTTACACTGTTGCTCCAACCCTTTCATTCTCTACAGCTAACGATATGGAAACCGCTTTAATGGCCTTCAATAAAAACAAAGCCTTGAGCGACAAGCTTCCTACAGACCTAACTGCTAAAGTTGAATCATGGAAAAAAAATGCTAAAACTAAAATGGTATTGGCATTGAATATTCAGAAATATATAGTAAACAATATTTCGAGCAAACACTTCCCTTTGGCTTGGAATAATTATCAAGTTCAAACTCCAACACAAGTTTGGAATGCCAATATTGGTAATGATTTAGAGAAAACTATTCTTCTAGCTAAAACATTACAAGCAGCAGGTTTT
>JADGDY010000109.1 GCA_016744655.1 Bacteroidales bacterium | reverse complement strand
GAGACAGCTATTATACTCACCCTTATTATAAAGAATATGAGTGTATTTTCCTTTAACGATAAAGCCAAATCCAGAGCCCGGATTTAGTTGAAATAACGCTCCAATTTCTGGTTGAAAACCAAATTGCCAGCTTTTATCTTCAACATAATACTGACCGATTTGATCTTGTTTCTCTATGTTAAACATACCAGCATTAATACCAATAAAAGGATATATGTAGTTATTTTTTAATGGGTAGTAATGGAAGTTTACATAAAGAGGAAAAGTGTACAAATAATTAAAACGCGTTGATGTGATCGCTGCACCTTCCATCTCATAAGTAGAACGTTCAAACTTTTCAGAGAATCCTTGCCAGCTAAATCCACCACCTACAGAAATAGGATCGTTAAATAAATATCTATATTCCATAGCAAATCCTCTAGTTGAAGTTTTACTGATGAATTTATCGCTCATTTGACCAACAGGTACGCCAATAATCCAATCGAATGTTAGCATACTACCAGGCTGAGCATAAGTTCTAATAAATCCTGTTGCATCAGGTTTTTGAGCCATTGCTTGATTAGAAACTCCTAAAAAAGCAATTAATACTGCGACTATAAATAATCTTTTCATAATTTTCTGTTTTTTTAGGTTATTTCTGTAAATATGGTGACTGTTCAAAAGCTTCATTGAATCCTCTTTCTGCTCTAGACCCATTATAGCTAGCATCGTTACTTAAGATACCATCAATTTTAGCAGTCCAACGGAAAATAATTGGAGGAGCATCATTAGGATCTGGATTAGGACCTGCATTGTCTAACCATTCTTTATAATCAATAACTGATTTACCATCTGCCATATCCATTACTATCGAACCTGTGTTATAACTATAGTATGTAGCTCCCCAATTTGGGTACCAACCATAATATGGATAATAATCTGTTCCTTTATCTACATTTGAATCTTTCCAGTATCCTCCATACCAGCCCCAATAGCCAGGATATCCCCACCAATAGTATGGGTAGTAAATTACACCTGATTGGGTATTCATTAAAATCGTAGGATTGATTAAAAAGTCTGACGATTCCATGTCAGTTCCTTCAGTATAGCCTAAAGATTTGAACTTGTTTATAATAATAGCTCTGATGTCATCAGAAGTACCATTGGTATAAAACTCTTCAATCTCTTCATCTTTTAGATAATCGGAGTAGAGCATAACTGAGTCTCGGACAAAGAAAGTACTGTAGGTGTTAAAATCAAATTCTGTGTCATAATTCGTAAAAGTGATGTCATATTCTTCTAAGGTTGCTGTTTCTTGTTGCTTATAACAAGAAGTTAACACCAAACTTAAGGATATAACAAAAAGGAGTAACCATTTTGCTTTCATAGTTTGTTAATTTTGTTTTATTTTACAAAAATAGCAATTTATAGTTTAAAAACGAATCAGAATGAAGACTAGCAATTTTAAAATCTCACATTTCATTAAGCAAGAAAGCCTTGGTGGAATACTACTTATTGTATCTACTGTTATAGCAGTTCTATGGGCAAATAGCTCTGAATCATATCATCATTTTTGGCATGAACTATATATAGGATTTAGTGCTGGTGATTTTAATATAGAACATAGTATTGGTCATTGGATAAACGATGGATTAATGGCCATATTCTTCTTTACCATAGGCTTAGAGATCAAAAGAGAAGTGATGGGCGGCGAACTTTCAAGTATGAAAAAAGCATCCTTACCAATTATTGCAGCTATTGGTGGTATGGTTATTCCAGCAACAATCTACTTCTTAATAAATGGTTCTAATCCCGATTATAGTTCAGGATGGGGTGTTCCGATGGCTACAGATATTGCATTCGCCTTAGGTTTAATGGCCCTATTAGGCGATAAAGTTAACATTAACCTTAAGATTTTCTTAACAGCTCTTGCCATTGCCGACGATTTAGGTGCCATTATGGTCATCGCGGTTTTCTATACTGATAATATAAATACAAGCGAATTAATAAATGCTGGTGTTTTCTTAAGTATTCTAATGATTGCTAATAAAATGGGAGTGAGAAGAACTGCATTCTATGCTTTAGTTGGATTATTTGGTGTTTGGACGTCTTTCTTGTTTTCTGGTGTACATGCTACCATTGCAGGTGTACTTATTGCTTTAACTATCCCTGCAAGACCAAAAATCAATGAGATTGAGTTTGTGGCAAAAGTGAAAAAGAAAATTAAAACTTTTGAAGAAGAACAAGCAAACAACAATTCTTTATTAACCAAAAAGCAAGCTCATTGTATTGAAGATATTGATACGGTATCGCAAGATGCTCACACTCCTTTACAAAAATTAGAACATCACCTCCACCCTATTACTTCTTTCTTTATTCTTCCGCTGTTTGCTTTAGCCAATGCAGGAATTGTAGTTGAAGGAAGCTTATTAGACCTATTATTTAGCCCAGTAGCTTTAGGTATTATTGCTGGATTAGTTCTAGGAAAAACAATTGGAATCGCGGGTTTCTCTTGGATAGCAATTAAATTAAAGCTCGCTAGATTGCCCGAAGGTAGTGGCTGGAAGGAATTAATTGGTGCATCATTAATGGCTGGTATTGGATTTACTATGAGTATTTTTGTAGCTGAACTCGCTTTTGATGATAAAGAAGTGATACAAGTAGCCAAAATTGGAATCTTTGCAGCATCATTTATATCTGCAGTTCTTGGTTTAACTTTATTAGGAATGGGCAATAAAAACAAAGAACCCAAAAGTTAATTCGGGTTCTTTTACTTTGCACTATTCTCAATTTATCTAGACTACTCTAGAATACTAATTTTCTACTTAATATATAACTGATTATTGATGATGGCACCAATATACTGCCCATCATTGGTATAAGCTTTCACTCCACTTTTTTGAATGCTATTGGATTTAAAATCCATCATTCCTTCTAAACCAACTAGAATATAATTCTCTGATTTAGCATGGACTGCATTGGCAATAAAACCTTCGGATTTACAAACAACACCAATAAAGACATCGTTGTTTTGATAAGCACGAACTAATCCTGTTTCTGGGTTTATACCTGCCAACTCACCTACTTCTATTTGTTCTTCCGACTCAAAATACTCCGCATACTTATTGCTTTTTCCTCCTCCAATCATATAAGAATAACCAATAGGTATATTAATATCTCCATAAACATCCAATTTATAAGTTGGGTCGTTAGAACCTATTTTTATTTTACCATCGGGCATGATTTTTATTTTCTTGGAATCATTACGTTTGAAATAAAACAAATCTTCAACACCTGTAATCCATTCAGAGTTTCCTCTTCTTAGTATAAGTTGTGCCTTTTTAGCTTCATTAGCAGAATGCAATAAGATAATATTTGAGGAGGCCATAGTATAGATTTCTGCCGCTGCATCACCATAAACACCTGATGTTTCCCAGTTCTTATCTCCTAATCCAAATACATGTCCATCGTTTATCCAATTATGCGACCAAAAAACAGATTTATGATTTTGTTCACCATCCTCAATAGTAAATTTTCCGTCCACTATTAAATTAGCATTATTAAGAATGACATCAGAAATATCTTCATCATACTTAATTTCCATTCTATAATTACGAGAAGAGTTAGCATCTGCTGTTGATAGTAAAAAATGCTTTCTTAATGTTAGTGGATCTGTAGTGTATTTTCTTACAGATAAAGCCGCTCCAAAATCACCTTCTAAACTTCTCCAGTTAATATTGGCTTGAGCAGTGTCTGCATACATTCCTATTTTAACCAAGTCGTTGTCTACAATATCTGACTGACTCGATGAAAGAAGAATTTTTGCATCTTCACCAAGCTCAACATCCTCAGTTGGGCTATTTGTTTGAATACCTAAATTTGCATCAACATCTAATCCATTTTCATTTTCGTTCCAGATATCACTAACTTCACTAGTATTTGCAAACAGAGCATATGGTACCGAAAGTAATTGAGCCACTCCCATGTCAACAAATGAATTTCCACTGCCTGAAGTATCCAACTCTAGCATTAAATATTGCTCATTATTTCCCCAATCGATATCGGTCCATTGGCCATACAGAACTTCACCATCGCCAATTTTCAGATTAATCAATCCAAAATCACTGCTTTCAACGCTATGTTCTTCTCTATAAACAATATCTCCATTAGCTGATCCTGCCAAAATATTTACAATTAACTTAACTTCCTGATTAGGAATTTCTGAACCTTCTGTGTGGTGAATCACCGTTTGAAAGTTTATCTTTTCTGGTGCCTGGGCCCTTACACTTATCATAGCGCAGAAGAACAGACTTATTATTAATAGTCGTTTCATATCTGTCTATTTTAAATATAATTTACCGTTTGCTAATAATACTCCTATTGATTCTCCGTCTACTGTAGAAACCATTCTACCATCCAACTGAAGTTGTGCTAAATTAGCTTCTATTTGACCTTTTGATACTACTAATGCAAATTCGGAGTCCTCCTCACGACCTTTTTCATAATTACTTACAAAACCTGCTTTTAAAGTTGCAATACCCATATAAATATCGCCACTTTCAAACTTTCTTAACTTCCCATTATTAGGATTCATACCCACAACATCACCAGATGTTATCTGATCATTTACAGGTAAATACGACCCTTTACCTTCTCCACCTACTAAATATGCAAACCCACTTGAAACATTAATATTTCCGTTTACATCTAATTTAGCTATTGGCTCATCAACATCTATTCCAACATCACCATCACTGGTTATTTTAAAATAATTTGAGGATTCATGGTTTATATTAAAATCACCATTATGATTGATTTCCCAGTCATTTTCTCCATTTCTTAAATGAAGACCAACATCATTAGTACCAGCATCATCATGAATTAAAAGCTCCACATTACTATTAGAACGGTATATTTCAAGTTGAGCATTTTCCCATGTTCCTTGAGCTACCCAGTCTTTATCACCGATTCCCATTTTTTTTGTTCCATGAATAAAAACATCACTATAATAAAGTGCTAATCCTGAATTTCCATCAGTTCCAACTTGAAAAGTATTACCATCGATTAATTTAAGATTCGCGTCTGTAATACTAATATCAACTTCATTTTCACCAAAAGGGACATTAAATCTTTCAACCAATTCGCCTGAAAGATTAGTTGTGGCAATACTAAATTTTCTTGCTTGTATACTTGGATAAGACTCATATTCATAAGCTGAAAGTGCAACTTTAGAAGTCCCCGACATATCTTGAAAATGTATTCCCGGTTTTGCGTCTTGACTATTCCAACGTAAATTCATTACCGCACCATAAGAAAGTGAGTTTTTTGTGGTACTTAATTGAATTTTATCATTCGTTCCTAAGGTTAAAGCTTCAGTAGGTTCATCGGTTTTAATTCCAACATTCCCATTCAAATAATAAACATTGTTTCCATCCTGCTGCCAAGAGCCTTCATTTGCGGCTGTGGTTTGTGCATAAAAAGCATAAGGAACTGAAGCAAATTCTTCTATTCCCATTAAATTATAACTACTGCTTCCGGTTTGTTTGGCTTCTAACTTAATAAAGTGGGCATCTGCTCCCCAAATAATTTCAGAAAAGCTACCGCTTAAAACAGTTCCTTTTCCAATTTTAAAAGTTGCCAATCCATTACCATTTGTTGGTAAAGAATGCTCTTCGGTATAAACAGCAGTTCCTGTTGCACTGCTCAATAGTATGGAAACTTTAAAATCCATATTATGAAATGCAGCAGGAGATCCATCATCAGCTCTTACTATAGTTTGATATTTGATAGCTTCTGGAGCTTGTGCTGATGCCCACAAACTCAATAAAACCAGTAAAAAGGGAAATAATCGTTTCATATTTTTAAGTTTTAATTTTCCATTAAATGTTTAAGCATAAAGATAATAATTATACTACATGCTTATACTTAAAGGTTTTATACCCTTTTTATAAAAAATTGTTACATATCAATTGATACTTAATGATTCTCACTCAAGTGATAATAAAAACTATCTTTGCAAAAATTTTGAAAACGATAAAAACTAAGATATATGGCATTGAGCGAACAAGAACAAATTAGACGTAATTCGTTGAATGAGTTGAGAAAACTTGGAATTAACCCTTACCCAGCGGAAGAATTCCCAGTTAATGCAACCGCAGCTGAGATTAAAGAGAAATTTCCGAATGATGATAGCTTATTTCAGGAAGTAAGTATAGCCGGTAGAATTATGGGGCGTAGAATCATGGGAGCCGCTTCTTTTATTGAGTTAAAAGATTCAACATCTAGAATTCAGGTTTATTTAAAACGTGATGAAATTTGTAAGGAAGATGATAAATCTCTTTATAATGATGTATTTAAAAAGTACTCTGATATTGGTGACTTCATAGGAATTAAAGGCCGTGTATTTATCACTAAAATGGGTGAGATTAGTATTCACGCCAATGAGTTTACGTTTTTATCGAAAGCTTTAAAACCACTTCCTATTGTTAAGGAAAAAGATGGAAAAACTTACGATGCTTTTACAGATCCTGAGCTAAGATATCGCCAACGTTATGTTGACCTTATTGTAAACGATCATGTAAGTGATGTATTTGTAAAAAGAAGCCAAATCATCCAGAGCATGCGTAACTTTATTACTTCTCATGGTTATTTAGAGGTTGAAACTCCTATTCTTCAGGCTATTCCTGGTGGAGCATCTGCTCGTCCATTTATCACTCACCATAACTCTTTAGATATTCCAATGTATTTAAGGGTTGCCAATGAGTTATACCTAAAAAGACTAATCGTTGGTGGTTACGAAGGTGTTTTTGAGTTTGCTAAGGATTTCAGAAACGAGGGGATGGATAGAACACATAATCCTGAGTTTACCCAAATGGAAATCTATGTTTCTTACAAGGATTATAAGTGGATGATGAATTTCACTGAAAAGATGTTAGAAACCATAGCCAATGAAGTACATGGTAAATCAACAGTAAGATTTGGTGAGAACGATATCAACTTCAAAGCTCCTTATGCTCGTGTACCTATTCTTGAAGCCATTAAAACGCATACCGGTTACGACTTAAATGGTAAAGATGAAAACGAGGTTCGTGAAGCAGCTCGTGAAATGGGGATTCCTGTTGACGACTATATGGGCAAAGGAAAACTCATCGACGAAATTTTTGGAGAGAAATGTGAGCATACCTACATACAACCTACATTTATTACTGATTACCCTGTTGAAATGTCTCCTCTATGTAAAAGACACAGAGACGATGATAGTTTAACAGAGCGATTTGAGTTAATGGTAAACGGAAAAGAATTGGCCAATGCTTATTCTGAGTTAAACGATCCTATTGATCAGTTAGAAAGGTTCGAAGACCAAAACAATCTAGCTGAAAGAGGAGACGATGAAGCCATGTTTATTGATATGGATTTTGTTCGTTCACTAGAATACGGAATGCCACCTACATCGGGTATGGGAATTGGTATTGACCGCTTGGTAATGTTTATGACAGATAATTCTTCTATTCAAGAAGTATTATTCTTCCCTCAAATGAAACCAGAGAAGAAAAAAGTAGAATTAACAGAAGAGGAAAAAATCGTTTTCGACTTATTAAAACTAAACTCTCCAACTGAACTGACCGACCTTAAAGAAAAAACCGGCTTAAGTAATAAAAAATGGGACAAAGCCATTAAGGGCTTAACCAAAAATGGTTTAGCAAAAGTGACTAAAACCGATGATGGTTTAACTGTTGAGTTTTTAGGCTAAATTGACAAAAGAAAAAAGAGGGATGTGATCACTTCGCGTGATTTCATCCCTTTTTTTGTGCATTTAATTTCATAATGCTACAGTGATATTTTTTCATACATTTACATTATAAACGCAATTTTCATATAGTGCCAAATTCAAGAAATTAAAATAATGACAAATAACGAGATACCTAAGTTTCATGAAACATTTAATCCAATTCTTGAAATTTTAAAGAATGGTGAAACTCTTCATTCACGTGAAATGATAAATTTGGTAATTGAAACGTTTTACTCCAACCTAGAAAAAGAATTACTTGAACAAAAAACTAAAAGTGGGGATGTTCTTATTTCTAATAGAATTGCTTGGGGAAAATCCTACTTGAAAAAAGGTGGATTTATAGAATTTCCTAAAAGAGGGACTGTTAGGATTACTGAAAAAGGATTAAAATCATTGAATAATAAGCTGAGCTTAAAAGATGTTGAAAATTCAGATAACTACCTCAATTTCTATACCCATGAAAAAGATAAAAAAACTAACACAAATGAAGATATTGAAAGCTCAACTCCACAGGACTTAATTGATGAAGGTTTTTCATTAATTGAAAATGAAATAAAATCTGAATTACTAGAAAAACTTAAAGGAATTGACCCCTATTATTTTGAGAAAGTCATTCTTATTCTACTGAATAAGATGGGGTATGGAGGTTTTATAGAAACTGCAAAATCTGGAGATGGTGGAATAGATGGTATCATAAATGAAGATAAATTAGGCCTAGATAAGATTTACATTCAGGCTAAACGATATGGTGAAAATAAGGTTAGAGAGACCGAAATAAGAAACTTTATTGGAGCCATGAGTGGTGACATAAGTAAGGGAATATTTGTTACTACTTCTACATTTCATGAAGGTGCAGTAAAAAAGGCAAATGATGCACACCATACAATAATTCTAATTGATGGGAAGAAATTAGTGAACCTGCTTCATGAATTTAATGTTGGCGTTCAGATAAAATCTTCATATGAAGTCAAAGAATTGGATTTAGACTTCTTTGATGGAGAATAAAAAACATAATCTGATAGTCCATCCTACTTGCTAATACAAGTAGACTGTCATATTTCCACCACCTTGACAATGGAAATCCGATCAAAATATCAAACGGAAATCCGGCTAGAATTTACACAAAAAAAACATACATCTTCTATCAAGACGATTCTATCAAATCCTTGTCTAAAGCACAAGCTAGACTATCTTGGAATCAAAGATTGATAAAACTTTTTTACTTATGCCCAGATAAATCATTCAATGAAGCTTTACTGTAGCAATGCAAACGACTTAAACAAAAAAAAAGGATGTTTCCACACAGAGCGAAAACATCCCTTTTCTAGCAAACAAAAACTACTTCACAATAGTTCCCAAATGCTCACCATTTACAATTTTCAATAAATTCCCTTTGGTATTCATATCGAAAACATAGATAGGTAGATTATTCTCTTTACAAAGTGTGAATGCGGTTAAGTCCATAATCTTAAGTCCTTTTTCATAAGCTTCATCAAATGAAATCTCACTATATTTTGTAGCTGTTGGATCTTTTTCTGGGTCGGCAGTATAAATTCCATCCACTCTAGTGCCTTTCATAATCACATCGGCTTCTATCTCTACAGCTCTTAATGCACTTGCGGTATCTGTTGTAAAAAATGGATTTCCTGTACCTCCAGCAATAACAACTACATAACCCTCTTTTAAATAATCATTGGCTACTTTTCTACTCATGACTTCGGCCATTGGTTTAAGTGTTAATGTGGAAAGCAATTTCACTTTTAAACCTGTTTTCTCTAAAGCTCCTTGTAATGCCATGGAGTTGATTACGGTAGCCAACATGCCCATATAATCACCTTGCACTCTGTCCATTCCTTCTCCAGCACCCTGCAATCCGCGGTAAATATTACCTCCTCCAATTACAATTCCTACTTCTTTTCCAGCATCTACTACTTCTTTTATCTCTGAAGCATATTCGCCCAAACGAAGAGGGTCGATACCATATTGCTGCTCTCCCATGAGTGCTTCACCACTTAATTTCAAAAGTATTCTATTGAATTCCATATAGTTGTATTTTGTTTTTCCGAAGAATAAAAATAGTCATTTTTTTAATTCCCTCCTAAATATTTTCCATTCAAGGCCAAGAAGATTTCATAAATGCTAAATGATTTTAAAAAGTCAATGGATTCAAACAATAGTTTAAATTTGCAATCAGATGAAAAACGCATTATATATCACCATTCTTGCAATATTCCTTTTGGGATTAAACATAAACGCCAATAGTCAGAATTTAAAACTATTTGATCCTGCCACTAGCGGAAAAAAGAAACCTAAAAAAACAAAGCAAAAACTAGCTACAGAGTTTTATAGTGCTGGAGAATACAGCAAAGCAACACAACTTTTTGAGGAGCTCTACGAAGAAAATGCTAGTGACTATTATTATAGATACCTCCTCTATTGCTATGTACAACTCGAAGATTTTCGTCAAGCTGAGAAATTAGTAAAAAGAGCAAAAAAGAATACTGGGAAAGTTTATAAAGAATTTTCTGACCTAGGATATATCGAATTAAAGAAAGGCGATGCAAAAAAAGCCAATAAATTATTTTCTAAAGCTATAAAAGAATTACCAGCCAATAAGGGTGCAATTGTTCAACTGGCTAACGATTTTCGCAGTAGAGGACAAACAGATTTGGCCGAAGAAACCTATTTCACCGGAAAAAAACTATTGGGAGAAGAATATGGTTTCGAAAGTGAACTAGGATATTTGTACTATTACCTAGAGCAGTACGATAAAATGACTAATGCTTATCTCGAACTATTGTTGATTAAGCCTGAACAAATGAAAATTGTTCAATATCGCATTCAAAATGCTTTCCGACGAGATAAAGAAGATCAAATCTATCCCTATCTAAAACAAGAATTACTAACAAGAATAAAGAAATATGAGGATGCCAATCAATATAGTGAACTCCTATTGTGGTTAAGCATTCAGCGAAAAGATTTCAATATTGCAGTGATACAAGCCAAAGCCTTAGATCGACGAGAAGGGGCAGAGTATTTCAGAGTATTCGATTTGGCTCAAGTTATGATGAGTAATGGTGCTTATACTCAAAGTATAGCTGCCTTGGAGTTCATTATCTCTAGACCTGGCGCTAAGGATGAGGTTTATTTCCCTGAGGCCAAACAATCACTTTTAGCAGCCAAATATGGGAATCTCCGAATGGAAAATAATCCCAGCCAAGAAGAAATCGACGAATTGAGCCAGGAGTTCTTAAGCACTCTCGATCAAATGGGCCGATTTAGATTTACCGTCCCCATGGTAATGGAGTATGCAGAATTACTCACTTATTACCAAAACCAAGCAGAAAAGGCCATAGAAGAACTCAACATACTCGTTGAACATCCTGGACTCAATAAATCTGAAAAAGCACCAGTGAAATTATTGCTGGGAGATATTTATCTTTTAAACGACAATCCATGGGAGGCTACCCTCCTCTTTTCTCAGGTAGAAAAGGATTTTAAAGATGATGAAGTAGGTTTTGAGGCCCGATTAAAAAACGCCAAACTTTCGTTCTACATCGGAGAATTTGATTGGGCAAAAGCTCAGTTGGATATTTTAAAAGCCGCCACCGGAAAAAGGATAGCTAATGATGCCATGAATTTATCTTTATTCATTGCCGAAAACCTTGATGCTGATAGCAGTACTCGAGCCTTAGAATATTATGGGAAAGCAGATTTACTATACTTGAGAAAGAAAGACAGCTTGGCTCTACAAACACTGGATAGTATTTTTATGCTAAGCCTATATCATGATATTTTTGATAATGTTTGGATGAAGCAATCTGAAATCCTTCTTGCTTCTCATAATTATGAGGAAGCAAAAATCCTACTAGAGAAGATTGTAGATCAATATCCTGATGGTTTATTAGCTGATGATGCCATTTGGACTTTGGCAAAAATAGAACAAGAAAAACTGAGCAACGAAGAAAAGGCATCTGAATGGTATAAAAAAATACTCACCGATTATCCAGCAAGTATTTATACCAATGATGCCCGAAAGGTTTTCAGAACCCTAAGAAACGATTTCCCACTCGATGAAGATGTGGAATCTCTTTAAACACAAAAGACGACATCACTCAAAGTGATGCCATCTTTTATTCGTTGTTCGTTGTTCGTTGTTCGTTGTTCGTTGTTCGTTGTTCGTTGTTAAAACCTAACGTCTACATTCTCCTCTTTGACCTTTTGAAGAATTCTGTCCTTGGCCTCTCTTGCCTCTTTTACCTTTCTTACCACTCACTTGATTGGCATCGAAACGTGCTTTTTGATCATCATCTAAAATAGCTCTTACTTTCAACTTACCTTCAATTCTAAGCTTTTGCATTTCTGTTTTAAGTTGACTGATTTCCTCTACTTTGGCATAAATTGCTTTTTCGTTAGGGCTATCAGCAATCATCAACTGGTCTAATTCGGCTTGTTTTACTCTTACATCAGCTTTAATAGGAGTTGTTTGATCCATAATTCCAGTAAAAATAGCTTTTGTTTCAGCCTCTTGTTCAGTGGTTAAATCTAAACAAGCTAAACGGTCAGCATTTCTATAGTTTCGTCCATCTCTTCTATCGCCGTTACCATTTCCGTTTTGTGCAAAAACTTGGAAACTTCCAGCAAATAATAAAACGACTAATACAAGGGCAATTAATTTTCTTGTTTTCATATCTATCAATTTTTATTGTTTTGTTATTGTTTGGTTCTTTGATAAACAGAAAAGAAAATGGTTTAATAGAAAGTTGAAGAAAGTTTGATTTTAACGAATTTTAGGAAGTAAAATAATTGATTGTGAGGGATTGAATGGGATTGTAAGATATAGTAAGGAGTTAGTAAAAGATTGTGAATAGGTGAATAAATCTAGAAGCAAGAAACATTCAATCATTGCATCATTCAATCATTGCATCATTCAACCATTCAACCATTCTAATACTCAGCAATAGCACGAACAGGAGAACCATCGGCATCAGTTACAAAAAGAGGGTAAGCTGAAAAGCGAAACACTTGGGACCTTATTAAATCTAATTGGCATAAATTCTCTATTATGATCATTTCATTACCAAGAAGTTCTTGATGAACATCAAAATCTGTATTCTCTTCTAAATCAATAGAGATACCATCTAAGCCCACACCATTCAATCTAAAACCAGATAAATACTCGGCTCCTTTTTTATCTAGAGCTGGATATTTTTTAAAATATTCTGGTTTCCCCCAGTTTTTCGACCAGCCAGTTTTTAGAATCACAAAGTCACAGTCACGAATGATAGACTCAAATTCACTCAAATACTCATCTTGGTCTTGTTCTTCTATATCATCCCAAGAAAAAGGGATTAAACAAGCTGTACCAGTAAATTTTGAAATCGGAAATTGATCCAATGTTTTGGCTCCTCCGATAATATGAGCGGGAGCATCTATATGCGTTCCAACATGTGTGATGAGGTGTAAAGCCTTCTCTGCAAAGCCATCTTTTTCTACACTATATAGTTGTTCAATATTCACTTCGGGAGTACCAGGAAATACCGGCATTCCATTCTCAATACGATGACTTAAATCAATGATATGCATCCTCTAATAGTTTTGCCGCAAATGTATGACAATTTAAAGATTGATATTCCATAACAAATCTGTATTTTTATCGGCTATTAAAAAACGGAGGAAAAGTGTCGAAAAAAGTTGCAGAAACCCCATTAATGAAACAATATAATGCCATTAAAGCCAAATACCCAAAGGCTTTATTACTCTTTCGTGTGGGCGATTTTTACGAAACTTTTAATGAAGATGCAGTTAGAGCATCAAAAATTTTAGGGATAGTACTCACAAAAAGAGCCAATGGCAAAGCTGCATATGTTGATTTAGCAGGTTTCCCTCATCATTCTTTGGATACTTACCTTCCTAAATTGGTGAAGGCTGGTGAAAGAGTAGCCATTTGTGATCAGTTGGAAGATCCTAAAACCACCAAGAAGATCGTAAAAAGAGGAGTCACAGAATTGGTAACTCCAGGAGTATCTTATAATGATCAGGTATTAGAAAACAAGAAGAATAATTTCTTGGCTTCTATTGATTATCACAAAAAAACTAGTGGTATTTCCTTCCTTGATGTAAGTACTGGAGAATTTTTCATTGCCCAAGGAAACAATGAATATATCGACAAACTTCTCCAAGGTTTTCAACCCACCGAAATCATTATTCAAAAGAATAAACTTACAGAGTTTAACGATCTTTTCGGAAGTAAATATTATTCTTCAACTTTTGATGATTGGGTATTTACTCAAGATTTTGCCAATGATTTATTACTGAAGCATTTTAAAATCTCTTCTTTTAAAGGTTTTGGAATCGAAAATATGGACAAAGGAATCATTGCGGCAGGCGCTGCCATGCATTACTTGTTCGAAACTCATCATAGAGAAGTTGAACATATAAATAAGGTCACAAGAATTGAAGAGGACCATTATGTATGGCTCGATAGGTTCACCATTAGAAATTTGGAGTTGATTCATAGTCCACATGAAAATGCAAAAACCTTATTAGATGTTATTGACAGAACCGTTTCTCCTATGGGCTCTAGAATGCTTAAGCGATGGGTGGTTCTACCTTTGAAAAACCAACAACCTATTGAGGAGCGTTTAGAAATTGTTGATTATTTCTATAATAACCAAAACCTAAGAGATGCTTTATTTCATGAAGTAAACCAACTTGGAGATTTAGAAAGATTAGTGGGTAAGGCTGCTACCGGTAAAATAAATCCGAGAGAAGTTTTACAACTTAGAAATGGCCTGATCATAGTCGAGAAAATCCAGGAATTAATTAAAGAGATTCCACTTCCTGCCCTTGAAAAAACAAGAGAACAACTCAACTTCTGCCCAGCTCTAAGAACTAGAATTGAAACAGAAATAAAAGAAGACCCTTCGGCTCTTATCATTAAAGGAAATGTAATAGCAGATGGTGTAAGTGAGGAGCTTGATGAATATCGACAGCTGGCATTTAAAAGCAAAGACATCCTCAAGAGCATTCAAGAAAGAGAATGTGAGCGAACAGGTATTACGAGTTTGAAAATCGGTTTCAATAATGTATTTGGTTATTATTTAGAGGTCACTCATGCGCATAAAGACAAAGTTCCGGAGGAATGGCACCGAAAGCAAACATTAACCAATGCAGAGAGATATATAACTGAGGAATTAAAAGAATTAGAGCAAAAAATACTTTCTGCCCAAGAGAAAATACTTTCCATTGAGCAAAAATTATATCATAACCTAGTTCTTGCCCTTCATGATTATATTCAGCCCATTCAAAATAATGCCTTCTTATTGGCTCAATTGGATGTGCTTTTAGCATTTGCTCAAATTGCCGATGAAAATAATTACAGCAAACCCATCATCGATAATTCATTAAATATTGACATTAAAGAAGGTCGTCATCCGGTTATTGAGCAACAATTAGAACCTGGCGAAGAATATATTTCTAATCATGTTTACCTAGATCATGAAACCCAACAGATTATGATCATTACCGGACCCAACATGAGTGGTAAATCGGCTTTCTTACGACAAACAGCCCTAATTGTCCTCTTGGCACAAATAGGAAGTTTTGTTCCGGCTAAATCAGCCAACATTGGTTTAGTGGATAAAATATTTACTCGTGTAGGTGCTTCAGATAATATCTCATCCGGTGAATCTACTTTTATGGTGGAGATGAATGAAACAGCTAGTATTCTAAATAATATCAGCAACAGAAGCTTGATTTTACTCGATGAAATTGGACGAGGCACCAGTACCTATGACGGAATTAGTATTGCCTGGGCTATTGCGGAATTCCTTCATGAACATCCACTTTATCATCCTAAAGTTTTATTTGCCACCCATTATCATGAACTAAATGAAATGGCAAATACCATGAGTCGAATAAAAAACTTCCATGTGACAGTTAAGGAAGTTCAGAACACAGTATTGTTCCTAAGGAAGCTAAAAAAAGGTGGCAGTGAGCATAGTTTTGGTATTCATGTGGCTCGAATGGCAGGAATGCCTACTTGGGTTTTAGATAGAAGTCATGAAATTTTAGAGCAACTAGAGGAGACTAGAAAACAAGGAGCTTTAGAAGGCACGAGTAAGAAATTGTCGGACAAGAAAAAGAAGAGCGACGATTACCAGCTCAGTTTCATACAATTGGACGATCCTTTATTGTATCAGATTAAAGAAGATATCCTCAAAACTGATATTAATACCCTCACACCAGTTGAGGCATTAATGAAGCTAAATGAAATCAAAAAATTACTTGGAAATTAATTGACTAATTTTTCTTGTTTAGTAAATAAAATATTACGTATATTTGCAACCGCAAAACGCGAAAGTAGCTCAGCTGGTAGAGCATGACCTTGCCAAGGTCAGGGTCGCGGGTTCGAATCCCGTCTTTCGCTCAAAAGTTCTTTTATATTGGCTTTGATGAAATTAGTTTACCATTTTCATCAAAATTAAAGTAAATGCTCAAGTGGTGGAATTGGTAGACACGTTGGACTTAAAATCCAATGATCATCGCGATCGTGCGGGTTCAAGTCCCGCCTTGAGTACACAACGCGAAAGTAGCTCAGCTGGTAGAGCATGACCTTGCCAAGGTCAGGGTCGCGGGTTCGAATCCCGTCTTTCGCTCTCAAAGCTTTTGTT
>JADGDY010000108.1 GCA_016744655.1 Bacteroidales bacterium | reverse complement strand
GTTATACTCCATGCTGATATTTTTCTATGTTATTAGCTATTCGTATCGTTTCACCACAGAGACACAAAGGCACTGAGAAACACAATGATACTAAATAGCTGATTGTAGTCTATTTTAAGGGCGCAAATTTAATATAAATGCCTTAAAATCACGAATAAAAAATAAGATTAATGATTAACCACTAAAACACTGTGAAACAAAGGAAAAACAGCCTAAATCAACCAAACAAATACAAGTCAACTTCTAGGATGTTTTAATACAATTATCCAAGATTTATAATTATAAAAACGTGATAATAGATTTAACAAGAATTTGAATATTTCAGAATATAAAACTTTACGAAAAATTCTAAATAAAGATTACTTTTGCTGCAAACAATAATGGATCATGGCCTTCGATTTTCATACCCAAAAAGCAGTTTATTTCAATCAGCAGTTTGAGCACAGTAGAGATTATATCATTCCTTTTGTGGAGGAGTTCTTTGGTGAGAAGAAACCATTGAACATTTGTGAAGTAGGTTCTGCTGAAGCAGGTGTTTTGAAAGCTTTTACTGAAATAGGTCACCATGCTGTCGGTATTGAATTGAGTAGCGGTAGAGTAAAACTAGCCCAAGAGTTTATGGCTGAGGAATTATCTCAAAATAAAGTACGATTCTATAATAAAGATATTCATGATATTACCAAGGAGGAATTAGGGCAGGGTTTTGATTTGATCATTCTCAAAGATGTGATAGAACATGTGCATGACCAAGAAAAAATGCTCAAACAATTAGCTTCCTTGTTAAATGAAAATGGAATTATATTTATTGGAATGCCGCCATGGTGTATGCCTTTTGGTGGTCATCAGCAAATGCTAAATAACAAATGGCTTTCTAAACTACCTTATTATCATATCCTTCCGCGACCTATTTATAAGGCTATGCTTAAAATGGGAGATAAAAGACAAGGTGTTGTGGATGGTTTGTTAGAAGTAAAAGATACTCAGATTAGCATCAACAGATTTTATAGAATCTCGAAAAAAGCCCAACTCAAAGTACTCAAAAAACAATTTTACTTCATCAACCCAAACTATAAATACAAGTTCGGTCTTCAGCCTCGAAAGCAATCTTCTATAATCTCTGGCATCCCCTATTTGCGAGATTTTTTCACTACAACGGCCTATTTTATTCTTGGAAAATAAGCATTATTTCTCATTAACATATTTTTTTTCAACCATTAAGGAAGATAAGATAAAAACACTTATTTTTGCATCTATAATCAATACTCAATTACATTGGACCAAATTGACGATCCCTTACCGGGGTTATTTTTCCTACTGAATTCTATCTTTCAAGCTCCCACGGACTTAAGCTTATATATTGCCTTATTGGGTTTAGTTTTACTATTAATGATATCCGCATTAATTTCTGGTAGTGAAACCGCTTTCTTTTCTTTAAGTAGTAGTCAACTGGAAGAAATATATGTGATGGACAATAGCAAAAGCAAAACCATCCTCAAATTACTCAACAAACCTAAACAACTATTAGCCACCATTTTAATCGCTAACAACTTTATAAATGTAGCCATCGTAATTTTATCGGCCTACATCACTGGAATGGTTTTTAACTTCTCTAGCTTCCCCATCGTTGGTTTTATTATTGAGGTAGTCATTGTAACATTTATACTTCTATTATTAGGTGAAATTACACCAAAAGTTTATGCCAATCAATATAACATCCGATTTGCATTACAGGTATCAAAACCTATATCTTTAATTCACAACATTATAAAACCATTGAGTAAAGTTTTGGCTTTTAGTACTGCCATAGTTGACAGAAGGATTTCTAAAAAAGGTCATGATATCAGCAAAAGTGAATTGGACGACGCCATTGAATTAACAAGTGGTGATGTGACTTATGAAGAAGAGAAGAATATGCTGAAAGGAATTGTGAAATTTTCAGACATGGAAACCTCAGAAATCATGAAGGCAAGAGTAGATATTTCAGCTATTGATTGGGAAGATGAATTTTCTGATATTTTAAAACTGCTAATCGAATCTGGCTATAGTAGAATTCCTGTATTCAAAGAATCTCTCGACAATATCAAAGGAATATTATATATTAAGGATTTACTTCCATACCTTAATGAAAAATCCAATTTTGAATGGCAGCATTTAATTAGGCCTGCTTTCTTTGTTCCTGAAAACAAAAAAATAAACGAGCTATTACAAGAGTTTCGTCAAAAGAAAATTCATTTAGCAATTGTTGTGGATGAATATGGAGGAACTTCAGGACTGGTAACGCTTGAAGATATTTTAGAAGAAATAGTAGGTGAAATCAACGATGAGTTTGATGACATTGAATCGGATATTGACTTTGAAAAAATAGATGATAAAACCTATATTTTTGCTGCAAAAACTTCAGTCAACGATTTTTGTAAAGTATTAAAGATTGATGATGAAATATTTGATGAAATAGAAGGTGATTATGACACAATAGCTGGAATGGTTTTGGAGTTATATGGTAACATTCCCCAAAAAGGAACCAAAGTAAACCATCATCACTATACATTTGAAGTGGTTACCTTAGATTATAAGAGGATTAAAAAGATAAAAGTATTCATTGGAAAAGAGGAGAAATAATTTGAAAGTTATCGGAAACATCATTATTGGAATTATCATTTTATTTACTTTCTCAAATTGTGAAAATGATTACCAACCTAAACCTAGAGGATATTTTAGAATTGATCTTCCTACACATAAATATGAAAGATTTAATGTACCAAACTATCCTTATAGTTTCGATGTTTCAGACTTTGCCAGAATTATTCCTCCAAGAATAAACCCAGAAAAATACTGGATAAATATAAAATATCCAAAGTTTAAGGCCCAATTACATATTAGCTATAAACCTGTAAACAACAATTTAGACACCTTATTGAATGATGTGCATAAAATGATGAATAAGCACATTCCAAAAGCAAATGCCATTAATGAGCAAATGTATTTGAACGAGGAATTAGATGTTTATGGTATTGCGTATAAAATAGAAGGTTCAGAAGCTGCATCTCCATATCAGTTTTACCTTACTGATAGTACTTCTCATTTTCTTAGAGGAGCTTTATATTTCAACTTCTCACCTAATAATGATTCTTTAGAACCTGTTATCGAATTTATTGAGCAAGATATCCAAAGGTTGATCGAGAGTTTTGAGTGGAACAAGTAGTTATAATACCACACCCTATATTTTGCAATTTCCTGCCAAATTGATTCGGATTCATTTTGAATTACAACACTCCTAAATTCATAAAAATATGGTATTAAGGAAATATTGTATTTTTGCAAAAAAAATAGAAACACATGTTCAATACCTATTCATATACTTCTGAAGAAATTCAAGAAAGAATTCAAAGCATTCTAAATAAAGGAAAACAAGGACTTGATGAGCAAAATGCTTATCGCCAGATTTTATCTTTTATCGATTTAACCACTTTAGAAGGTGCCGACACCAATGAAAAAGCAGCCAACTTAGCCAAGCAAGCTTGCAATTATGCAGATGCTAGTAAGAACATTCCAAATGTAGCTGCAGTTTGTGTTTATCCAACATTAGTTAAAGTTGTTAAAGAAAATTTAAGCGATAAAAACATTGGTGTAGCTAGTGTTGCTGGAGCTTTCCCAGCGGGAATGTCTCCAATAGAAATAAAAGTAGCAGAAGTTAAATATGCTGTTGCTGAAGGTGCCGATGATATCGACATGGTTCTTTCCAGAGGAAAATTCCTAGAAGAAAAATTTGAGGAGGTTCAAGAGGAAGTTAAGCAAATTAAAGGAGCCTGTGGTGAGGTACATTTAAAAGTGATTCTAGAAACTGGTGAGTTAAAGTCAGTGGAGAATATTAGAAAAGCGAGTGAATTGAGTATTTTGGGAGGAGGAGATTTTATTAAAACTTCAACTGGGAAAATACCTATAGCCGCAACCTTAGAAGCTATGCTTGTTATGCTAGATACTATTAAAGAATATTATGAAAAAACTGGCAAGAAAATTGGAATTAAACCTGCTGGTGGAATTTCAGAACCAGAAGTAGCCATCAATTATTACCTTTTGGTGAAAGAAATTCTAGGAGAAGAATGGTTAAATAATCACCTATTCAGAATTGGAGCTTCTCGTTTAGCCAATAAAGTGTTTGATTTAATAAAATAAATTATTCCATGAAGAATCTTCAGTTATATATACTTTTGATATTTACAATTTGTTTCGTTCAAACAAAAGCACAATCAGGTTTAAGTGTAGCTGAGGACTTTTCTGCTAAAGATGTAACTGGGTATATGCATACACTCAGTACCTATTTAGATGAAGGGAAAATAGTTGTTCTCCCATTCTTCACCACTACTTGTGGATCTTGTAATATCTATTCTCCTGAAATTGTTTTATCACATCAAGATTTTGGTTGTAACCAAAGCGATGTGTTTTATTTAGGCATAAACTGGGGAGCCAATAATATTGGAGTTGCTGATTTTATGTCGGCTCACGCTGTAGGATATCCTTGCGTGAGTGGTTTGCAAGGTTCAGGAAATGAAGTGAACGAGTTATACGAAATCGCATCTCATATTACATGCTTGGTGATATTGCCCGACGGGGAAATTGCTGGACAATTCTTTGGTCCTACTTACCCAACCCGTGACACACTAAACTCTTTATTAATAAGCCTAGGAGCAGAAATGTATGACTGCAGCCTAGGAGCAAATCAATTAGAAAACATAAATAGCAGGATGGAAATCTATCCAAATCCTGTAAACCATAATACCAAAATAAAACTAGAAATTGAGAAAGTAGGTTCCTATGATATTGAAATTAGGAATACAACTGGACAACTACTGGAATCTTTCCCGCAAAATCTTGATTCGCATCAGAATATCATTGACTTAAACCTTGAAGCTTTTTCAGAAGGTCTATATTTTGTTCATTTGAAACAAAATGGTTTGACTTTAAGCACTGAGAAGTTTTTAAAAATTTAAAACATGAAAAAAGGAATCATAATTTTAAGCCTTTTAATATCTGCGATATGGATTTTTCAATCATGCACCAAAGACAACGATTTACTAGATGATGGTGATATTAGAGAAGAATACCTTGGCGATTGGACAGCAAATGACCAATGCGCTAAACAAACTTATGGAGTTAGTATTAATTTAGACGATAATAATTCTACACAAGTTGTCATTTCAAACTTTGCTAATTTAGGTTATGCGGCAGAAGCTGTAATAGCTGGGAATTCCATTTATGTAGAAAGCCAAGAAGTTGGAGGAGGATATACTGTTAGTGGAAATGGGAAATTAACCGGTTCAATTATCACATGGACATCCTATAATTTTGAAACAGATGGCGATGCGACAAATTGCATTTGCACATATACTGAAAACTAAAAAATTACGAGTATAAAAAAAACCGTCTGGCCTAAGGCTAGACGGTTTTTTTATGCCTAAATAATTTTATTTAGTTTGTTCTTCTTGATAAGCTTGTTCTTCTTCACTGCTTAACCAACCACCGCCAAGAGACTTATATAAAGACACATAAGAGTTTAAAAGTTCTTGATTTATTTCAGTAAGTTTGAGTTCAGCTTCAAAGGCGGAACGCTCGTTTTCTAAAACTTCTAAATAACTTGTAACACCCTTATCATAACGAAGTGCACTCAATTTAGCCGCATTAGATGTTGAGGTAAAATGTATTTCTCTAGCCTTTAATTCCTCAGTATAGGTTGTTATGTTAATTAAAGCATCCTCTACTTCTTTAAATGCATACAATACCACATTTTCATAGTTAAGAATGGATTCTTCGGCTTTCGCTTTTTCGACTTCTACTCTTCTTTTGTTTTTACCAAAGTTAAAGAGCGGACTCAAAAGACTTGCACCAGCATTCCATGCCATTCCTCCTGTAGTTAGGGTTGATAAGTCATTACTTGCTACTCCAAATAAACCGGTAATACTAATACTAGGGAAACGAGCTGCAATAGCCGCTCCAATCTGAGCATTTTGAGATTTGAATTGAGCTTCTGCTTGAGCAATATCTGGACGTCTTTTTAAAAGTTCCGATGGTAATCCTGTAGGTATTTCAATTGGCAAAGCTTGATCATGAAGATCAGTATACTCCAATAATAACCTAGGATTTTCCCCTACTAAAACGCTTAAAGCATATTGTGCTTGAGTAACAGCTCTTTCATAACTAGGAATTGCTGCCATAGCAATTGCCCATTGCGCTTCAGCTTGATTCACATCTATTTCAGGAACAATTCCCTCATCAAATCTCATCTGAATAATTTCTAAAGAGTTTTTCCTTAAATCAACAGTGATTCTAGATATCTCGAGACGTTTTTTATAATCCAAAAGTTCAAAATACAGAGTACTCACATCAGAGATAAGTGACATTTGCATAGTTCTCATCCCGTATTCTGAAGCTAATAAATCTGCCTGAGCTGATTCACTCAATCTTCTATACTTACCCCAGAAATCAAGTTCCCAAGATAGAGATGGTGTTACATAGAAAGAATTATCGGCAGCTGACATTTTATTACCAGCTCCCATAAAATTCCCTCTAGATGCTCCAGCAGAAATATCAAAAACAGGCAACATATCAGCCTTTGCCATGCCATAATAAGCTCTAGCTTGCTCTATTCTTTTTGCTGCCATTAAAACATCTTTGTTATATTTTAAAGAATGTACAACTAAGGTATCGAGAACATGATCATCGAATATCTCCCACCATCTTAAATTGATAGAATCCGCACCGATGTGTTCTCCCAGATAGGCTTGTGGTGTTTCCACCTCTATCTTTTGAAATTTTGGCCCCATCATACAAGAGCTTAAGAAAGCCGTAGCGACACCAAAAACCACGATATATTTTAATATTTTCATTTGTCTAATTTTAAATCAACTATTCAGCTTTTACTGTCTCTTGCTCTAAGGCTAATTTTCTATCCCGCTGTTTTTCATAACCAAACATCTTTCCAATAGCCACAAATAGCATAGGATACATAAATACTCCTAACAGAGTAGCTAATCCCATACCTCCTAACAGAGCCATCCCCATTACTTTTCTAGCTTCCGCACCAGAACCAGTTGCGATAACTAAAGGAAATACTCCAAGAATAAAACTAAAAGCAGTCATTAAAATAGGACGGAAACGTGAACGAGCAGCACTAAGTGCGGCATCAAAAAGAGACATCCCTTTATCAAATTCATCCTTTGCAAATTCAACAATTAGAATGGCATTTTTAGCCGCCATACCAATCAACATGACGAATGAAACTTGAGCAAAAATATTATTCTCAAATGTTTCGCTACCTAATCGACCGAGCCAAAGAGCTAAAAGAGCACCAAAGATGGCAAATGGAGTTCCCAACAAAATACTCAATGGTAAAGACCAACTTTCGTACTGTGCTGATAAAATAAGGAATACAAAGACTAAAGAGAAAGTTAGAATGATACCTAAGGAACCAGATGCTTTCTTCTCCTGGAAAGACATGGCATTCCAAGCATAACTCATATCACTCGGCAGCACATCGGCAGCTACTTCTTCAAGTGCTGTCATCGCTTGAGCTGAAGTATAACCCTCCCCTGGACCACCAGTTACTTCTACCGATCTATATAAATTAAAGCGGTTGGTATATTCTGGTCCAGCAATTGGTTTTATCGTCGCCAAGGTAGCTAAAGGTACCATCTCATCTTTATTATTTCTAATAAAGAAATTACTGATATCTGATTCCTTATTTCTATACTGAGGTTCAGCTTGAATATAGGTTTTATACAAACGACCAAAACGAGTAAAGTCATTTACATAAGCACCTCCCATGAAAGCACCAACAGTTTGATATAAATCACTCAGGCTGACTCCCATTTTCAAAGCTTTTTCTTTATCCACATCCATATAACGCTGTGGAACTGAAGCTTGGAATGTAGAGAAAGCGCTACCTATTTCCGGACGAGCATTGGCTGCTTTGATAAATTTCATCATATTATTAGATAAATACTGAGGATCGTTTCCACCTTTATCTTGTAACATAATACTAAATCCAGAACCATTACCTAAACCAGGAATAGCAGGTGGACCAAAGGCAAATGCTTGAGCTTCTTTAATTCCAACATACAATTCTCCATTAATCTCACGAACTAAATCTTTTGCGGTTTTCTCTCTGGTACTCCAATCTGTTAAACTTGCAAATAGGAAACCAGTATTTGAAGACATGGCTCCGCTTAATAAAGAGAATCCTGTAGCTGTTGATACATATTCTACTTCTGGATGCTTCATTAATATTTGCTCAATTTTCTTAGCTACAACATCAGACCTTTGTAAAGAGGATGCATCAGGTAATTGAATATTCACAAAGAAATATCCCATATCCTCTTCTGGAATGAAACCACCAGGAACTAATTTCCCAAAGAAACCTGCAGCAATAGTAATTAAAAGAATAAATATAGCAGAACGCTTCAGTTTACGAGTTACAACAGAAGTAAAGCTCATATATGCATCAGTTGACTTATCCATTCCCTTATTAAACTTAGCAAAGAACCATCCAAGGGGTCCTTTATAAGGTTTAGGTTCTTTTAAAAGAATAGAACATAAGGCTGGACTTAAAGTCAAAGCATTTACAGAGGATACCAGAACAGATACAACGATAGTAATCGCAAACTGTTGATAAAGTAATCCAGTGATTCCAGCCATACCAGCAACAGGAATAAATACAGCAACTAATACTAAAGTAGTAGCAATTACAGGAGCGGTTACTTTTCTCATCGCATCTAAGGTTGCTTCTTTGGCATTCATTCCTTTACTAATATTAACCTGAACGGCCTCTACCACAACAATGGCATCATCCACAACAATACCGATGGCTAAAACTAAACCGAGTAATGAAAGTACGTTAATGGTAAAACCTAATACGGGAAAGAATATAAAAGCACCGACTAAGGAAACAGGAATAGCAAGGGTAGGAATTAAAGTAGCTCTCCAATCTTGGATAAAAATAAATACAACGAGTATTACAAGAATCAAGGCAATGACTAATGTCACAACAATATCCTTGATACCTGCAGTAATTGGCGCAGTAGAATCTAAAGAGACATCATATTTTACAGATTCAGGAAAATTCTGCTTTAATATATCCATTTCTGATATCACATTCTCGGCCAACTCCACGGCGTTAGAACCTGGAGCCTGATAGAGCGCAATGATTGAACAGGTTTCACCATTTAATCGAGTAAATGCATTATAAGTTTCTACACCTAAATCAATGGTAGCCACATCTCTCAACTTCACTTGTGAACCATCAGATTGTGTTCTTACTACAATTTCGCCAAATGCTTCAGGAGAATTAAATCTCTCTGGGAGTCTAACTGTATATGTAAACTCTGTTCCCGCTGGAGCAGGTTCGGCACCAAACTTACCACCCGGAACAACTACATTTTGCTCATTGATTGCATTCAATATCTCAGGAACCGTTAATCCCATTTGCGTTAATCTATCGGGCTTAATCCATATTCTCATAGAATAATCGGATGCTCCCATTACATTAACACGTCCAACTCCTTTAATTCTGGCTAACTGGTCTTTGATATTAATCAAGGCATAATTTCCAAGGAAATCTTGATCATATCTACCATCAGAAGTTAAGGTAACCAGCATTAAAATATTGGGCAATGACTTTTCAGTGGTCACACCATATTTCTTTACCGCTTCGGGTAATTTAGCTGTTGCAGCCGAAACACGGTTTTGCGCCAATACAGTATTCATATCCGGATCCGTTCCCACATCGAAAGAGATTTCAATGGCCATGGTTCCATCATTGGCGTTGGTCGACTTCATATATATCATATTGTCTACACCATTAATCTGCTGTTCTAGCGGAGTAGCCATTGATTCTTCTACATTGAGCGCATTGGCTCCAGTATAGGTTCCTCTCACCTGAACAATAGGTGGAGTTAGGTTAGGGTATTGCTCAATTGGCAATCCTATTAGCATCACAAATCCTACAATTACAATTACAATAGCTATTACCATTGCAACAATAGGCCGGTGCACAAAAAAGTTTCCTTTATCTTCTGCCATCTTTTCTTAATTTTATTGTTTAACGGCTTTTGATTCGTAGCTTACTTCTTTTGCATGTACAGCCATTCCATTTCCTACTTTTTGTACTCCATCAAGAACAACTTTATCTGTTGCTTTTAATCCTTTTGATACTACCCAATAATCATCAACTTTAGGTCCCATCTCAACTTGTATAGTTTGAACATGGCTGCTATCATCAACAATAAAAACGGAATATTGTCCTTGTAATTCTATAACACACGATTGAGGAACAAGTATTGCATTTTTTATATCATTAAGATGAGCTCTTATTTTTGCATATTGGCCAGGTCTTAATAAACCATCTGGATTTGGAAAGCGAGCTTGCACTAACATCGAACCTGTAGTTGAATTAACTTCCCTATCAACAAATACAACTTCACCATGATATTTAAAAACACTTTCGTCTGATAAAATCAGTTCAAGGAATTTATCATCATCATCAGTTGGAGTTCTATTCTGTTCTATATAACCAATAAAATGTCTAGCTAACATTAAATATTGTGCTTCAGGCAAAAAGAACTCAACGTTTACGGAGCTCACATCAGAAACAGTATTTAAAATTACTGGATTAGGATCTTGCCCAACAAATTCACCAACTTTCGCATTGGTTTTACCAATAATACCATCAATTGGTGAATAAATTTCGGTATAACCTAATTCAATTTGTGCGATCTCATAATTCGCCTGAGCTGCAGCAACTTGAGCTTTACTGGCTTCATATTGTGCAATTGCATTATCTAAATCAGATTGACTTACTGCATTTGCTTCTGCCAAGGGTCTATATCTATTTAAATCATTTTCGGCCTTAACCAAACCTGTTTTTGCTCCAGCAACTTCACTTAATTGACCGGCAACATTAGCTTTATAGGCTTGCGGATCGATTGAATATAAGTGCTGCCCTTTTTTCACAATAGAGCCTTCATCAAAATGTCTACCTTCTAAAAACCCTTGTACTCGTGCTCTAATTGGAATATCATATAGTCCATAAGTTTGTCCAATAAACTCATGAGTAATTGGCACATCTTTTTGCAAGACAGGCACTACTGTAACCTGTGTTGGAGGCATTTGCTTTTTCTCCTCTTCACAGGAGCTAAAAATAAAAACGGACACTAAAAGCAATATTAATGCTCGTAATAAATTGTTGGTTCTCATATTGATTAGTTTTGTTTATTCTCTACTTAAAAATTTTCCAATTATAAATGCCATGATAATCGTAAGGTATAACTGACCTGACAATCCAAAAAATATGCTTGCCATTTTGGCCAAATCACTAACAGGAGATATGTCTCCATATCCAATGGTAGTGAGAGTTACAAAGCTATAATAGATAAAATCTGCTATATCAGGAGTAGTTATTCCAATGCTAGTATGGTCGAAAGTCCAAATAAGGCTATTGGTTAAGGTAAACATAACGCCTAATAAAAGATAAGCGCTAATGGCCTCTAAAATTACTTTCACATTAACGACTTTACTCCTAACAATTTGCTGTATTAAAAGTACTATTGTTGTAAAAAACACAAATAGACTCAATACAAAAGAAACTAAACTTAAATAGCTTCTTGGACTAAAATACATAATCCAAATAAATACCACACTAATGGCGACCAGTATAAACAAATACTTGAGCTTTTTCTGCTTTTTTCTTTCAATAACGGACAATATCGAAATGGTCATAATACTATAAGACATGGGGCCCATGAAATCAAAAATGGTAACTCGATCTATTAATGGGAATACGAAAATGAATAATAAAATCCCTGAAAATAAGTATATCTGGCTAGGTATTTTATTTAAGGTTCGGTATATTAGCATTAAGAAAAAATTTAATCAAATATAGTAATTATTCGGATTGATTCTTAATTGATTTAGTCAAAATAATGAGGGCCATAATATTGTGATTCAAATTTATATTCTACACCAAAGTATTTCTTCATTATTGTGCTAAATCACTGAGTTGTTAGACAATAAAACCATATATAAAGAATAAAACTTTTTGATTAACTATATTTGCAGACTAATAAACTTAATAAAAATGTCGAATCGCTTTTATTGTAACTTAAAATATCAGGAATATAAACACTCTAAAAGCCTAAATTCTAATGAGAAAATTATTACCAAAATAGTAGCTGATGAACAAAAAGAAGAACTGTTGATCCAAAAAAATAAGAATCAGTCTTTTTCCTCACAAATAAAAACATGGCTTAATAGTTTAATCGATCATTAAAACGAATGACACATTAATACTTTTACAAAATAGAATAAGAAATTGTGAAATTGTTTTTTTATTTGGCTTATGAAAATACATTATTTTAGCGGCAAAATAAAAGCATGGAGCAAAAGATCGTCATTCAATTAGAAGCAGTAGATATTTATCAAGGCGACAACTTGGTAATGAAGAATGTGAACTACGAACTCAAAACTGGAGAATTTAATTATTTAATTGGAGAAACAGGAAGTGGTAAAAGTAGTTTATTGCGTGCACTCTATGCAGATGTCCCAATTCATAAAGGGAAAGCAAGCGTCACTAACATCAGCCTCCCCAATATAAAAGACAAAGAAATTCCTTTTTTAAGGAGAAAACTGGGGATCGTATTTCAAGATTTCCAGCTGTTATTTGATAGAAATGTAGAAGAAAATCTCATTTTTGTAATGAAAGCTACTGGATGGAAAGACAAAGATCATATGAAAGATAAGGTAGCTGAACTTTTGAGTAAAACAGGTTTGAAGAATAAAGGAAAAAACATGCCCTATCAGCTATCGGGTGGTGAGCAACAACGCTTGAGTATTGCTCGTGCTCTCGTTAACGATCCTCTCCTTATCTTAGCTGATGAGCCTACTGGGAACCTTGACCCTATCTCTTCTCAAGAGATTATGGACTTACTTTTCCAAATCAGTAAAGAAGATAGAGCTGTTCTAATGGCCACTCATGATTATTCTTTATTCGGGAAGTATGATTCCACAAAATACCAATGCGCAGAGGGAGAACTGATTAAGGTAGATTAAGGAACTATTGATTTATAATTCTTGAACTAGAATTTGTTTTATTTGAGCAACCTGTATTTCTGGCAAATAAAAAATAATGCTTAACTTGGTCATCCCTAAACTTTAACGCATTATGACCGAGGCATTTTTCTACTATTTATGGAAATATCAACTTTTCCATTCTCCTTTACACACCACCGAAGGCGAAGAAATCACTATTATTAAACCTGGGCAACTCAATACCGATTCTGGCCCAGACTTTTTCAATGCAAAAATTCAAATTGGGAATACCCTTTGGGTAGGAAATGTGGAAATCCATGTCCGATCTTCCGATTGGAACCGGCATCATCATGAATCTGACCCAGCCTATAATAACACCATCCTCCATGTGGTATTTGAATGTGATAAGTTGGTTAAAACCCAGGACCTACAAACCCTTAAATGCTTAGAATTGAAAGGGAAGTTTGATTCACAATCCTTAGAAAAATATGAATACTTACTACATAATAAAAACTGGATTCCTTGTGCCCACCAATTAGAAGAAATAAATGAATTCGATTGGAGTAATTGGTTAGAACGCTTGGCTATTGAAAGGTTAGAGAACAAATCGACATCAGTAACACAAATACTCGAAAGCACTTTAATGGATTGGGAAATGGCCTTTTTCATCAGTATTTCGGGATATTTCGGGCAAAAAATAAACCAACTTCCTTTTCAGATACTAGCACGCTCTGTTCATCCAAATATTCTGGCTAAACATAAAGATCAGTTATTTCAAATAGAAGCCATATTATTTGGACAAGCAGGTTTATTGGAGGAGGCTAATGATGAAAACTATCACCAAAAGTTAAAAAAGGAATACGAGTTTTTAAGCAAGAAGTATAAGTTGGTTCCTATGCCTAAGCATTTATGGAAATATATGAGACTTCGTCCAGCTGCTTTTCCTGATATCAGAATTGCTCAATTGGCACATTTAATGAGCCATAGTGATTTCTTATTTAGTAAAATCTTAGAGACTAAAGAACTCAAACCTCTCCATCAACTATTTGAATCTCAAGCTTCAGAATTTTGGAATACACACTACAGATTCGATGTAAAATCTTCCTCAAAAATAAAAAAACTAGGGGTTGCTAGTAGAATGGGCTTATTGATAAATGCGGTGATTCCATTTCTATTTGTTTATGGGAAAAACAAAGGAGAAAGCAAATATGAGGATAGAGCACTGGAGTTTTTAAGTGAGATTAAGACTGAAAAAAACCAAATCACAAAGAATTTTTCTGAACTTGGAAAGAAACCAAAAAACGCACTTGAATCCCAAGCCATGATTGAGCTAAAAACACAGTATTGTGATTATAAAAAGTGCTTAGATTGTAAAGTTGGACTGTCTATTTTAAAAAAGTAAACTAGTCTGGGTATTCAATCCGAATATGATAAATCGTCAGTAGCATTTTTTTGAAAATCTTCTTAATTTGGTTGATTTCCTTTAGGGTAATATCAGCATTATCGAACTGTCCTGATTGCATTTGACCAGAAATGATCTGATCCACCAAGTTATTTAAAATATTTTCATCAGGTTTTGGAATACTTCTACTGGCTGCTTCTATACTATCTGCCATCATTAAAACCGCCGTCTCCTTGCTAAATGGAATAGGCCCAGGGTAAGTATAGATGCCCTCGTCCACCTCACCCTCTCCTTCTTCTTTTACTGCCATTCTATAGAAATACTCGACTCTTCTGTTACCATGATGGGTTCTAATAAAATCGATAATTACTTCCGGTAGGCGATGTTTTTTCGCCAGTTTAATTCCATACTTCACATGACCGAGTATAATATCTGCAGATTCCTCATAGCTTAGTTCGTCGTGAGGATTAACTTGAGTGGTTTGATTCTCGATAAAATACATGGGGTTATACATTTTCCCTATATCGTGATATAAGGCACCCGCTCTTACCAATAATGTATTCCCTCCTACCTCCACTAGAGCTGCTTCGCAAAGATTTCCAACTTGCATACTATGTTGAAAAGTCCCAGGAGCTTTATGTGCTAAATCCCTAAGAAGGTTATTATTCGTGTCTGATAATTCTAAAAGTGTTAGCACAGTGATTTGTCTGAAAACTTTTTCGAATAGATAAATGATCGGATAACTAAATAATGAAAGAATAGCACTCACTCCTAAAAGATAAAAAGTTTCTATTTCAATATGATTTAAGCTACCATCTTTCACCAATAATAACGCAACATAAATAAACGAATAAGAAAGGAAAATCCAGAGACTAGTTAAATAAAACTGACGTCTTTTACTTAAACGATGAATAGAAACAATTGTAATGATACCTGTTATCAATTGAAGAAAAATGAAATTATAACCATCCGGAATAAATGAAGAAATAATAATCACTGTCAATAAATAGACAAACATAGCAGTTCTAACATCGAAAAAGCTTCTAATTATAATTGCTAGAAGTGGCAATGGCAATAAATATATATAATCAGGATAATTCTGAATAAGTAAACTTTCAGGAATTACAAAAAGCATCATACTCACTAAAATCAATAGAATCTGACTAGAATGACGTAAAATTGAAGGTCGAAACAAATTTAGATAAACGACTAAAGATAAAAACACGATGATGATTAATATTCCCAAACCAATGGTAGTTCCCAAATACTCTTCTGTCCCCCCTACTTGTTTAACAAATTCAATACGTAAGGATTCTAATATTTGAAACTTTTCTGCTGTAACCAGCTCTCCTTCTGCTATTATTAGCTCCCCTTTTTGTATTAAGCCATAGGATAATGATAAACTGGAAAGCAATGTTTCTTCTTCTTTTGTGGTTGTATGTTCATCGAAAGTCACATTTTGAAACAAATGAGAAGTAATCACCTCTCTAGCTATAGCTATATCGATATTCCCTGCTTTATTTAATTTTTGCTCTATTAAATTCTGAGCAGTTGCTAGTGTATATACAGAACTAATTGGAATAATAGTAGCTTGATTTCCTTTTAACAAACTAATTTGACCATTAGAATTTCTATCTATTACCGAACTTCTGATTCCCCGTTGCACCAACAAAGAAAAGCTTTCATTGATAAAAACTAAGGTTCTTCTTTTTCTTGTTTGCTTTTCATCAGCGCCATAAGTGGTAGTCCATTTCAATTCAAAGCCTCTTTCAACAAATGGATGTATGGAATCCCCAACCTTCTCATCATATTTGTAATATGGAATTACTTCCATTAATAACATTTCCTTTTCCTCTTCAATTTCTTGGGGCGTTTTTAGCACTGCAAAATCAAAAGGAGCAATTAAACTTTGTGATGTCCAAGGATATCCTTGAGTGTAATCGTAACTAAAACGAGCTGTTTTCGGAAAGAAATAAACCATAATAATCATGGCAGCCAAAAACAATATCATTTTATAAATGATGGTATATCTGTATCTTAAAAAATAAATAAATTTCTTCATTAGGCTTATCAATAGCTTATTAATGCAAAGTAAAGATAATAATTTCACTAAACTGTAGATATAGAATAAAACTTAAAAACTTAGCTTGAAATATAGGAGGATGACGATTTAAAATAACTATTTTTGCTTCCTAATAAATACTAGCTTATGACCTTTGGTTTTTGCCACCTTTCGAT
>JADGDY010000107.1:11983-16839 GCA_016744655.1 Bacteroidales bacterium | reverse complement strand
GTTCCTAATAATAAAACAATGAGGATGGCCAACCATTTTAAATCAATGAAATTGATGATTTGCTGTGTGATGCTATATCTTTGAGCTGCTTCGGGACTGTTTTTAAGTTGTTGAACGAGCGTAGTAGTTTGTTCTGGGAAATAGATACTCCCCCCACTCAAATCCGCCATTTGCTCTAATAGGCTCATGTTACTTACTGCTTTGGCTTGTTCCAAATTCCAGGCATCAACTATAAAATTACCCTCCTCAAATAAAGTAGTATCGGAAAGTTTGGCTGTTGCTTTAAAGCTATAAGAACCTGCTTCTAAATATCCAATAGAACTATTAAATCCATTTTCTTGAGGTGAGAACAGATAATCATATTCTGTTCCATTGTCATTTTTTATTTGTAGAGAAACATCACCTTCATTAATGGTTTCAAAGGCTTTATTATAAACTTGTGCTTCCCATTCTATTAAGTCAGTCTCGTTATAGATGCTTTGATATTGGATATTAAATCTATTATCGTAAACTCCTGTAAGCAGATATCGAGAAACTCTTTGTATCAAACTATTAAAATGCTCGTGGCTTCCTGTGGATTGGTAATCATAAATCCTCCATTTCCATAATCCTTCACCAGCTGTAAATGCGCGTTTCAATTGGCCTTTGGTCCATAATCCCATTAATACTTCACCAGATTCAAATCCTCTAATACTTTGCTGAAAAATAACATCATTTTGTGCAATACTTTGCCACTTTACAAAAGGAACGTAAAGAGGAGGGTAGATTTTATAATTTCGAGCCCAATTTTGAGGCATTTTAAAACTAGAGAAATCTTCTTTCGGGGCAAGTTCTGCATATTCGAATCCTGCCACTTGTTGATTACTTTCCCAAGGAAAATTATTTTTAGTAAGCGAAGGGATATCAGTAGAAGTACTCCAGATATACCACAAGGCTTTGTTTTTTAGTTTTTCTTTTTCAAATATTCTTTTGCTTCTTTCATCAAGTGAAGGAAGTCCGTGAAATATGATTAATTGATAATCACTGAGAGAAAATGGATAATCATTTAGATTTTTAATATCAATATCGTAACCGTCTACTTTTCTGAGAGCCGAAGCCAAAGCACCCAAATCAGGATGAGGATTGTTTCCAAGAACTAGGATTTTGTTTCCGCTTTCAAGACTCTGAATATAAAAACTAGACTGATTGTTCTTAGTATTGTTTTCATCCTCAAGTTCTGGAATTCTAATAGAATAGGATTGAAGTCCGCTTCCTGTAGCTTTTAATTCAAATCTAATTTCTTGATTGAAATTATCGTTGCTAATCGAAATCTCTTTTTGTTGAATGACTCGTCCAGCTTTTTCAACTCTTATGGTCAATTTTTCTCCAGCAAACCCTTCGGCTTGTACCACTACATCCACTGGGAAATTAGCATTTTGGCGTATAACTTTATTATGGAAAATCGCATCAATAAAAACATCTTTTTGTTTTGCAGTATCCCCAAAAACTATTGGATAGATAGTGGTAGACTGATTCTCTGCATAATGCAAAGGGCTGATTCCTTGGTTGTTTTGGCCGTCACTTAACAGAATGATTCCTGTAAGCGGAAGCATATAATATTTTTCAGAAGAATATTTTAAAACTTGGCCAATATCACTTCGTTTTCCTTTAAAGTCAAGGTTAGGGTTTTCCTTTACTTCATGATTGAAGGAAAGAAAATCAATCTCATAATTATCAGAAAGCTCATCTTTTATTTCATCAATATTTTTTTGCACCAATTGACTTATGGTTGAACTGTCGCTTGCATTAAGCATAGATTCAGATTCGTCAACAGCAACAACTATAATAGGTTTTTGAAGAACTTTAGTTTCATTAAAGAAATAAGGATTGAGTAGGAGGAGGGCCAGAATAAATATCACACTAAATCTTAAAAAGAAGAGTAATATATTTAGTGGTTTTGAGAAGCTTGAGTTGCGATAGTATAATAACGCAGGAATGGCAATTGCCACTAATAATATGGGAATAATGAGCCATAAAGGCTGTTCAAAACTAATAGGTAAATCGTTCAAGGCTTCTCGTTGTATGATGTCATTAAAAAACTAAGGCTCTTACAGGGTATCAAATATTGCTTTTTATTAATAAACTTTTCCAAAAACTTGATAATCGCTCCGAAAATTGAAAATCAGTTTGGCCCAATCCCTAAAGAGAGCCTGATTTTCAATGATAAGTCACATTATATTTAGGGCAAAATCATTGAAAATAAGAATGTTTTGGATAAGATTACTGTACTTATTAAGCAAAATATTTCATACCTCATAAGAGGCCTAAAGATACTATATTTTTTTTCCTCGTTGAGGAAGCATTTAGATTCTTTAAATATTTTTTAAGATTGATTAGAATGTTCAAATTCGAGGCTTGTGAAGTTCTTTAAATGTGAGTCCCGACAGTAATCGTCGGGATGAACATTTTAAGGACAAGCGTAACGAAGAATTCGGACTTTCTAAGCAAGCTTTATGTGTTCATACCTCCACATACGTTTAGAACCTGTCCCGTAACATAAGTAGAAAGGTCAGAACCTAAGAAAGTAGCAACATTTGCAACATCCTCAGCTTGTCCACCTCTACGTAATGGTATGGTTTTAATCCACTCTGTTCTTACGTTTTCTGGAAGCTTTTCTGTCATTTTAGTTTCAATAAAACCAGGAGCAATAGCATTACAACGAATACTTCTACTTCCTAATTCTTGAGCAATAGATTTAGTAAATCCAATTAAACCAGCTTTAGAAGCTGAATAATTAGATTGACCACCATTACCGCTTACTCCAACTACTGAGCTCATATTTATAATAGAACCAGAACGTTGTTTCAGCATATATTTTTGAACTGCTTTAGTTAAATTGAAAACAGATTTTAGGTTGACTTTAATCACCAAATCCCAATCGGCTTCTGTCATTCTCATTAATAAGTTATCACGTGTGATACCAGCGTTATTTACTAGAATATCAATGCTACCAAACTCAGCGTGAATACTATCAACCATTTCGGCTGAAGAATCGAATGAACTGGCATCAGATGCATATCCTTTGCCTTTAACACCTAAATCTGCCAATTCTTTTTCAAGAGTCTCGAAATTCTCATCTACAGATAAGTCAGAGAAAGCCACATTGGCTCCTTCTTGAGCAAATTTTAAAGCGATTTCGCGTCCGATTCCACGGCTACCTCCTGTTACAAGGGCAGTTTTTCCTTTTAATAATGTCATAGTTTAATTTTTCTATAATAAACAGCGCCAAAGATAAAAAAAACCTTTTGACAGATTTTTTATTGTCTTACAAAATTCATAAAAAAATAAAAGATGATTATAAGCCATTTAGATTTTTTAATATTTGAAGTAAATAATAGAATTATAGATTCTATTTATACTATCGAATATTAAATAGAAAAAAAGGCCTGATTTAAGATGTATATATCAGTAAATCAGGCCTGATTGCTAATTATTTATTTTCTTATTATAATTCGACTTGTTATAGTTTCTTTCATTGTTTTGACTTTAATGATATAACAACCTTGAGCATTCCCAGATAAATCGATTGAGTTGTTAATCTCATTTAATCCCCTACTATAAAAGATAATTTTCCCAGTAAGATCTTTGATTTCAATTTCTTTAATCGTTTGCTTATCTGACAGACAAACTTTTATATGACCAGTAGATGGGTTTGGATTTACTTGTATAGTCCTAATATTATAATCTTCTATGCCAACTAAGGGAGATTGTTCTACAAAAACATCCACAGTAGACGCATCTGCTACTGAAACAGAAATGGTAGCTTTTCTTTCATTTGTTTCGTTATTTGCCTCATAAATGGCAGTAATTGTGCCATTTCCATCTCCAGATGGTGTAACAGTACACCACTCGACATCACTTATTGCTGTCCATGTTGAATTTGTATTAACTAAAAAATCTGTAATTCCAGTTAAATAGTCAACGTATTGTACAGGTGGGGTAACAGAAAGAGTTGGTGTTGCTCCAGCTTGGTTTAGTGTAACTTGTACAGGACTTACTCCAGTAACAGATACGGTAATCGTTGCAATTCTACTTGATGTGGATTCGTTTTCAGTATAATTTGCAATTAATGTTTCAGAACCACTACCAGCAGAAGTAATGGAGCACCAACTTACATCGCTACTAGCTGTCCAGTCTGAATTTGATGTGACAGCGAAATCTATATTGCCAGCATCAGAGTTTACATTTTGATTTGAAGGAGCAACTGAAAGTGTAGGATTTGTTCCATCTTGAGATAGTGTAACTAGTACTGGATCTGAATCTGAAACGATTACAGTAATTGTTGCAACTCTCATTAACGTTTCTATGTTTTCTTCATAACTGACTTCTAAAGACCCAGTTCCACTTCCAGTAGATGTAATAGAACACCAAGATACATCACAATTTGCAGTCCAATCTGAATTAGTATTTACAGTGAAATTTGTATTTCCAGCTAATGAACTTACATTTTGGTTTGAAGGACTTACTGTAAGAGTAGGATTAGTTCCGTACTGAGTAATAGTAACAGTTATGGGTTCTAATCCAGAAACAGATACATTTATAGTCGCAATTCTTGTTATTGACTCTATGTTTTCATCATAAGAAGCTGTTATTGTTCCATCTCCGCTTCCAGATGATGTGACATTACACCAGGAAGCATCACTATTTGCTGTCCAATCAGAATTAGTGTTTACCGTAAAGTTTGTATTCCCAGCTGAAGAGTTTACATTTTGATTTGGAGGAGTAACAGAAAGTGTAGGATTTGTTCCTTCTTGTGTTACAGTAACAGAAATGGGACTTACACCATTAACTGAAACAGTAATTATAGCAATTCTAGA